>JAFRLF010000011.1 GCA_017431365.1 Clostridia bacterium | reverse complement strand
CTCGCCATGACCTTTGGACGGGGCGATTTTTATATAATGAGAGCCGGATCACCGTCGACGACCTGGCCGTATTCATCCGCATCGAATACGAGCGCATCGGCGCGGACCGGAACATCACCCCCCGCGAAGTCATCCGCGACTACATCGAAGTGCTGGATCTGCTGTATCAGAACCCGTCTTTGAAGGTCGGAGAACTGCTCAATTCGGACACCTTCACCTACAGCAAGTCCGAGGCCGTCTCGGATGAATCCGACGCGGCTTACGCGGAATTCACCGTATGAGGAAAGAGACATGGATGTGTTCAACCGCTACGCGCCCTATATACAGGACTATATCTATCGCTCCGGCTGGACGACCCTCCGCGCCGTACAGAACGCGGCGGGAGACGCCATCTTCAACACGGATGAAAACGTGCTGCTGACGGCCTCCACGGCTTCGGGGAAGACGGAGGCCGCCTTTTTCCCGATCCTTACGCTGATGGACGAGGATCCGCCTGGCTCCGTAGGGGTCGTGTACATCGCGCCGCTGAAGGCGCTCATCAACGATCAGTTCGGCCGGCTCAACGACCTGTGCGACGAGGCGGGCATCCCCGTGACGCGCTGGCACGGCGACGTCCCTCAGACGCAGAAGCGCCGCCTCATGAAGACGCCGCGGGGCATCCTTCAGATCACGCCGGAATCGCTGGAGTCCCTGCTCATCAATAAGCATATGGAGATCCCCTCGCTGTTCTGGGATCTGCGGTTCATCGTCGTCGACGAGATCCACGCCCTGCTGCGGGGCGATCGGGGCCTTCAGACGTTCTGCCTCATAGAGCGGCTGTGCCGCCTCGCCGGCTGCAGGCCGAGGCGCATAGGCCTGTCCGCAACCATCGGGGATCCGGAATTGGCCGGACAGTTCCTCGCGGCGGGCAGCGGCAAGGGCACCGTCATCCCCCGCTTCGACGGCGGGAAAGACGTCTGGCGGCTGAGCATGGAACACTTTTACACGGACCAAAAAACAGGCGAAAAGGACGAATCCGAAGCGGACGAACCCGAAGCTCCCGGGGCGGAACCGCCTTCCGACACAGCGCCCGCAAACGCGGATCCGGGCATCGGCTATATCTTCGAGCACACCCGGGGCAAAAAATGTCTCGTGTTCACCAATTCGCGGGAAGAATGCGAGTCCGTCTGCCAGCTGCTGCGCCGGTACTGCGAGATCAACCGCGAGCCCGACCGCTTTCTGATCCATCACGGGAACCTCTCGGCCGCGTACCGCGAGAGCGCCGAGGAGGAGATGAAGGACGACGACTCGCTGATGAGCGTCTGCGCCACGGCGACGCTGGAGCTCGGCATCGACATAGGCCGGCTGGAGCGCGCCTTCCAGATCGACGCGCCGTTCACCGTTTCGGGGTTTTTGCAGCGCATGGGTCGGACGGGACGCCGAGGCGACCCCGCTGAGATGTGGTTCGTCATGCGGGAAGCGCATTCCGAGCCGCGCGCCATGCTGCCGGATCTGATCCCTTGGTATCTCGTCCAGGGCATCGCTCTCGTTCAGCTCTATATCGAGGAGCGCTTCGTAGAGCCGCCGCGGACAGACCGGCTCCCCTTCAGCCTTTTGTATCACCAGACGATGAGCACCCTGGCCTCCTGCGGCGAGATGACGGCGTCGGAGCTCGCGTCCCGCGTGCTGCCGCTTTCACCCTTTCACCGGATCACTCAGGAGGACTACAGGGCCCTGCTGCGGCACCTGATCCAGACCGATCACGTCAGCCGCACGGAAAACGGCGGGCTGATCGTCGGCATGGCGGGCGAGCGCGTCGTGAACAATTACAAATTCTACGCGGTGTTCCAGGAAAACCTCGAATACACCGTGCGCACGAGGTCGGAACAGCTGGGCACGATCGTCAAGCCACCGCCCGTGGGCGAAAAAATCGCCATCGCGGGACGCGTCTGGGCCGTGGACGAGGTCGATCACAAGAGGCGCGAGGTCCAGTGTACGCTCGTCAAAGGGCTGGTGCCAGCCTATTTCGGCAACGTGGCGGGCGACGTCCATACGAGGATCCTGGAGCGCATGCGCCTCGTTCTCGCGGAAGACAGGATATACCCCTACCTCATGATCCACGCCGCGGCCCGCCTGGCCGAAGCCCGGGCAACGGCCCGCTCGGGCGGCGTAACCGAGCGGCCCCTCGTTCACCTCGGCGGGAAGATGTGGGCGCTGTTCCCCTGGCTGGGAAGCTACGCCTTCATCGCGCTCGAGCGCTTTCTCAAGCTGAAGTGCGGAGAGCGCCTGGGCCTTAAGGGCATGAATCCCTCCCGCCCGTACAGCCTGACTTTCACCATGAAAACCGGAGAAGCTGAGTTTTATGAGATCGTCCGCGAAGAGGCGCAGAAGCCCTTCGACCCGCTCGACCTCGTATATCCGAAGGAGAATCCCGTCTTCGACAAGTACGACGAATACGTTCCCGAGGAATTGATCCGCAAAGGGTTCGCCTATGGGATACTCGACATCGAAGGCATGAAAGAGCGCATCCTCAGCTGGGGCGTCGGTTAAACGGTTTCCCGGCCGGATATGTCACGGGAGGTATCGTTCAATGAATGTTCTGAGAATCACCGCCTGCGCTTCACGCATCGACATAGAAACCGACGTCGCCGAAGTGCACGACGTCACCGTCAGGGCCTTCGCGCCGCTGATCGACGCTTCCGGCAAGGATATGAGTTATCCCGGGCGATGTGTCCTTCAGCGGCGTGGGACGACGCAGAACGGCCGCCTCTCCCTGCCCAGAAACGAAGGGTACGACCTTCTGATCGCGCGGTTCAGTGTGGAATCGGACGGCGAACAGGCCGGCGGCGTCCGCTACGTCAACGACTTCGGCGCGGATTTCTGTCCGCCGCGCCCCATGGATCCTCCGCCCGCCAAGCCGATCGGCACCTGGTGCAACGCCTCCGACGAAGACGTCGAAGCCATGGGCTTTGGCTGCATGATGGACGAACTGGATCAGGCGTGGCTTATGGCGGGCGAGCCGAAGGCGGACGACATCATCCATATGTGGAACGGTAAGGCATGGCGCTTCAACAGAGCTATGGTTGAAGAGCACGACCGCTGGCTCGGCGCGCTGGCGAAAAAGGGCATACCCACCCTGCTCAGGTTCATCAACCGCTTCAAATACCACAATCGCGCGTGTGATTCGGGGCTGTTTGACGTCATCTGCCACCCCGGTTATGAGTCTGACTTCTCCGGCGTGGAAATGAGCGCCGTCAACCTCCGCACCGAGGAGGGGCTCGAGCATTACTGCGCGTGTCTGGACTTTCTCTTCAGCCGATACGCGGCCTATCAGAGTCCCTACGGCCTGTCCCACATGATGGACGTGGGCAACGAGGTCAACTCCCAACGCATCTGGCACAACGCCGGGCCGATGACCTGTGACGCCTTCATGGAAGAATACGCGGTCGCGCTCAGGCTCGCGTGGCAGCTTTCCCGGCAGTACGACCCCGGCTATCGCGTCAACATTTCCCTGGAACAGAATTTCACGAAGCCCTTCATCGACGATCCCCTCCGATACTATCCGGCCAAGACCTGTCTCGAGCGCCTGGCGGCCATCACGCGGCGGGATGGCGATTTCGACTGGGGCGTCGCCGCGCATCCCTATCCTGAAAACCTGGCGTACCCGGACTTTTACAACGACCGCACGCCTACGTTTTCCCTTGAGACACCCATCGTCACCCTGAAAAACCTAGAGGTCTGGCCCGCCCTGCTGAGTCAGGACGAGTTCACCTATCAGGGAGCGCCCAGACACGTCGTTTTCGACGAGCAGGGCTTCAACACGCGCGAGGACAGCCCCTATACCGAAGAGCAGGGCGCCTACGCCTTTGTGCTGGCGTGGTTGAAAATCAAAAACTGCGGCGGCATCGACCAGTTCCTGATTCACCGCTACATCGACATCCCCTTCAATCAGGAATACGGGCTCAATCTCGGCCTCAGGCGCTGCCTCGGATACGCTGACGAAGAGCATCTGATCAACATTCCGGGGCCGCGCAAGCTCATCTGCCACGCGATTGCGGCGATGGGCACGCCGGAAGAGGCTTCGTGGATCCGCGCGGCCCGGCAGTACATCGGTCCCGACATATTCGACGCGGCGCTCAACCCACCGCCCGTCAGTGGGAAAGGACCGCTGAACGCGCAGGAGACGAATTTCAACGCCTGAGCGGTCCATTCCGTTAAATTTTGCGATACGCTTTGACAATATTGTGACACGCTGTTAAGATAAAACCGTTGTGGCAGAGAATTCAGAGCAGCCATGGCGTAAGCCGGATGTACGTTCCGGTTTATTTGCCATGACTGCGTTTCTTTTTGGGAGGTGGATTTCCGTTGTCAGTCAATGAATACGACGTAGCCATCATCGGCGCGGGGGTCACGGGGTGCGCCATCGCGCGGCAGCTCTCACAGTACAGCGTCAGGGCTGTTCTGATCGACGCGGCGGAGGATGTGGCGATGGGCGCGTCGCGCGCCAACAGCGCGATCGTACACGCCGGTTACGACTGCAAACCCGGCTCCTGCGAAGCCAGGATGAACGTCCGGGGCAACGAACTGTTTGAGACCTGGTGCCGGGATCTGAGCGTGCCGTTCAACCGATGCGGTTCGCTGGTCATCGGCTTCGACGATGACGACGCCAAGACGCTTCAGGACCTCTACGAGCGCGGCCTCGCCAACGGCGTGCCCGAAATGAAGCTCCTGAGCGGAGACGAGGCGCGTGCCGTCGAGCCGAGCCTCTCCCCGCTGGTGACGAAGGCGCTGTGGGCCGGCTCGGCCGCCATCACCTGCCCTTACCAGATGACGATCGCGTGCGCGGAAAACGCCCGCGACAACGGCGTCGAATGGCGTCTCGGGGCGCGCGTGACTTCTCTGACGCGCGAGGACGGCTGCATCCGGGTCGCCATGGGCGAGAAGAGCCTTCTGGCCCGCTACGTCGTCAACGCAGCCGGCGTATACGCGGACGAGATCAGCCGCATGCTCGGAGATGACAGTTTCACCATCAGCCCGCGCAAGGGCGAATACATGCTCATGGACCGGAAAAACACGTGCGTGAGGACCGTCGTCTTCCAGACGCCGACCAAAATGGGCAAGGGCATCCTCGTGTCGCCGACCGTGGACGGCAATATGTTCGCCGGTCCGACCTCCGTCGACATCGCCGACAAAGGCGACACCTCCGTCACGGCTGAGGGCATCGCCCAGCTGACCGAGAAGTCCAAAAAGAGCGTTCCGGGCATCAACCTGCGCGCCGTGATCACGTCGTTCGCCGGCGTGCGGGCGCAGCCCTCGACGGGCGATTTCATCATTGGCATATCGAAGGCGGAGCCGAGGCTGATCCAGGCCGCGGGCATCTGTTCGCCGGGGCTGACGTCTTCCCCCGCGATCGCGGAGGAGATCGTCCGCCTGATCGAAAAGGCCGGGCTGAGCCTCGCGCCCAAAGCGGATTACTGTCCCACGCGCAAGGCGATACCGGAATTCCGACATCTCAGCCGTGAAGAGCAGGCCGAGCTCATCGAGCGCGACCCGCGCTTCGGTCGCGTCATCTGCCGGTGCGAGACGATCACCGAAGGCGAAATCGTCGAAGCCATACGCCGCGGCGCACGCACGGTCGACGGCGTCAAGCGCCGCACACGCGCGGGCATGGGCCGCTGTCAGGGCGGGTTCTGCATGCCCCGCGTGATGGAGATCCTCTCGCGCGAGCTCGGCGCCCCGATGACTGAACTGACGAAATTCGGCGGCGGCTCCCGCCTGCTGACCGGGATCCTCAAGGAGGTTGATGACTGATATGCTCGTTAAAAAATATGATGTCGCGGTCATCGGCGGAGGGCCGGCCGGTCTGGCCGCCGCGCTGTCCGCCAAAGAGCGCGAGCCCGGGCTGACAGTCGCCGTCATCGAGCGCGACAAAGCCCTCGGCGGTATCCTTCAGCAGTGCATCCACAACGGGTTCGGGCTTCACTACTTCGGCGAGGAGCTGACCGGACCGGAGTACGCCAACCGCTTTATTGAGAGAATAAAGGGCAGCGGCGTCGACGTCTACCTCGACACCATGGTGCTCGAGCTGACGCCTGAGCGGCGCGTCGTCTGTGTGAGCGCGGCAAACGGCCTGATGGCCATCGACGCCGGGGCGGTCGTCCTGGCGATGGGCTGTCGCGAACGCACGCGCGGCGCTCTGAACATCCCCGGGACGCGCCCCGCCGGCGTCTATACCGCGGGCTGCGCCCAGCGCCTGGTCAACATGGAAGGGCTTATGCCGGGCAAAAAGGTGCTCATCCTCGGCAGCGGGGATATCGGCCTCATCATGGCGCGGCGTCTCACGTGGGAAGGCGCGAAGGTCGTTCTGGTCGCGGAGATCATGCCCTACTCCTCCGGACTGAACAGAAACATCGTCCAGTGCCTCGTGGACAACGGCATCCCTCTGAAATTCAACCACACCGTGACGAACATCATCGGGAAGGAGCGCGTCGAGGCCGTCACCGTCGCCGAGGTGGATCCCCGGACGCGCCTGCCCATCACCGGCACGGAGCAGACCTATGAATGCGATACGCTGCTCCTGTCCGTCGGCCTGCTGCCGGAGAACGAGCTGACCTCAGCCGCGGGCATCGACATCGACCCCGTGACAAACGGCGCCGTCGTGGACGAGACGCGCCAGACCTCGCTGGCCGGCGTCTTCGCCTGCGGAAACGTCCTGCACGTGCACGACCTGGTGGACAACGTCTCAGACGAAGCGACGCTGGCCGGGCGCGCCGCCGCCGAATACGCTTCGGGGCAGGCCAGCCGGCAACAGACGTACGCCGTCAAAGGCGTGAACGGCGTGCGTTACACCGTCCCACAGCGCGTACACGCGGGGCTCGACGGAAAGACGGACATCTACTTCCGCGTGGGGAACGCCTACAGACCGGCGACCGCCGTCGTCCGGTGCGGTGATACAGTCATTGCCAAACGCCGCAAACAGATCATGACGCCCGGTGAAATGGAGAAAATCACGATCGACGCCGCGCTCGTCACGGGAGACCTGACAGTCGGCCTGGAGGAGGTCAATCCGTCATGAAAACGCAGGAAATGATCTGCATACGCTGCCCTATGGGATGCCAGCTGACGGTCACGCAGGATGAAAACGGCTATTCAGTCACGGGCAACACCTGCCGCCGCGGCGAGGAGTACGGCATCCAGGAGATGCGCTGCCCGATGCGCGTCGTCACGTCCTCAGTCAAGGTGACGGGAGGCCAGCGACCCGTATGCTCTGTCAAGACGGCTCAGGCCGTCCCCAAATCGGAGATCGGCGCGGTACTTGGCGAAATCGCCGCTCTTAGGCCGAGCGCCCCCATCCATATCGGCGACGTGCTCGCCGGGGACATTGCCCACACGGGCGTGGCGCTGATCGCGACGGCGAATGACTGAGGAGCAGCTGCATAGCAGCGGTTTAATCGCGCAGGATGGCGCCACGACGGGGCGTATCCTGCGCTTTGTGCTTTTTTTCAAATAGTTTAAGTTAATCCGCCGCGCCGATTATCTGATACGCGATTCCGTGTTCAATCGCGAACTGATGAGCGCTGCTTCCTTCCGCACAGACTATCACTACGAAGTATGAACCGTCAAAGGCGTCTGAGGCTATGCTAACGTCCGCGTTAAGGATGGACACGCAGCGGAGGTGCGGACAGTTGGCGAATGCCCTCGAACCGATGGAAACAACGCCCGCATTCAGATACACGTGCGTGAAGGCGCCGCCTTCAAACGCGGCATCCTCGATAACCGCCAGATCCGCCGGCATGATCAGAGGGTTTTCAGCGGGAATATAGCCGCTGTTAAAGGAGACTGCTGCGTTTTCAAGCTCCTCGTTATACGAACCTGTCTCCGGGTCAATCAGGGCATTCCATTCCTCCTCCGATCCGCCAAAGTCTACGCGCTGAAGAGGGCAATCCAAAAAGACATCGTAACCAAGATAGGTGAGCCCGGCAGGAATGACGGCATATGTCAGGCTCCTGCAGCAGGCAAAGGCCTGACTGTTGATGTGTTCGACGCCCTGCGGAATTATCACATATCTGAGACCCGTGTTTTCAAAGGCATAGTAGCTGATTCTCCACAGGCTCTCCGGAAGATCAATCTGCAGCAGGCTCTCACATCCCGCGAAGGCGTAGGCCTGGATGATCTCTACGCCGGCCGGCACCGCGTAGGATGTCTGCGTTCTGCCAGCCGGATAGAAAAGCAATTCCTCCCCGTTCTTTGTGAAAAGAACCCCATCGACGCTTTTGAGCGAAGGATTGTCTCCGCTGACGTTGATGTTCTGAAGAGCTGTGCACCCATAAAAGACTTCATCTTCAATCGCGGAGACGCCGGAAGGGATGTTCATCGTCTCGAGAAGATCATTTTCTGAAAAAGCGCCTGATTTGATCGTCACAAGCGAACGGGGTAATTCCACATTTACGAGCGCGTCCATTCTGGCAAAGCAATTCTGTCCAATGACCGTGACGCCCTCTTTCACGCGCACGGATGTAATCTCACCGGCCACGCTTTTCCAGGGATAATCCACATATTCGGAATAGACCACCTCACCCGAACCGTATGTCGTCGTGGAAGACCACTTGCTGTAGTTTTTCATCTCGCCTCGCCCTGATACGGTCAACAGGCCGCCGCTGTAACTCCAGTAGATGATGTCCGGGAGGGGCATGTCTGTGTCGTTCCAATGGAAGGCGGCGTTTGAAAGGGCGGTGTTATACTGCTCTTTGTAAACGCCCGACCACTGCGCCTCGCTCCCGGCATAATACACGTCGGCAAGCCCCGTACCGTTGAATGCACCGTAGACCACCCTCGTCAGCGATGTCGGCAGACAGGCGCTTTTAAGGGTTCCGATGTCGGCGAAGGCCATGTTGCCGATGGTCGTCACGCCCTCCTCCACCCGCACGGCGGCAATGCGGTCCATGACATAACGCCACGGATAGCTGTAGTACTTTGTGGACGTGCGGTTTCCGGCGGCGTCATATTTGTACTCGGTCGTCAGATAATAATCATCCATCGCGCCGGCGCCGGAGATAATCAGAACGCCGTCGCCGTTCAGCCTCCATGTGAGATTTGAACCGCAGGAACCGCTATCAACGATGTTGATACACGCCGCGAGGCTTTGGCTGCTCCCGTCTGCAAAGTGGAGCGTGATATCGTCTGCGCCTTCATCCGACAGGTGGGGATATACTTCCAGGTTGTCCTTGGAGCCCGCGTAATAGATATCCGTCAGCGATTCACAGAAGGAGAACGCACCCCGTCCAATGACCTTCACACTGGCAGGCAGATGTATACTCGTCAGGCCCGAACACCCATAGAAGGCGTAGCCGCCGATCGTTTCCAGAGTATCGGAAAAGGTGATATCACTCAGGTTCACGCAGTTCTCAAAAGCCATGTACCCGATGGCGGTCACGCTGTTCGGCATGACGACGGAAACGAGATTTTCACAGCCAAAAAAGGCCCCGGATCCGATGGCCGTGACGCCGCTGGGAACCAGCGCATTCACAGTGCCGGGGGGAATGATGGCAAGGGACATACCCTCTCTGGTGACGACCATGCCATTGACAGACAGATAGACTGGATTGTTTCCGGCCACAGCAATGGATATAAGCGATGAGCATCCGGTGAAATCGTATTCACCTATGCCCATCAGGCTGGCCGGAAGGCTGACGCTTACAAGGCTTTCGCACCCTTCGAAGACATAATCCTCAATAACCGTAACGCCCTCAGGGATGTCAATGCTCGTCAGACCTGTACAGCAGGAGAACATGGACTCCGCTATGATCTCCAGAGACGATGACAGTGAAATATCAGTCAGGCCCGTACAGTAATTAAAAACGCCGTATCCGACTTCTGTCACGGTATCAGGCATAGATAAGCACGTAATGCTCTCGCAGCTGGAAAAGGCCCAGCTGCCGATCGACGCGAGCCCGTCCGGCAGAGAAACATCCGCGAGGTTTGAGCACCCCTCAAAGGCGGACTCTCCGATCGACGTTACGCCTTCGGATACAGTGACGCTGACAAGGGTCTCATTCGACATAAAGACGCCAGAGCCAATTTCTGTGATCGCCTGGCCGCCGACGGACGGCGGAATAACCAGTTCAGCCGCCGTACCGTTGTACGCGGTCAGAACGCCGTCCTCAACGGTCCAGGCTGCCATTTGCTCATATTCCGCCTGCGTCACTCCGCAGATCGACGTTATGGAAAAACCATATTTGTTTACTGAACCGTCCGAAGTCAGCCTGATAAAAAAACAGCTTCCGGGCAAATAGATCGTCCTGCCGGAAAGCTCGTCCCCATCATAGCGCTCCTGATCGTCAGCCGACGTATATATGTAAATGTAATCGTAACCGCTTTCTGTCTGTGTATCCTCACTGAACGTAACGGCCAGGTAATCAACAGGCTCGGGATGATTGTATTCCCAGGTCTGATCTGTATTGCTCGCATAACTGTGCTCTGATTCGGGATATGCGGAAGCAGCGTAGGCAGACGCCAGAAAAAGACCGATGAGCAAAAACAGGAGCACGGGAATCAGTTTTTTCAAGTTAATCGCCTCCACGTACGTCGTTATATACTCATTATATCATCGTCAACATATATTTTCAATTGTTCTTTCATAACCTGATATCCAGCCACTTTCCCTGACGGATGCGCCAGTACAGCAGGCCGTCCCGGACGAGGGCGTCGATCACAAAGGCGATCCACGGCCCCATCACGGCGATCTGCATGCCGGGCATCGCGTTATTCAGCGGGTAGCAGAACAGCCACGTGAGCGCAGGTCGAAGGATTGCCACGCTGATCAGCGCGACGACGGCGACGAACGCCGTGTCCCCCGCCCCGCGCAGGCACCCTGAATAGACGACGCGCCCGTTCTGAGGCAGCATTCCGGTAATCACGACGTAGAACGAGAGCGTCACGCCGAGGATGATCTCCTCGTCCCGCGTAAAGAGAAGGGCCAGTTCCCGCCGAAGCGCGAAGATGACGATCATCAGGATGATGGACGCGAACACCGAAATTCGCCGGGCAATCTTCACATGAGCCATGGCGAGGTCCTTGCGCCGGGCGCCGAGGCTCTGCCCGACGAGCGACGTCCCCGCCGTGGCGATGCCGTCACCCAGCGTGAACGAAAGCGACGACACCTGCGAGACGATCTGATACGCCGCGAAGGCGTTCGTCCCCACGCCGGCGATGAGGCGCGAGTTCACCAAAAACCCGATCCGCATGAAAGCCGCTTCGACGATGGAACTCGATCCGACGTTCACGAGCCCCTTGAGCGTCAGGCGGTCGAACTTCGGCAGGGCGAGGCGATAATATCCCCCCGTCCGCACGACAAAGCTGACGGCCATCGCGCAGGAGACAGCCGTGCCGCACACCGTCGCGATCGCCGCGCCGCGCACGCCCAGCGCGGGAAAGCCGAGCTTTCCGTTGATCAGGATGTAGTTAAGGCACACGTTCACGATATTGGCCGTGATATTGGTTACCATGGTGACGCGCGTCTTGCCGATGGCGCGCATGGCCGCGCATATGCACAGCGACCAGCAGTTGAGCGGTATCCCGAGGCTGATGATCCGGAAGTAGTCGACGCTCATCGACATCGTGTCGTCGTTGGCGCCGGCCAGGCTCATGAACCATGGCGCGAAGTAATACCCCAGCGCCATCATAATGATGCCGAGCACCGTCACCAGCGCGAGCGACTGGTTGAGACAGGAATTCGCGCCGGCGCGGTCATCAGCGCCCTTGCGCCGCGCGCAGAGGGCCGTGGTGCCCACGCACAGGGACTGCGCCATGATCAGCAGGATCATGCGCGGCTGACTCGTCAGGCCCACCGCCGCGATGGCCGCCGCGCCGAGCGTGCCCACCATCATCGTGTCGAACGAGCCGATAATGCTCAGAAGCGCGCCCTCTATGGTCGAGGGCCAGGCGATATTCAGGCTCTGACCGTACATCTTTTTAAGATCGCCGGAATTTATATACTGCCCATGTTCGTCCTTTATGCCGCACAGTGTCTGAAACCAGTTCAACCTCAGCGCTCCCTTTTCGCGGCCGCCCGAGAGCCAGGCCGCGTTAATCCCCGATACCGGACGGGCGTTTCATCGACGATGAGACGCTCTTATTCTCTTGCGCTCAGCAGAGAATGAATGAATTCCTGGCTCCGCTGCGTCTTCGGATGCTGGAAAAACTCGGCCGTCGGGCCGCTTTCGATGACGTATCCGCCCTCCATGAACAGGACGCGGCTGGACACACTGCGGGCGAATTCCATCTCATGCGTGACGACCAGCATAGTCATTCCCTCTTCCGCCAGGCGGCGCATGACGGCGAGCACCTCGCCGATGAGCTCGGGGTCCAGAGCGCTTGTCGGCTCGTCAAAATAGATGATCTCGGGCGAAGACGCCAGGCCCCGGGCGATGGCCACGCGCTGCTGCTGCCCGCCGGACAGCTGAACCGGATAGCTGGTCAGCTTGTCCGCCATGCCGACGCGCCTGAGCGCGTCCTCGGCGATGTCCCGGGCCTCGGCCTTGTTCATGTGCAACCCGGCGGTCAGCCCAAGAGTCACGTTCTGCAGGACGGTCTTGTTCTGAAACAGGTTGTAGTTCTGAAAGACGAAAGCCGTCTTTTTCCTGAGGGTGTGGATCATCTGTTTTGTGGCCGTCGGCATGTCGACGGTTATGCCGTCGAAGTTGATCGTCCCCTTATCGGCCCGCTCCAGAAAGTTGACGCACCGCAGGAAGGTGGTCTTCCCCGATCCGCTGGGTCCCAGTATGGCCACGACGTCGCCCTTTTCCACGTCGAGGTCTATTCCCTTCAGGACGTCCGTGTTTTCAAAGCGCTTGTGGACGTCGCGGATCTTCAGCATCATTTCTTTGTCCCTCCAAAGCTGGCCAGTTTCTTTTCGCCCTTGTGCTGCAGCCACGTCAACAGCGTGCAGAACAGCAGATAAATCAGCGCCACCTCGGTATAAAGGCCGAGGGACTCGTAGACGCGCCCATTGATGACCTGCGCCTGGCGGAACATCTCCATCACGGTGATCGTGGCGGCCATGCTCGTCCCCTTCAGCATGGAGATGAGCGAGTTGGACAGCGCAGGGAAAGCCGTTCTGAAGGCCTGCGGCAGGACGATATGCCACATGATCTGAATGTAGTTGAGTCCAACGCAGTAACCGGCTTCTACCTGACCCACGGACACGCTCTGCAGGGCGCCGCGCATGGTCTCGGCCATGTACGCTCCCTCGTTGAAGCCGAAGACGAGTATCGCCGTCGGCAGCGCGTCCAGCGTAATGCCCACGCTCGGCAGACCGTAAAAGACGAGGTACAGCTGCACGAGCAGCGGCGTCCCGCGGATCACCCAGATATAAAACCGGCAGATCTGCCTGAGGATCTTGACGTCGGCGTACTGGATCATCGCGACGACGACAGATATGAGCAGCGCGAGGATAAACGATACGATCGTCAGCGGCACCGTAACGCGTATCCCGTACGAGAGCAGGCGCGGCAGCGACTCCCATAAAATGCCGAACAGTCGGCTCTCGGTGATGTTCGTGATGATATTGGCAGGTATGCTCAGAAACGGTAAAGCCATCGGTTAATCAATCCTCATTTCGCGAAACAGGTTCTGTCCATCAGTCGTATCAGCACGCGCAGCCCCTGCATGAAGGCGCGCACGGAAACGCGCTCGTTTGTGCCGTGCATCCCTTCGGCCGTGACGTCCTCCTCCTCGAGGAACGGACCGAAGCGCAGCACGCAGCGGGAAAGCTCTTCATACTGGCGGGCGTCGGTCGCGCCGCGGTTCTGCGTGGGGACAAATATCACCCCGCCAAAATAGTGCTCAAGCGTCTCGACGAGCGCCTTATAGCCGAAGCTGTCGATATCCGAAGGCCTCGACGCCCCGATCTGCTGCGCCCAGGAGAGCTCCACGCCTCCGGGCACCAGCGACCGGCAGTAGGCCATCAGGCTATCGGGCGTATCCGCCGGGATCAGGCGGAAGTTGACGTTCGCCCTCATATCCTGCGGCATCACGTTGCCCGCCGGCGCGCCCGGCGTTATCATGGTGGGCGCCACCGTCGTGCTCACGAGGTGATACAGGCTCTCATGCCTCATGAAATATGCGAGGATCGCCTCTTCGTTACCCTCGACATCCCGCGCCCAGTCCCGCATGGGCGGCTGTGTCACGCGGTCGCCCAGCAGGGCGATGGTGCGCTTCACCGCGTCGGAGAGGACAGGCTTCGGCGGATGCTCGACAATGGAAGCTATCGCCTGACACAGGATCCCCAAGGACGTCCCGCGGAAGGGATTCGAGCTGTGCCCGCCCTGGGAACGGACGGAGAGTTCCAGATCCGCATACCCCTTTTCATACGTCCCGACGGTGCATATGAGCGCGCCCGGCGCGCCCCAGTCGGCGGCGTCGGAGACGTGCCCCGCCCCTTCGTCGAGTATGAACTCAAATCGGAGGCCTCGCCTTTTGAGCGTTTCAACGATGGCCATCGCGCCATGTGACTGGGTCTCCTCGTCCTCGCCGAAGGCGAAGCAGATCGTGCGCCGGGGCCTTTCTCCCCGGCTCAGGAGGTATTCGCAGGCGTCAAGCTCGCCCGTGAGCATCTCCTTGATGTCTATGGCCCCGCGCCCCCACACGTACCCGCCTGACACGTCGCCGCTGAAGGGCGCGTGATGCCAGTTCTCTTCCGTCCCCGGGATCACGGGCACCACGTCCTGATGCGCCATGAAGAGCGCCGGCTTCAACCCGGGATCGACGCCCTCCAGGGTGATCAGGAGGCTGTGTCCGATCTCCTCCCACCGGGCGAGCTGTCCGAGCAGCGGGTACGCTTCCCTCAGAAAGGCGTGCAGACCGTCAAACTGACTGTAGTCCATCTTCCGCGTATCGAGATAACTCGTCGTGCGGAAGCGGATCGCGCGGGAAAGGCGCGCGACACAGCCCGCTTCGTCCAGGTCCTGGTATTCGTTTTCATTGATGAACAGATCGGCGTTTTTCATACATTTGACCATGAACGCCACAGGAGCGCGGAGCCCCTGTGGCGCGTTCTCAGTTTCAAATCCGGCGAAGTTTATTCCGCCGCGGTCAGATCCTTGCCGAAGTACTTGACGCTCAGCTCGGCCAGCGTGCCGTCCTGGCGGGCCGCCTCGAGGATTTCATTGATCGCGTCGATCAGGGTCTGCGTGTCGTCACCCTTGCGGATGGGATAGGCCACGGGATCGCCCTCGAGATACTGCACGATCTTGATGTTGGCGTCGGGATGCTCGCGCAGATAGTCGTCGATGGACCCTTCAGCGTTGACAGTGGCGTCGACGCGGCCCTGTTCCAGCATCTGCACGGTCTCGCCCAGGGTATCGACGTAGGTCACGGTCGCGCCGTGCTCCTCGGCGATGGCGGCATAGGTGGAAGAGGCCGAATTCGCCGTCGTCCTGCCGTTGAGGTCGTCGATGGTCTTGATGTCCTCGTTGTCCCCGCGCACGACAAGAACCTTGTGGGTATACACGTAAGGCGTGGAGAAGGTGTACTTCTCGGCGCGCGCCTCGGTGTAGCCGACGCCGTTGCAGACGATGTCAAAGCGCTTCGCGTCGACGCCCGTCAGCAGCGAATCCCACGCGGCTTCCATAAACTCGGGCTCCACGCCCAGGCCGTGGGCGATCAGGGTGCCGATTTCGACGTCGAATCCGGTCAGCTCGCCGGTTTCCATGTCATGATACGTCCAGGGCGACCAGTTGCCCTCGGTGCCGATGATCAGCGTGCCGCGGGCCTGAATCTGGCTGAGGAGATCTCCTTCTTCCGCCAGAGCGGAGACGCCGCACAGCAAAAGCGCAAGAGTCAGAAACAGAGCAATCGTTTTTTTCATGTTTTTCCCCTCCAATATGCGTTATTATCTATGGTTAACGGCGTACGCCGCCGGTCAACCCGTCATCAGTTCTGATCAGAGCGGACGCATTCCGCGCTGCCGTTCTGCGCCTCGCGCAGAATGTCGCTGAGGGTCACGCCCATCAGATACTCGTTCGTCACGCGATCGAGGCCCTGCCACACCGGCAGCGTGATGCAATACCCCTCGCAGGTGCAGCTCTTTGTGTCGCACTCCAGGCATTCCACCGGCGCCAGCGTCCCCTCGACGACCGAGACCACCTGATACACGTTGACGTCAGATGGGCTCTCCGAGAGCCTGTATCCGCCCTGACAGCCGCGCGTGGCGCTCAGAATCCCCGACTGACAAAGCTGCATCGCGATCTGATCGCCGTATTTTTTGGAAATGCGCTGCCGCGCCGCGATGTCGTTCATACTGACGACGCCGTCCTCGCCCTGATTAAGGGCGATATCGAGCACGATGCGCAGGGCGTAGCGCCCGCGGGTTGAAATCTTCATATCCTCCGCCTTCTTCGTCTCCCGTATCTCAGAAAGAATAATACAGCGACTTGCTGGATTTTTCAAGTGAAGTGTATGTTTATACTGCGTTACGGAAATACAGCGAAAATTTTCGTTGAAACAAACTGCGCGGCGTGTTAATATAAACAAAACGCGCATGGAGGATTGAGTGACATGTCCGAACTGGCACAGGCCATCCGTATGCAGTCTCCCGATACCATTCCCGTTTCCGTAGGTATGCTGCCGGCCGCGTGGATGAAGTACGGCGCAGATCTGCAGCGCCTCGTCGATCAGTATCCTCAGCTCTTCCACGGGCTTAAGATGGATCTCAGCCGTGTCGAGGAGAACCTCCCGCCCAGCTATCGCAAGGGCGTATACGTCGACGAGTGGAACTGCATATGGCACAATGAACACGCGGGCAATGAGGCCATCGTGACGGAACATCCGGTAAAGGACGAGGAAGACGTCTTCGCGCTGAAGATCCCCGCCTGCCGGGACGGACGTCTCCCCCATGGATTCATGTACCTGCGTCTGCTCGACCTCTGCGGATTTGAAAACGTCATGATCTGGTTCGCCGAGGAGGACGACACCATCCGCACCCTGATCGACAAGGTGCTGGAATACAACATCTATCAGGTGGCGGCGATTTTGCCGCGGATGGATGAAATCGTCTACTTCGGCGACGACCTGGGCACGCAGAAGGACCTGGCCATCGGCCCCGAGCGCTGGCGCAAATACCTGAAGCCCTGCTTCCGCAAGCTGTACGGCATGATCAAGGCGTACAAGCCGGATCAGCTCATCTACATGCACACGGACGGATGCATCTGGGAGATCATGCCGGATCTGCAGGAATGCGGCGTGGACATGATCAATCCCCAGTTCCGCGCCAACGGACTGGACAACCTCATCCGGGTCTGCCGGAAGGAGCGCGTCATTCCCATCAATCTCGACCTGGACAGGCAGCTGTTCCCCGTGGGGACGCGCTCCCAGATCTGGGATCACGTCGCCGCCGCGGTGGAAGGCCTGTATATGAAGGAGGGCGGACTCGGTCTGAACGTCGAGCTCAACTACGAGGTCCCGCTCGAAAACATGGCCGCCGTCCTGGACGCCGTCGAAAAATACCGTCACTATAAAGGATGACATGAACGCCATCGTTATCCACTATAAATCATAAAATGGAGGAATAAAGACATGGAAAGAGTGCCCGGAACCAACGGCGACCGCTACGTCCCCTATGAAGAGCGCACCGGCGAAGAAGCCGTCGTCTACTTCACCCGCGACCTGTCCGCCGAGGGCCTGCGCAAGGCCTTTGCCCGAGTGGGCGGCGCGCTGACCGGCAAGACCGCGATCAAGCTGCACACCGGCGAACCCTACGGTCCCAACATCATCCCCCGCGAATGGGTCAAAGAGCTCTATGAAAAGGATCTGCCCGACGCGACAATCATCGAGACCAACACCTATTACGAAGGCGACCGCTACACCACCGAGCAGCACCGCGAGACGCTGAAGATCAACGGCTGGACGTTCGCGCCCGTAGACATCACCGACGAAGACGGCGTGGCCTGGCTGCCCTTCGAGGGCGGAAAGTGGTTCGAGGGCATGAGCGTGGGCAAAACCCTGCCCACCTATGAATCCATGCTGACGCTGACCCACTTCAAAGGCCACACGATGGGCGGCTTCGGCGGCTCGAACAAGAACATCGGCATCGGCTGCGCGGACGGCCGCGTCGGCAAGGCGATGATCCACGCCGGCAACTCGGGCGACCAGTGGGGCATCGCCGAGGAAGGCCTCATGGAGCGCATTTCCGAATCCACGAAGGCGACCATCGACCACTTCGGCGACAAGGTCGTCTACATCAACGTCATGCGCAACATGTCCGTGGACTGCGACTGCGCGGGCTGCGGCGCCGAGCAGGTCGTCACGCCCAACATCGGCATCCTGGCGTCGACGGACATCCTGGCCATCGACCAGGCCTGCGTCGACGTGATCTACGCGCTGCCGCTGACCTACGGCGCGGCGCTGCGCGAGCGCATCGAAACCCGCCACGGCCACAGGCAGCTCTCCTACATGAAGGAACTGGGCATGGGACACGACCGCTACACGCTGGTGGACATGGACAACGGCGACGCCGCCGTCAAGCCGGACGCCTGCGTCACCCACGTCGTGCCGTTCGAGGAGCTGCCCATCACCCGTCAGCGCCGCGAGGAGTACCTCGCCCGCATGGCGGCCATGGCCGAAGAGCAGTAACGCGTTCACCCACGCATCATAAAGACAGTAACACATATATGAAAAGGCAGCGTCTCAAGGCTTTGGCCTGACGGCGCTGCCGATGTTTTAAGGAGGAAGCATCATGGACGCAGAAAACCGGATCATGATAAGGCACACGCGCGCCTATCGGGAGAAACTCCTCGCCGACCCCTACAGGCCGCGCTATCACTTTGCCATACCCGACGACGACGGACGACCGGGCGATCCGAACGGCATGTTCTGGGCAAACGGCGAATACCACCTGATGTACCTGTACAGGCGCGACGGGGGCGACTTCTGCTGGGGGCATATGTCGAGCGTCGATCTCCTGCATTGGCGGCAGCACAGCGACGCCCTCAAGGGCGGTCCAAACGACAACGGATGCTTCAGCGGCGGCGCTTTCGTCGACGACGACGGCACGGCATGGCTCTCATACTGGATTTTCAACGATCGCGAACAGACACACGGCCGCAACGCCGGCATCGGGCTGGCCCGCAGCGCGCCGCCGTACGAGACATGGGAGCGGCTCCCGGACGCCGTCATCCCCTCGACAGAATGGGGCATCTGCGACGAAATGACGCCGGACGGCAATACCATACACCTCGGATGCGCCGATCCCAGCAACATCTGGAAGCGTGACGGCGTATACTATATGCAGACCGGGAACCTGCTCGTACTCAACAAATACGGGCGCGCCGCTGACTCGCCCGCCGTGTACGGGGGCGACTGGACGGAGCTGTTCGCCTCCGAGGATCTGATGCGCTGGAAACATCTGGGCAGATTCTACGAGCGCGCCGCTGATGACAGCTGGACCGACGCGACCGAGGACGACATGTGTCCGAGCTATCTGCCGCTGCCGCCGAACCGGGACGGCGGCACTCCATCCGGAAAGATGCTGCAGCTCTTCATCGCGCACAACAAGGGCTGTCAATACTATATCGGTCATGAAGAGGGCGTCTTCTTCCGCCCGGAGAAACACGGCCGGATGAGCTGGGTGGACAACACATTTTTTGCGCCTGAAGCCTGCGTGGACGGCCGGGGCCGGCAGATCATGTTTGCCTGGCTCAACGACAACATCGAGGACGATTTTCAGAAATACGGCTGGAGCGGCGTTTACAGCCTGCCGCGCGCGCTGTGGCTGAACGAAGACGGCGATCTTGGCATCGCTCCCACCGCCGAGGTGGAGGCGCTGTCCTACCTCACCGCCGTCTTGCCCGACCGTACGATTGCGGACGAAAACTTACAGGCGCCGCTGCCGATTGGTCACGCCCGCTGCTGCCGTATATCGTTCGACGCCGATGTCCGTGACGCCAGTCAGGCCGGGGTCGAAGCGCTCATATCCCAAAGCGGCGGCCGGGGCGTGCTCATCTATTACGACGCCGTCCGGCAAGAACTCGTCTTCGATCCGAATGGATGCGATACACTCGGCCGCGGCGCCGTCGAGCGCGCGCCGCTTATGCTGCAGCCCGGCGAACCCCTCCGGCTCACCGTATACGTCGACAACGCCGTGGTCGAGGTCTTCGCGAACGACAGACAGGCTATCTCGCGCCGGGCCTACACCGATCCCGTGACGGCCGGTCACGCGAACCTCTTCGCAAGGGGGAGAGCCGTATTCTCGTCGATCCAAACGGCGGCCATGGCGGCTGCGAATCCATACTGACTCTCCAAAGAAGAGCGGCCTCCGGTTCAACCGGCGGCCATTGGCTGTGTATTGCGGTTTTTCATGAGCTTGTGATAAGCGTAGATGAAGCACCCCAGATGAACCGCCGCCGTGACGCCCCAGGACACCGGGTACGACCAGTACAGGGACGCGAGCGCGCTCTCGGCGGGCTGTGTGGCCGCCGCGGCGGCGAATACCGTAAAGATCCACCCCAGGCGCACGCCCACCACGCCCACCATGGAGACGAACATCGGCGCGATGGAATAGCCGAGTCCCCGCATCATGCCCACCATCGTGTCCATAATGCCGCACAGGAAATAGGGCGCGCACACGAGCGACAGGCGTATCATCCCCCAGTGAATGACTGACGGATCTGTGGAATATATGGTGAGCAGCGTCTCGCCAAAGGTATACCCGCCAATCCCGAAGAACAGCCCGAAGACCGATACCAATCCGACGCAGCTGAAGAGAATGCGCCGAATGCGCGCGTACTGACGCGCCCCCAGATTCTGACTGGTGAACGTGAGCGCCGCCTGATAAAACGCGTTCATGATGACGTAGACGAACCCTTCAAGATTGGCCGCGGAAGAGTTGGCAGCCATGACCGTGGAGCCGAACGAGTTGACCGAGGACTGGATCACCACGTTGGACAGCGAAAACACCGAACCCTGTATGCCGGCGGGCAGGCCGATTTTGACGATTTCCCTGAGCTTGCCGACATGGACGCGCACCTTTCGCAGGTCAAGGTGAATACTCGTATCGGAGCGGCGGAGGCACCATATGACGAGCGAAGCCGCGACAGCCTGAGACAGAACCGTCG
Source organism: Clostridia bacterium (assembly GCA_017431365.1). Classification (GTDB taxonomy): domain Bacteria; phylum Bacillota; class Clostridia; order Christensenellales; family Aristaeellaceae; genus Firm-10. Next base: position 2,071 of record JAFRLF010000011.1, on the reverse strand, counting down.
GAACGGCGACGCCGGCCACACCCATTTTCAGGACGATCACGCACAGCAGGTTAAAAAGCACGTTCACAACGCCCGCCAGAGTCAGAAAGTACATGGGGCGCTTCGTATCGCCGACGGCGCGCAGCACAGCCGAGCCAAAATTGTACACGGCGATGACCGGCAGGCCCATAAAATATATGCGCATATACAGCGCCGCCTGATCGATGACGTCGTCGGGCGTGCCCATCAGCGCCAGCAGCGGCCGGCATAGAAATATCCCCGCCACGCCGAAGGCGATCCCGCCAAAGAAGCTGATGGCGATGGACGTATGCACCGTTTCACTCACGTCCTGGGGACTGTCGGCGCCGTAATACCGGGCGACCAGCACGCTCGTGCCGATGGACATGCCCATCAGCACGTTGACGATCAAGTTGATCAGCGCGCCTGTGGAACCCACGGCAGCCAGCGCCGTCGGACCGGCGAAGCGCCCCACCACCACGATGTCCGCGGCGTTGAACAGCAGCTGCAGCACGCTGGTCAGCATGAGCGGCACAGAAAATACCAGGACTTTACTGAGAATGGGGCCCTGGCACATGTCCATCTCGTATCTTGACGATCTCTTCATCCCGCGCGCCTCCGCTCTTCGGCATCTAATGCGAACTGATTATATAGTGTAGCCGACACGTCCGGCACGTCAAGATAATTTCTGTTGACTGCGCGTTGCGTTTGCCGCCCGGTCGCCTCGAATCGGGCGGATTCTGTGTTTCATCTATGTTAAACACACGATTTCAAGAGATATCGAGAGCATTTTAGAGATAATCAGAGAATTTTGAGCTTGATTTGAATTTTTATTTAATTTATCTCATAAAATATCAAAATTCAGGATTTGCACTGGCATGGCTTATGGGATAATATAGGACGCGTTGAGATTAGCACTCAACAGTCAAGAGTGCTAACAATTCAATAACATCAAGTACACAATTGCTCCGAAGGAGGGTACTCTTATGACCATTAAACCTCTCGGCGACCGCGTCGTCATCAAGAATGTGGAAGCGGAAGAGACCACCAAAGGCGGCCTGTTCCTGGCGTCCACCAGCAAAGAAAAGCCCCAGATGGCCGAAGTTCTGGCTGTCGGCCCCGGCGGCAACGTTGATGGCAAAGACATCGTCATGACCGTGACCGTTGGACAGAAGGTCATCTACTCCAAGTACGCGGGCACCGAGTGCAAGCTGGACGGCGAGGAATACATCATCGTCCGCCAGAACGACATCCTGGCCGTCGTCGAATAACTGTTTAGGAGGAAAACAAAATGGCAAAGCAGATTCAGTATGGCGAAGAAGCCCGCCGCTCCCTTGAAAAGGGCATCAATACCCTGGCTGACACCGTTAAGATCACCATGGGTCCCAAAGGCCGCAACGTGGTCCTTGACAAGAAATACGGCTCTCCCCTCATCACCAACGACGGCGTGACCATCGCGAAGGACATCGAGCTGGAAGACCCCTTTGAGAACCTGGGCGCCCAGATGGTGAAGGAAGTCGCCACCAAGACCAACGACGTCGCCGGCGACGGCACCACCACCGCTACCCTGCTGGCCCAGGCCATCGTCCGCGAAGGTCTGAAGAACGTGGCCGCCGGCGCCAACCCCATGGTCCTGCGCAAGGGCATTGAGATCGCCACCAACGAGGCCGTCAGTGCCCTGACCAGCATCTCCAAGCCCATCGAGAGCCAGCAGGCCATCGCTCAGGTCGCCTCTATCTCCTCCGGCGACGAGCAGATCGGTCAGCTGATCGCCGACGCGATGGAAAAGGTCGGCAAAGACGGCGTCATCACCGTCGAAGAGAGCAAGACCATGAAGACCAAGCTGACCGTGGTGGAAGGCATGCAGTTCGACCGCGGCTACGCTTCCGCTTACATGGTGACGGACAACGACAAGATGGAAGCCGTTCTGGACGATCCTTTCATCCTGATCACCGATAAGAAGATTTCCAACATCCAGGAGATCCTGCCCCTGCTCGAGCAGATCGTGCAGACCGGCAAGAAGCTCCGCATCATTGCCGAGGATATCGAGGGTGACGCCCTGGCGACCCTGGTT
>JAFRLF010000130.1 GCA_017431365.1 Clostridia bacterium | reverse complement strand
TGGCGCTGAAGTCTCGCGCAACGATCGTGCCCATGTACTTCAAAGCGCCTATAAAGTGGTTCCACCGCGTGCAGATCAGCATATATCCGCCCATCGACATCAGCGACATCAAAAAGGTCGACGCCTCCGCCATGCAGACGATCGACGACCGCATGCGCCGGGGCATCTGGGGTGAAAGGGCCTACCTTCCCAAGGCTGAGACCCCGCGCTGACCTCCGTTCGGACAGCTTTATAAATACTTAGGCCCCGTCTCCGCCGATATGTCGGAGACGGGGCCAATGTATACGTTTATACCCGCCAGGCCGTGAAGGCCACGCCTTTTCCTTCGATCCGGTTAAGGCACATGTCAGCCATGTGAGAGACGCACATCACATGATCGCCCCGCTCCGTATAGATCTCCAGGGCGTGTACGTCCTGAATGACACGCAGACGCCGGCTGCCATTCAGAGGCATTTCTGTCCCGCAGCAAGCCACGACGCCGTTTGCCCGGTCAATGTCGATCTGCGCCCCTATAAGGGTCAGCGTGATGCTTTTTCCCTCAGGCAGGTCCACGATAATATCATTGCTGCGTCCTGGCAGCGTCATCCGATCACGTCCCCGAACGACGTCTGTTCTCAACGCATCGAATTCAGACGCCGGTCTCACACACAGCGCGATGCCCTCGGAATCCCTTGCCAGGCTCAGCTCAAGCGGCGTGGACATGCTGCTCTGGAAGGGCATTTCCTGGATCGGCGCGCGGTTCCACGCAAAGCGTAGCCGCCGCCCGTCCTTCACGCCCGAATAGCTCTGCGCCGCGTACCACTGTCCGAAGCTCAGGGAACGGGCTGACTGCACGGGTACGAACAGCCCGCCCACAATCTTGCCCACCAGATAGCGGCCCGCTGCCGCGCTGAACACCCAGAACCGTTCGCCCTCCAATGTCAGAGGGAACAAATCCGGACACTCCATGTCATCCTCGAGGGAGAGGTGCTGGATGGGCGTCCATTTGAGAAGGTCGTCGCTGCGCAGCAGCATGAACTCGTGCTTGTGCAGGTAAAGCGCCATGAGGAAGGATCCCATCTCCTCGCAGAAGATGACCTTCGGGTCGCGGTTGCCCGGCGCGAAGCATTCGACCATCGGCTCAGGATACTTGACCAGCGTCTTTCCGCCGTCAGTCGACCAGGCCAGGCGCTGGGTATAATCCCTGCCACGGCTCATTTCGCCGCCGTCTCCGGCCGCCGTATAGTAGATCAGCAGCGGCGCCACGCCGTCCGCGCCGAGGCCGGTGCGGTTTTTTTCGTCCACGATGGCGGAGCCTGAATACATGACGCCCGTCTCGTCCGGGAACAGGGCCTCGTCACAGTCCGTCCAGTGGACAAGGTCGGCGCTGACCGCATGCCCCCAGTGCATATTCCCCCAGACGGTATCCACGGGGTTGTGCTGGTAGAACAGGTGGTAAACGCCATCCATATACACAAGGCCGTTGGGATCGTTGATCCAGCCTGCCGGCGCGGAAAAATGGCTCACCGGGCGGTATTTTTCGTCGCCCCGGGCGGGCGGTTCATCGGCAAACGCGGGAACAAAGTTCACTTCAGGCGTTACGGTGAGTTCGAGCTTCTGGCCTAAAAAGCGGCGCATGTCGTAGGACATGATCATATCCGGATCGCGTGAAAGGCGCACATCCAGTTCGGCGCGTATTGCGCCATTCTCCCAGAAGATCAGCTTTTTAGCCTGCGCCGTGCGGCTGACCGGCAGGAGAATGTATCTCTTTTCAACAATCACATTCATGAGGCGTATTTCCCCTTTTCATTTCATATACGAAGCGCCGGCCGCGGGCTTTATACGGCGCCGCCGCGCATCTTGTTGACGGAGCGCTCCACCGCGTCCTGACTGTTGCCCCAGGGCTTATCCTTGTTGCGGTAATCGAATTTCAGCGTGAACCATTCGAGATCCTTCTCCACGCGCTCCAGGTTCTCCATCTCGACTCGGGTGACCAGATCGATAAACGCCTGCAGATCTTTCCCCGACAACTGCTCCGGCGCCGCCTTCAGGACCTGCGCATAGTGATCGAGACAGAAGCCCTTGCTCTTCGCCAGCGCGTCGCGGAAATCCGATTCCTTTTTATACAGATACACGAGCGTGAAGACGTACCGCTCCATCGTGTTGTCGAGCTTCTCGCAGAAGATGCACTTGTCCGCCATCGCGGCGACCTCGTCCGCCACGGTCACTATGTCGCCGTTCTTCCGGCCCACACGGGCGATCAGGGACTTCTTCCCCTCCTCCTCGCCGATCTGCGCGGCTCTCTTCGCGCTCTGGGAGAGCTTTTCGATGGTACGCTTCATATATGTATCCGTCATCAAGGCAAGGCCGAGCCGGTTCCCCGCGTCAAACATCATCTTGAAATGCCTGCGGCAAAACCCCTTTTCATTGACCTCCACCCGCCTGTCCGGTTCCATCACGGAAGCGCCGAGGAACACGTCCACAAACTCCTCCTCGTGTTTCTTGTGAAGGACGCAGAGAGGACATTCGCAGTCGCTTCTATAGGCGTCCAATACCGGTATGGTGTCGATGTGCTGTTTCATGTCAATTATCCCCCGTATCTGCGTCTTCGTGTTCCGTATTATCAATTCCCTTGTCCGCCTGCGCGCCCGACTCCGCCCGGCGCGCGAGCTCCTCCGCCGTCACGTCGACGCGGACGTTGTCCTCCTGGCGCGCCCATGAAGGATCGTCCCCCGGCGGCAGCGTCGTCACTGCCCTGGCAGGCGCGGTCTCTGCGGGTTGAAGCGCGGCGCCCTCGTCGGAGCCTATGACCCGGACGCCCGTCACCACCAGGGTCGTGAACGCGCGCAGCATTAGCCACCCGAGAGCGCCTAATACCAGAATGAGAATAACGACGACTATGACCTTTATCGTCCTTTGCATAATGGGAGCGCGCCTCCTCCGCCGCAATACCGACTGACTGCCCGTCAGGCGAGAAATACGCCGCGCCTGACAGCATTCTCATCGCTATTATAGACGATTACACGCTCTCAGGCAAGCGGATTCAACTCAATGCGCGGAGTTAATGAAAAGTAAATATCAACTATATTAGATTTTGCTATACATTTATGGGAACATCTTCACAACGCCGTGGAAATATGCTATATTACCATTAAATACGAGACAAGGACGCGATAGATGTGAGCAGAAGGACAAATGACGACGGCCTCTTCAACTTCGACTTCGATGGCAGCATGATCCTGCCGCTGATCCTGCTGGTGACATTCTGGCCCGCGGGCCTTATCGTGCTGTTCAACAAGCTCAAGCGTTTCAAACGCGGCAAAAACGATTACCGCAGGCTCAAAAACATGGGCATTACCACCATGATCTGCGCGCTGATATTCGGCTTCCTCGAATTCCCGGGCTGGGCCGCCACCATGTTTATGGCCGGGGCCGGCATTACATTGTTTGGCCGGCTTGACAAAAAGCGCGAGGAGAGGTATCGCAAGTATCTCTCCGTCATCGGCGGGCGGTCGCCCGTATCGCTCATCGAAATCTCCGCCAAGGTCGACGAACCGCTGTCCACGGTCCGCCATGACCTGGACAAGATGATCAAAAACGGCTATTTCGGGCTGGCTACCTACATAGACTATCGGCGCAACTGCATCGTGCTGGACGGCGTGGACGGTGCAATTGCCGACGAGCAGAGCGAAAACACCACCATGGAAGACCGCGTCAGCCGCATCGAACGCGATATCCGCGGCGCGGTGAACCGCATCTTCGAAGACATAAAACACGGTATCAACGAAACAGTCGATACTTTCGCCACCGAAACGAAGGACGGCCGCCGTATCGTGCCTGATAAGTCAAAGGTCAAGGTCAACGTCGCCGTGGACGAAAAGGGCAACGTCCGCTTTACGCCCAAGGTCAACGGTCAGGAAAACGGCAAGGCCGCCGTCCATCTCAATGTCAAAGACGCGCCAAAGGTCAGCCTCGACAAGGAGGAGCAAACGCAGGATCAGTACGCCCACTACATCACCGAGATCCGCGAGGTGAACAGCCGGATCGCCGATCCGGAGATCTCTGAAAAAATCGACCAAATCGAAGGCATCACGGCGCGCATCTTCAGCTATGTGAGAAAGCACCCGGAGCGCACGAACGAGATCCGCAAATTCATGAACTACTACCTGCCCACGACGCTCAAGCTGCTGGACAGCTACGCCCTACTCGAGGAGCAGGGCATCGAGGGCGAACACATCACCGCCTCCAAGCAGCAGATCCACGACATACTGGACACGCTCATCAAGAGTTACGAAAAGCAGCTCGACCAGTTGTTCACCTCCAAATCCATGGACATCGCGTCGGACATCCAGGTCATGGAGACCATGCTCTCAGCCGACGGCCTCAAGGAGAATGATTTCAACCTCAAGACCCAGACGCTGGGCGGCAAGTAAACCCATCAAATCTCAAAACAGCCCCCGGATACGCGGCAAAACGCCGCGTATCCGGGGGCTGACGTCATTTCGGCCTCACAGTTTAAAGACGTATTTATCCTCTTCGTCCTCCCAGGCTGTGAGAAAGGCCCGGCCCTCCGGATCGGATGCGATCAGCGATAGCGCCGAGCTGACCGCGTCGCGGAAATCCCTTCGGATGCCCATGAGACCGTTCTTCATGAGCGGGCAAAGAGGTCTGGCCCTGACGTCAAAGCGCACGTAAACGCTCCCGTCGGCGTTTGTCTCAGCTGTGAGGGGGAAGATCATGCATCCCAGCGGCCGCATATCCCGGCGGCATGCGCCCTCGCATTCCGCCATTTTCACCTTGATACTTCCCATCATGGCGTCGGAAACACGCAGCGCCGGGTCGATCAGCGCCTCTTCACCCGGAAACAGGAACATGCCGCCATGGCCCTCTTCGTCAGGCTGGCAGCACGCTGCCCCGCAGTGCCGCCCGCAGTCATGGTTCATCGGTGTCACATCAGTCAATGCCTGACGCGCAGCTTCAAGGATCTGCCTGTCCATACGATCGTCCGCCTTTCATCAGCGCCATCGCCGCGCTTTGAACATGATCATACCACAACAAGGTTAAATTTTCCGACAAGAATTGAAAGACCTGTACATCTTTATGGCATTGTGGTATACTTTTTGAAGCCTCGAATAGACAGCCCATGGTCATAACCGTTCTCCCCAATTAAGGAATTCGGCACCCAGGCAGTCATCGTTAAAGGCGTCATTATTGAGGAGGGTTATTTCCATGTTCCAAGACAAAACTTTGACCTGCCGCGAGTGCGGCAACGAGTTCGTGTTCACCGCGTCCGAGCAGCAGTTCTACGCTGACAAGGGTTTCCAGAACGAGCCCAGCCGCTGCCCCAGCTGCCGCGCCGCTCGTCGCGCCGCCGGCCAGAACCGCACCGGTGAGCCCCGCCAGATGTACGATGTGATCTGCGATGGTTGCGGCCGTCCCACCCAGGTTCCCTTCCAGCCCCGCGGCGATCGTCCCGTTTACTGCCGTGAGTGCTTCGAGCAGCAGAAGGCGAACCGCTACTGATCGCTCAGTAACAGACTGACATAATTGACTGTTTCCTATGACCTTGTGTTGTATGAGACAGTCATTTTTATATGAATCGTGCGCCTCTGCGCCGATGAAAGGGGAATATCTCATGGAAATGTCATTTCGCTGGTACGGCTTCGGACATGACAGCATAACGCTTGAGCAGATTCGCCAGATTCCGGGTGTAAAAGGCGTAATCACGACGCTTTACGACACACAGCCTGGCGAGGCCTGGACGCAGGAAGCCGTTCACGCTCTGCGTGAAGGCGTCGAGACTTCCGGTCTGAAAATCTGCGGCATCGAGAGCGTCAACGTCCACGACGATATCAAGGCCGGCCTCCCGATGCGCGACATGTACATTGACAATTACATCAAGTCATTGACGGCGCTGGGCAAAGAGGACGTCCATATGGTGTGCTATAACTTCATGCCGGTATTCGACTGGACGCGCACCGACCTGGCCAAGCCCCGTCACGACGGTTCAACCGTCCTGGCATACGATCAGGCCGTTATCGACAGCATCGACCCCGAGGATATGTTCGCTTCCATCAGCGGAGACACAAACGGATTTGTCCTGCCAGGCTGGGAACCTGAGCGCATGGAACACGTAAAGGCCCTTTTCGAGCTGTACAAAAACGTGGACGAAGAGGCGCTGATGTCAAACCTCGTGTATTTCCTCAAGGCGATCATGCCCGTATGTGACAAATACGACATCAACATGGCCATCCATCCGGACGATCCGGCCTGGTCGGTGTTCGGCCTGCCGCGCATCATCACAAACGAGGCGAACATTCATCGGATGCTGGACGCCGTAAATAACCCGCATAACGGCATTACGCTGTGTACCGGATCACTCGGCACCAACCGCAAAAACGACCTTCCGAAGATCATACGCGGGCTCAGGGGGCGGATCCATTTCGCGCATGTGAGAAATCTGCAGTTCTTCTCGGATACCCAGTTTGAAGAGGCGGCCCATCTCTCCGCAGACGGGACGTTCGACATGTACGAGATCATGAAGGCTCTGTATGACATCGGCTTCGACGGGCCGATGCGCCCGGATCACGGACGCACCATCTGGGGCGAAAAGTGCATGCCAGGATACGGCCTGTACGACAGGGCCCTTGGCGCGGCCTACCTGAACGGCCTGTGGGAGGCCATCGACAAGAGTCAGTCCCTAAAATGAGAACGTCAACGTCTTCAAATCTTCCCGGAAGCGCCATGTAAACGACAAATGCCGCAGAGCTTCAATCTGCGGCATTCTCTCTGTATTTGGAATGTCTACCCCTCGAAGTTTAAATGGCAGCCTGACCCATTTCACTGCCCGTAATAGGCGTTTTTCCCGTGCTTGCGAAGGTAATGCCTGTCAAGCAGCGCCTGCTGCATGGCTCCACGCTCGGGATTCAGCGTCATGGCATGCCCGTCCATGAAGGCGACCTCCTCCATGACGACGGCGTTGTGCACCGCGTTCATGGGATCTGTCCCCCAGGCAAAGGGTCCATGACTGTTGACCAGGACGCCGGGGACAGCTTCGGGGTCGCGCCCCGCAAACGTCTCGACGATGACCTTTCCGGTTTCGAGCTCGTACGCCCCCTTGATTTCCTCTTCCGTCATCAGTCTGGTGCAGGGGATCGCTCCATAGAAGTAATCAGCCTGCGTCGTGCCCATCGCGGGGATGTCCATGCCTGCCTGGGCAAACGTCGTCGCCCAGCGCGAATGGGTGTGCACGACGCCGCCGCACGACGGGAAGGCCTTGTAGAGCTCCACATGAGTCGGCGTATCGCTGGAAGGCTTGTATTTCCCCTCAACAACCTTGCCGTCTAGATCCACGATGACGATATCCTCGGCAGTCATCCCCTCATAGGACACGCCGGAGGGCTTGATGGCGACCAGGCCGCTCTCACGGTCAATGCCGGAGACATTTCCCCACGTAAAGGTCACGAGCCCGTACTTCGGGAGCAGGAGATTGGCCTCGAGGACCGTCTTTTTCAATGACTCGAGCATGTCAAAGCACCTCCGTCGCCTTGATTTCAACGGGCAGCGCCGCGACATACCGCGCCAGGAAGCTGTTGAACCCGTCGATATCTTTTTCGTCGGCCATGAGCGTCGTCGATTTCGCGGAAGAGAAAACCTTGTTATCCAGATAATCCGGCAGGGTCTCGCCCGCGTCCTTCCAGATCATGTAAGCGGCCAGCAGCGCCATGCCGTAGGGGCCGCCCTCACCCGCCGTCTCCATGACGGACACCGGCGCGCCGACGGCCGCGCTCATCATGCGCTGTCCGACCTCAGGCGTCTTGAAAAAGCCGCCGTGCCCGTACAGTCTGTCGATGGGCACCTTCTCTTCCTTCGTCAGGATGTCCAGGCCGATTTTCAGCGTCGCCAGCGCGGAGAGCAGATGCGTGCGCATGAAATTGGCCAGGTTGAAGCGGCAGTCCTGCGTGCGGGCGAAAACAGGCCGGCCCGTATCGAGGTTCAGTATGCCCTCTCCGGAGAAATAATTGTAGCTGAGGAGACCGCCGCAGTCCGGCTCGCCCTCCAGCGCCTTTTTGAACATCATGGTGAACAGGGCTCCCCGGTCCTGAGGCGCGCCGATGGCTTCGGCGAACTCAGAGAACAGACCGATCCAGGCATTTATGTCGCTCGTGCAGTTGTTGCAATGCACCATGGCCACGGGCAGGCCGTCAGGCGTGGTGACCATGTCGATCTCACGGTGCATGGGCGGGATCTTCTCAGTCACGATCATCGCAAAATCCGACGTACCGGCAGACACGTTGCCCGTACGGACGCGGACGGAATTGGTGGCTGCCATGCCCGTTCCGGCGTCGCCCTCGCAGGGAGCCAGCGGGATACCGGGTTTCAGCGTGCCGGTCGGATCCAGCCATTTCGCGCCTTCCTCGGTCAGCGTTCCTGCCGGGTGTCCGGCGGGAACAGCCGCGGGCAGGAGCTCCCGCAGGTTCACGCCCGTCAGGTCTCTGAACTTGCCGAGCATGGTTTCGTCATAATCGAGGGTCGCGCTGTCGATCGGGAACATGCCGGAGGCCTCCCCTACGCCCATAAAGCGCGTCCCCGTCAGGACGTAATGTACATAACCCGCGAGCGTTGTCAGGTGCGCCACGTCTTTCACATGCGCTTCGCCGTTCAGCATGGCCTGATAATAATGGGCAATGCTCCACCTTTGGGGGATGTTGAAGTTGAACAGTTGGCTGAGCTTCTCCGCCGCCTCGCCCGTAATGGTATTTCTCCAGGTGCGGAAAGGCGTCAGCAGGCGGTCTTCTTTGTCAAACGGAAGATACCCGTGCATCATCGCCGAAATGCCGATGGCGCCCAGCGTATCGAGTTTCTGGCCGTACTTAGACTCGACGTCAGCAGCCAGCCGGGCAAAACATGTCCTGATGCCCGTCGTCACGGTGTCAAGGCTGTAGGTCCATACGCCGTCGACAAGCTGGTTTTCCCATTCAAAGTCTCCGGACGCGAGGGGAACGTGCCCGCGGTCAATGAGCACCGCCTTGATCCGGGTAGAGCCCAGTTCCAGTCCCATGACTGTTTGTTTCAGATCGATCATGAATAAATACCCTCCTACTCACAACTGAATTCTTCACTTGATTTTCAGGTCGACGACCTTTACCTCCATGGGCGCGAGGTCGAATTCTCCGATATAATCGTCGGCTCCTACATGAACGGACGTATGCTGCGCACCGCTGTACAGGTTCATGAGCATCAGTGTCGCCTCTCCGTCCTCGCCCTTCCACAGCGCCGTGAAGACGTTTCGGTTGTCGCTTCGAACGCAGGGCTTTGCCCCGAGGCGCTTGAGCAGACGTTCCATCATCCTCGCCTGGGGAAAGGTCGACATCTCCCATTGCCCGCCGAAAAAGACGTATTCGCCCTTTCCGGCCTTGCAGACGTAAGAGATGACTTCGCCGCTTGACGCGTCGCGTGCGAGAACCTGCGCATCCGGCGGCAGCGTCCGGCAGCAGGATCGCCTGTGAATGCCATAGACGTTGCCAACGCCGTCAACGACGACGGCCGGACTCTTTCCCTCTGCCGGCACGATTTCCGGGCGTCCGAGGGCCTCCCAGAGGATGCCGCAGGACGACCCGTCCAAATCCTCCACGGGGAATACGGGCAGTATCAGGGCAGACCCGCCGTTCAGGATATAATCCGCCGCCGCTTGCTGCGCCGCCGCGCTCATCGACGCGCCGGGAATAATCAGGGGACGGCCGGGATCCAATTCTCCGGTCAGCAGCTTCATCTCCGGCGCGCAGTCCGAACACATCAGCGCATAGAGGATCCCCTTTTCGATGAATTCCGCCACACCCGCGGAAGCGCCGTCATATTCGCGGCATCGCAGCGTATTCCACTCGAACCCGACCTGAACGGACGCCTCTCGCGACACTCGCTGCATCCACGCGTGATTCCTCGTAAAATCGCCGAAGGCGCAGAGCGCGGCGTAGGTGTCGTTGATCTCTCCGTCGGCGCGGATTATGGCATTGTAGTCATAGATATCGGCTGTCTCGCCAGTACCCGGCACGTTGGGCCCACCGGTATATATGTAAATATTGACGCCCTTAGCCCCCAGAGCCGCGTTGGTCAGATAACAGGCCAGCAGATCCTCTCTGAGGATTGGCGGCGTGTCTGAAGGCGAGCCGCCGGGCAATTCGAACACCGCAGGCGGCATGCCCAGCGCCTTCAGCGTATCCATGCTCATCATGACGCGTATGGCGTACTGCGGCGTCGGGTTGTTCTACGGCCAGCTCTGCCCCAGAGTATAGTAGTGATCGCTGCCCAGTAAAAACCCTTCACCCATAGCCGCGACAGTCTCCGGAAAGAGGGCGTTCATCTCCGGATTGGCGGAATTGTGGCAGATATACCCTCCCAGGCCGTCCTCGTTCAGCCACGATTTCAGAAGCGCGGCATACTCAGCGATGGTCGAAAGGTAAAAGGCGTGGTAATCGGCGACGCGGCTGCGCTCGCCCTTTGAATTGCCGCGGACGAGAGGACGCGCGTGGAGAAAGCCGTCAAAATCTGTGCCGTATGCCGCGTTCATGGCTTCGATTGTACCATACTTTTCAGCCAGGAAGCGGGGATACCGGCCATCGGCCTGACCAAAGCCCATCGTTACGGGATGATAATCCAGCGAGCCATACCATACGTGAACGCCGGTCAGTTCGTTGTCTACCTGCAGCATGACGACAGGTCCGCCCGACGCGGCCATATGAGGACGCACGACGTCGGCAAATGCCCTGAAGTACGATCTCGCCTTTTGCAAAAACAATGGATGCAGGTATGAAACCGAAGACGGGTGGAACGGACACCCCTCGATGTCTTGCGCCAATATTTGAGGGTACTTTTCGAAGAGCCATCCTGGCAGACCGCTGTTCACCAGCTCGCTGTACTGATAAGGGCCCGGCCTGAGTACGACGCTGAGACCGGCCGCCTTCGCCGTTTCGAGAAAGGCGGTAAGGCTCCGCGCGTCGGTATCGTCAAAGAGGATGCGGCCCTCCTCGGGCTCATGGATGAGCCAGGGCACATAAGTGGCGAGGCAGTTGCCGCCGGCTTCTCTGAAGAGGTCCATACGCCAGCGCCAATCGCTCCGCGGAACGCGAAAATAGTGAAACTCCCCGGAGATCAGATACTGATCCCGGCCGTCGATCGTAAAGCCCTGTCCGTCGAAGGAAAACGTGCCCACCAGCATCAGTCCCTTCATGGTATTAAGGAAAGCTTACGCATTTTATTATACAGGATGACGGGCAATTGTCAACCGACATCTTGTCACAGGCGCTCCGGCCTGCGCACATATGCTGCCTCCGGTAATGTTAAGAATATTTACTCCCGATGTCAGCGCTTGACAAAACCGTCTCTTTCGTTTATAATTTCTCATTGTTCCGGTTGGGTCGTCTCATAAAACAGGATGATACCAGACGCGAGCGGGCGTGGCGAAATTGGCAGACGCGCCAGATTTAGGTTCTGGTGCCTCACGGCGTATGAGTTCGAGTCTCTTCGCCCGCACCATCATGCGGTAGTAGCTCAGTTGGTAGAGCGCCACCTTGCCAAGGTGGAGGTCGCGAGTCCGAGTCTCGTCTACCGCTCCACTTGCGGGTGTAACTCAATGGTAGAGTTCCAGCCTTCCAAGCTGGCTACGTGGGTTCGATTCCCATCACCCGCTCCAATTGAATACGCGGTAGTAGCTCAGTTGGTAGAGCGCCACCTTGCCAAGG
>JAFRLF010000129.1 GCA_017431365.1 Clostridia bacterium | reverse complement strand
GCCACTTACCTGCGCCGCAAGGGCTGCCCGGGCGGCTGGTTCGGCGACAAGGCCCGCTCCGGCGGCGGCCCGCTGATCGATCTGGGCGTGCACGTGATCGATCTGTGCCGCTTCCTGATGGGGAACCCAAAGCCTGTGTCCGTGTACGGCGCGACGTTTAACAAGCTTGGCGACCGCAAGAACATCAAGACCCGCTCCGGATACGTTTCCTCTACCCGCGAGGGCGAGAATATCTTCAACGTCGAGGACCTGGCATCAGCCATGATCCGCTTTGACAACGGGTCCGTCCTGCACATCGAGGCCAGCTTCTCCCTGAATATCGAGAAGGACGAGGGCAAGATCGAGCTCTTCGGCACGAAGGCCGGCGCGAAGCTCGATCCCGAGCTGACGATGTACAGCGAGGAAAACGGCTACATGACCAACGTGACGCTTTCCCAGTCCACGGCGCTCAGCTTTGACGGACTGTTCGAGAACGAGATCAACCACTTCGTGGACTGCGTTCGCACGGGTCAGCCCTGCCGAAACCCCGCGGTGGACGGCGTCACGCTGATGAAGATCCTCACCGGCATCTACAAGTCCGCCGAGACGGGCCATGAGGTCATCATTGAAGACTGAGACGGAGGTGATATACATGAAAATCGGCGTGAGCAGCTATTCCTTCAGCAAATACATGAAGGACACCGGCTGCACGTATATTGACGTATGCAATCTGGCGAAAGAGATCGGCTACGACGGCATCGAGTTCATCGATCTGAAGCCGGAGATCAGCGGCCTTGAGGACGACGTCGCCACGGCGCGCCAGATCCGCGCCCACTGCTCGGAGATCGGCCTTGGCATAGCGGCGTACACCATCGGAGCCAACTTCCTGGGTGAAGATCCCGACGCCGAGGTGGAGCGGGTCAAGCATCAGGTTGAGGTGGCTGTCGAACTGGGCGCGCCCGTCATGCGCCACGACGCCTGCTGGGGGCCACGCCAGGGCGTGCCGCGCTATACCTGGCGTGACGCCGTGCGCGAGATGGCGCCGCATATCCGCAAGGTGACGGAATTTGCGGCCGGTCTGGGCGTGAAGACCTGCACCGAAAACCACGGCACCTTCATTCAGGACCCGGAGCGCGTTGAGGCCCTGATCCGCGAGGTCAACCACCCGAATTACGGCTGGCTCGTTGATATGGGCAACTTCATCTGCGCGGATTACGACAGCCTGAAGGCCGTGTCCATCGCCGCGCCCTACGCCTTCCACGTCCATGCGAAAGACTTCCTGTTCAAGCCCGGCAGCGAGCCGACGCCCGGCGTGGGCTGGTTCGACACCCGGGGGAAGAATCACATCCGCGGCACGATCGTCGGGCACGGCGTGATCCCCGTGGCGCAGTGCGTGAATATTCTGAAGACCGCCGGCTACGACGGCTACCTCTCTCTGGAGTTCGAGGGCCTTGAGGACAACCTGACCGCCATCCGCGGCGGGCTGGAGTACCTCAGGCGCGTGACGGCCTGACGGTTGGCTGAATGATTTGACGGCGTCTGCAACGCTGATAAAAGACGGTTTCTGAAACGCCCTTTGGAGCGTTTTTGAAACCGTCTTTTTGCTGTTTCCACCCGCTGCTCTGCATGCGCATGGCAGGCTTGTTCCGTTGTGAAATCCGCCGCGATGACCGGTCGGTGATGGAACTTATTCCACACTCGATAATACGTTGTATCCCCTCGAACGGAGGAAACTGTCAATTTCGAGTGTGTCCGCCGCGCGCAGGATCGCTACGGGGCGGCGGCTGATGCCCGAGTATGTCACATAGAGATAATCCAGGTTGACGTTGGCCGCGTCAAGGACGCCGAGCAGCGTGTTGAGGCTGCCGCATTCATCGCCGATCTCCGTGGCGACCACCCAGTCGGTATGGCACATATAGCCCGCCGCCTTGAGATATTCGGAGGCGTGTTCCGTATCCGATACGAGCATGCGGATGATGCCGTATTCCTCGCTGTCATTGGTGACCAGCGTGTTCATGTTGACGCCCGCTTCCGCCAGCGCGCGGGTGATTCGGAACATGGCGCCTTTTTTATTCTCCGCAAATATCGAAAGTTGCCGTATCACGCGATCATGCCCTCCTTCATCGCTTTGACGAAATCGTATACATAAGCGGCGGCATTGCGGCCGTGTTCGGCGATCAGCCGGACGATAGCGCTGCCCACGATAGCGCCGTCGGAGAGATCGGCCATCTTTTTGGCCTGTTCGGGCGTGGATATACCAAAGCCCACGGCGCACGGGATGGACGTGTTCTCCCGAACGACTTTGACCATCGCGCCGATGTCGGTGGTGATTTCGCTGCGCACGCCGGTGACGCCCATGGAGGAGACGATGTACAAAAAAGCCCTCCGCGAATTCAGCGATTTTCGCCACGCGGCTTTCCGATGTCGGCGCTATAAGACTGATCATGCTCAAGTCCCGCTCCCGGCAGGCCGGAGCGAATTCATCCTTTTCCTCGAACGGAACATCCGGAAGGATCAGCCCGTCTATGCCCGCCTTTACACATTTGTCGCAGAAGCGCTCAACGCCGTAGGAATAGACGACGTTGGCATATGTCATGAACACCATGGGGACTTCGACATCTGCGCGCAGCTGGCCGGCCAGATCGAAGACCTTGTCCGTCGTGACGCCGCCTTTCAGCGCGCGTTCGTTGGCCTCCTGGATGACGGGACCCTCGGCGGTGGGGTCTGAAAAGGGGATCCCCAATTCGATCAGATCCGCTCCGGCTCGGACAGCAGCCCGGACGCAGGCCGCTGTCGTCTCCAGGTCCGGATCTCCGCAGGTGATGAAGGCGATGAACGCCTTTCCGTGGTCAAAGGCCTTTGCGATTCTATTCATACAGATCCTCCCCTCTGTAGCGCGCGATGGCGGCGCAGTCCTTGTCGCCCCGTCCCGAGATGTTGATCACTATGATCCGGTCTTTTCCCATGCCGGGAGCGATTTTCATGGCGTGAGCTACGGCGTGCGCCGATTCGATCGCCGGAATGATGCCCTCCATGCGCGACAGGTATTCGAAGGCGTTTACGGCTTCGTCATCGGTGACGGGGACGTATTCTGCCCGGCCGATGTCGTGCAGCCACGCGTGCTCCGGACCGATGCCCGGGTAATCCAACCCCGCTGAGATAGAATACACGGGGGCGATCTGGCCGTACTCGTCCTGGCAGAAATAGCTTTTCATGCCGTGAAAGATGCCGAGTTTTCCCGTCGCGATCGTAGCGGCGGTCTCGAAACTGTCGATGCCCCGGCCAGCGGCTTCACAGCCGATGAGCCGGACGGATTTGTCCCTGATGAAATGGTAAAACGCGCCGATGGCGTTGCTCCCGCCGCCCACGCACGCCAGCACCGCGTCGGGCAGGCGGCCCTCCTTCTCCATGATCTGCGCCTTGATTTCCTGGGATATGACGGCCTGAAAGTCCCTCACGATGGTGGGGAAGGGGTGGGGGCCCATCACGCTGCCGAGGCAGTAGTGCGTATCAGAGATACGGTTCGTCCACTCGCGCATGGCGGCGGATACGGCGTCCTTCAGGGTGCCCGTTCCGGTCTGCACGGGGATGACTTCAGCGCCCAGGAGCTTCATTCGATAGACGTTGAGCGCCTGCCGTACGGTATCCTCCACGCCCATGTATACGACGCACTCCATGCCCATGAGCGCGGCGGCGGTGGCAGTGGCCACGCCGTGCTGCCCGGCGCCTGTCTCCGCGATCAGCCGCGTCTTGCCCATGCGTTTGGCCAGAAGCGCCTGCCCGAGGACGTTGTTGATCTTATGGGCTCCCGTGTGGTTCAGATCCTCGCGCTTTAAGTAGATTTTTGCGCCGCCCAGATCTTCGGTCATGCGCCGGGCAAAATACAGACGGCTGGGTCGGCCCGCATAGTCGTTGAACAGCGCCGTCAGTTCGGCCTGGAACGAAGGATCGTATTTTGCCTCGTCATAGGCCGCTTCCAGCTCGATCACGGCGTTCATCAACGTCTCGGGAATGTACTGTCCTCCGTGAACGCCAAAGCGTCCTCTCGGAATGCTCAACATCGTCTGTTACTCCTGTTACTATATATTTGCCCCATGTTTGTGGCAGCCAGCCACAGGCGAGGGACATCTCATTGCCAAAGTTTTACAATGGAGAGGCAATGGACTGACGGGTGCCTCCAAGAGCATCTCG
>JAFRLF010000128.1 GCA_017431365.1 Clostridia bacterium | reverse complement strand
CCGCGGGAATCACGACTACTGGTGGAGCGCCATCGGCAAGGTGCGCGCAGCGCTGCCTCCGGGGATGTACGCCGTCCAGAACGACGCGATCGCCTTTCCCGGCTTCGTGGTCTGCGGGACGCGGGGTTGGCTCTTGCCGGACGCGGACACCTCGCCCGAGGACGAGAAGGTCTTTCGCCGCGAGGTCATGCGCCTGGAGATGACGCTGAAGGCCGGGCGCGCGATGGCCGGAGATGGCCGCCTGATCTGCATGATGCACTATCCGCCACTGACGCAGACGAGCCGCGAAACGCCCTTTATGGATGTCTTGCGGGCCTATATGCCCGACGACGTGGTCTACGGGCACTTGCACGGCGGCGCGCTGAGCGGAGCCGTCCGCGGGACGGTCGACGGGATGCGCTTTCATCAGGTCAGCTGCGACGGACTGGGCTTCAAGATGTACCGCTTGCCGGACTGATCGCACATACGATTTTTGTATCGAGAGCTCTTTTGAGCCGGTTGCCTGTTATCGGGTGGCCGGCTTTATAGTTCATATCAGTTCTCATTTCCGATGTTTTCAGCGTTTTTCATAGGCCGACAGCCGCGAATTGCGTTTTGGCGCCCGGCCTGCTATACTAAGGCGGAAAACCCTGATCTGGTTCATAGAGGGTCTCATAAAGGTCGACAGCAGGGAGACGTGATATATATGGAAAACATCGTCAATATCGTCAATTTCATACGCGGCGCCGAACCGCGCGACCGTCGGCTTGACCTGGTGGCTCCGGTGCGCGGGCAGATCGAGCTGATGAAGAAATATAACCTGCCCGGCACGTTCCTCCTGCAGTACGACGCCATGATCCGCGAGGATATCGTGTCGCTCCTTCGAGAACTTGACCCCGGTCAGTTCGAGCTGGGCGTATGGCTTGAGATGAACGAGCCCCACGCGCAGGCGGCGGGCGTCAGGTGGCATGGCCGGCCGGGCTTCGAGTGGGACTGGCACGCCAACGCGGGCTTCAGCGTAGGGTATACGCCCGCCGAGCGGCGCGCGCTGTGCGACGCCGTCATGACAAAGTTTGACGAGCTGTTCCATCGTCCCGTGAAATCCGTCGGCGCGTGGATGATCGACGCGGACACGCTGGGCTATCTGTCCGACCGCTGGGGCATCGCGGCCAGCTGCAACTGCAAGGATCAGTGGGGCACGGACGGCTACACGATCTGGGGCGGTTACTGGAATCAGGGCTATTACCCCAGCCGCAAAAACGCGCTCTGCCCCGGTCAGACGGCCGAGGGTCAGATCCCCGTGCCCGTGTTCCGCATGCTTGGCAGCGATCCCGTGACGCAGTATGATCTGGGCCTGAAGGTGGACGAGGGCGCTGTGGCCGTGCAGCACGTGGCGTCGCTTGAACCCGTCTACGGCAACGTGGGCGGCGATCCCGGCTGGGTCGACTGGTTCATGCGGCAGAATTTCGAGGGTAACAGCCTGGCCTTCGCCTATGCTCAGGCCGGTCAGGAAAACTCGATGGGCTGGGAGAACATGCGCGGGGGCCTCGAGTACCAGTTCCCCCTGTTCGCGCGCTGGCGCGAGGAAAAGGGCCTGCGCCTCGAAAGGCTGTGCGACACGGGCGCATGGTTCAAAGAGCGCTTTGCGCTGACACCGGCCACGTCGGTCTGCGCGCTGGAGCCCTACGGCGAGCGCGGCGCGCAGTCCGTGTGGTACGACACGAAAAACTACCGGTGCAACGTCTATCGCGACGCGAGCGGCGTCAGGCTGCGCGACCTGGCCCTGTTTGACGAAGCGCGGCCGGAGCGCTATCTCACAAATCCGTGCGTGACCGAGTATCTGGTCTACGACAATCTCTTCTTCATGGACGGCAACCGCATGAGCGGGCACGGCGTTCTGGCCGGCGCGTACCTGACGGACGAGGCGGGGAAGAACCTGCCGATCGGCCCTTTGAGCGCTGCTGAGGCCGGGCGGTCGCTTCGGCTGACGTACGACGGCGGCGAGATCATGCTCCGCGAGGACGGCCTGATCTTGACGGGCGGCGCGGCGCTCAGTTTCAGATGGGACATGGCGCGCGCGCCCTACGCCCGGACGGAAGGACAGGAGCTCGTCTTTTCGGCCGAGGGTCGCGAGTACGCGCTGGTCGCAAATGTGGGGCGCATCGTCGATGGCGGGCAGCCGCGCATCCTGCCTCAGGACGGCGTAATCAGCCTGACCTTCGACAGGAGAGGGTGACGCGGGTCCCGCGGCGAAAGACGACAGGGTAAAATGGAAGAATATTGGTCACGAGCTTCGGCTCGACAACTCGGAAGAGAGGGATAGACGTGAGTACTGAACTGGTACTTTTTAAAAGCGGGGATATAGCGCTGAGTGTTCCGATCACCCCCGAAGAGAATACAGTATGGCTGAGCCAGGCCCAGATGGTTGAGCTATATGGAAGAGATGTGTCTGTGATCTCCAGGCATATCAACAATGTATTCAAGGAGGGCGAAGTCGAAAAGGAAAGCAATTTGCATTTTTTGCAAATTGCCGGTTCGGACAGGCCAACTGCGTTTTACAGTCTTGATGTAATCATCTCCGTTGGCTACCGGGTCAAGTCAAAGCGCGGCGTTGAATTCCGAAAATGGGCCAACAGCGTCCTGAAGGCCTATATTCTGCGGGGCTATGCCGTCAACGAAGCCCGGATCAGGCAGCTGGGCGAGGTCGTCAGACTGATGAAACGCACCCAGAACGACCTGGACAGCCGTCAGGTGCTTTCGGTCATTGAACGTTACAGCAATGCGCTGGACCTGCTTGATGATTACGACCATCAGACAATGAAGCGCCCGGAGGGAACGGAATCAGCGTATGTGCTGACCTATGAGGAATGCCGCCATGTGATCGACCAGATGAGCTTTGGAAATGAGTCGGATCTATTCGGCCGCGAGAAGGATGATTCCTTTAAGGGCAGCATCGGCAGTATCTACCAGTCTTTCGGCGGGCGGGAGGTCTATCCTTCCCTGGAGGAGAAAGCAGCCAATTTGCTGTATTTCGTGACAAAGAATCACAGCTTTCTGGATGGCAACAAGCGGATCGCCGCGACCATGTTTCTCTATTTCCTGGATCGGAATGGGATGCTCTATGATATGGACGGCAATAAAACCCTGGATGACCACACTCTGGTGGCCCTGACCATCATGATTGCCGAATCCAGACCGGAAGAGAAGGAAATGATGGTCAGCGTGATCATGAACTGCATCGGCTGAGAAGGGATTGTCAACAAAAGCTTTTTCGCCATGTTGGACGTTCTGGGATACGATAAAAAATGATTATAATGTCGCTAGGTCGGTTTATACGCACGATTGTGATGTAATTCTTCAATCATGATCTGACAAATTCCAGATTTGTCTGGATATCGCTGAATCGGGATTTACGGGGGGAATGGGATACACATGATTAGAAGAGCGAAAGAAGAAGACGCTTCAAGAGTTGCGGAAATCCTTGTGTTTGTAAAACGAATGAAGTTTCGTCCAATATTTCAGGACGACGCCTATTCATTTGGCGAGCTGCAGGTGCTTCCTATAGCGAAGAAATACCTTGAAAGCGGCATCCTGAATCATATGCTTGTATATGATGATGGGATTGTAAAAGGGCTTATCCACATAGAGGGAAATGAAATCGTCGAATTATATGTCGATTATTTCTTTCAAGATCAAGGCATAGGAACTGCATTGATCGAATACGCCAAAGAAAACTATCCCGTCACATTTCTGTGGGCGATAGAGAAGAACGTTGATGCTATTCGTTTTTATGAGGCACACGGTTTTCACCTTACAAATACAAAGAAGTTTGAAGAAGGAACTACGGAGTATCTTGTTAAAATGGAAAGATAGATTCCAGTTGTGCGCCCAGCCAAGGGTGTGTAGCCTAACCGGTGGAAGTCCGGTATATCCAAGGTCTAACCAGCCAGATATTAGCGAGTCTTGGGATGGTGCCAGAAATGACACTT
>JAFRLF010000127.1 GCA_017431365.1 Clostridia bacterium | reverse complement strand
GTGAAGGCCGACCTGGGCGTGGCCGTGGGACAGGGCACCGACGTGGCCATCGAATCCGCGGACGTGGTGCTGATGCGCGACGATCCCCGGCTGGCCGCGGGCACGATCCGGCTGGGTCGCGCCGTGATCCGCAACATCAAGGAAAACCTGTTCTGGGCGTTCTTCTACAACCTGATCGGCATACCCATCGCCGCGGGCGCGCTCTCGGGCCTGGGCGTGGAGCTCAACCCGATGATCGCCGCCGCCGCCATGAGCCTGTCGAGCGTGTGCGTGGTGACGAACGCGCTGCGGCTGCGGCGCTTCAAGCTGGAACTCCCGGAGGTCGGTTCCGCCGAAACCGGCGCGGTCGGCGGGATCGAAGTCGTCCACACCGAACTTTCAAACCGACCCACCGCGGCAGCCGCCGCCGTGCATAAAGACAACTTGAAGGAGGATAACACCGTGAAAAAGACCGTGAAGATCGAAGGCATGATGTGCCAGATGTGCGTCAAGCACGTGAAAGCCGCCCTGTCCGCCCTGGACCCGGACGTGGAGGTCTCCCTCGAAAACAAGTCCGCCACCCTCGACGCCGGCGTCGCCGACGACGCGATCGCTGCCGCCGTGAAGGAAGCGGGATACGCGGTCGTGGGATAATCGAATTGGGGCAGAACAATCCCCTCGTGCCGTCGGGGCATGAGGGGTTTTGCTGCAAATTCACGGTTGAAATTTACAGCAAAACATGATAAACTATGAGGAGGAACGAGGAAAGGATGTGAGGGCGATGCCGAATATCAAGCCCGTATCGGATCTGCGCAACTATACCGAGATCTTGAAGGAAGTGCAGAAGGACGCGCCGGTCTTTCTGACGCGGAACGGGCGCGGATGCTATGCCGTCGTGGACATCCGGGAATACGAGCGCTTGCAGGCGCAGGTCGCGCTGATCAACGAACTGAACAAGGGACGCAGGTCCGGGGAGGAAAAGGGGTGGTTGACCGCCGAGGAGGTCCGCGCGCATTTCAGGGACAAGTCTCATGTTTAGCCTGCATTATTCGAGGGCGGCGCTGTACGACCTCGACGAGATATGGAACTACATCGCCGTAGAACTGGCGAATCCCGACGCGGCGGGCAACACCGTCAACGGGATCATGGACGAGGTGGAGCGCCTGGCGGAATACCCGCTGTCCGGCACGCCGCTCAATACTTTGCTCGATATCGAAAGCGAGTATCGGTTTGTCATCTATCGGAATTATCTGGCCTTCTATCACCTGGAGGGAAACGCCGTGCTCGTGGATCGCGTGCTGCATGAGCTCCGGGATTGCGTCAGGGCGCTGATGCTGTAATACATGAAAAACATGAGACCGCCGGTTTAAACCGACGGCCTGCTTTTGTATCAATGAGCCCGGCAGGTGTGCCTGTCCCTGCATCTCTTTTATGCCTGACGGCGCGTAGAAGCACTAACTCTCTACTTCGGGCTCATCTATAGTATATCAGATTATGGGCGCTTTGTAAAGCACCAACGATTTATTCAGTAAACGCCTTAATCGCTTTGCGTTCATCGGAAAAACAGTAATCACCGAGCTTTTGATCCTCTCTGTGTTTCCACATATCGCCAGCTTGACTATGACATTCAGGTTTGTTTCTTTGACATAACGAATGAAAATCGCTGTGTTGTGGTGTTTTTTGTCTTCTATGATATAATCCGGCTGTTCGACAGTTTGTGTGATATATAGACCATACTTTTCATACGCGCCAGGGTGTCTTTCCTGAATATGACCTATCCGCTCTTCCGATAGTACTACGGATGCTTCTATGCATTCTTTCCATAAAATGGCTGTGTTCGTTTTGAATCGTTGCTATTATCTGCATACCATCACCGTATATCAGAAAAAGTGGAACTATGAGTCACGGAACCTGTCCCCGCGACTCATTTTTCTTCCTTCATCCACGCCTCGTACACCTCCGGACAATACCCCACGGCGGCCTTCTTGCCGTTGCGGACGATGGGTTGGCGGAGGACCTGGGGGTGTTCGAGGATCGCGTCCTCCTTCTGCGCGGCGGCGGTGTATTTGACCAGCGCCAGCGCGTCCCTGTCGCGGCAGTTCTCGTCCAGCAGCGCGTCGAGCCTGCCGCAGCACTGGGCGACGCTTTTGAGCTCGCCCCGGCTGATGCCCTTGTCTAAAAGGTCGATCACCTGCGCCTTCACGCGGCGCT
>JAFRLF010000126.1 GCA_017431365.1 Clostridia bacterium | reverse complement strand
GGTGTACAAGCTGACGTCGGGGGTGTATTACCGGATCGTCAGCCGGAATGAGTCACGGGACCTGTCCCCGTGACTCACAATGAATGATGATTACTGTCTGTCCGCGATCGGTACGATGGCGAGCGTTTTGCCCATCGCGTTCAATACGCGCAGTAGCGTGCCAAGCTGAGGGTCGGCGTTTCCACGCTCCATTCGCGCGATCTGGGGCTGTTTTACGCCGCTCAATTCCTCAAGCTGCCGCTGGGAAATGCCCATTTCTCCCCTTGCCTCAATCATGGCGGTGATGATGCCGGCGCGCATATCGCTTTCGGCGATTTCCTCGGGGGTGTAGAACTCCCGATCAAATGCGTCGTCCCACACCCGGGCTTCTTTTCGATTCTTCATTTTGATCTCCTCTTGTTATTATTCAAATCTTTCCTTGAAATCCTCCAATTCGCGTTTCGCTCTTTCAAGCTCCCTGCGAGGGGTCTTCTGCGTCTTTTTCGCGAACACGTGCAACAGCACGTACCTGTGGCCGGACCATCCCGCATACAGTATACGATTGGATGCCGGGCGCAATTCGTATATCTCGCCTTCCAGGTGTTTACAGTATGGTTCCGTCAACCGAGGGCCGTTCATCTTAAGCAGCTTTACATAATCTCGAATCTTGTTTAGTTTGATTCGTGCGTCCTTGGTGTTTTCCCCTTGAAGCTGACGCATGTACTCTATGACGGGTTGGTTACCGCTTGCGTCTTCATAAAAGACGACATCGTATCCATGCCCCGTTGATTTCACTCACCCCTTTTCCAAACCCAAATAAGATAACTAAAAAGTTATCAATGACGCAGATAAATGATAACACATTTGTTATCGGCTGTCAATATATGAATTGGTTTCTGACACAGCTCACGCATGAATTACAATACTATTACAACGACATGACGAAAAGCGTTTGTAGGGGGCGGTGATGCGCCGCCCGCCGGGGTAAGTACGTTCCGATTCGTATCAGGCGGGCGCCCATTGGGCGCCCCTACGGTGTTATTTATCGCAATGCTGAAACAAAATGTAATTCATGCGTGAACCGTGCCACATGACGAAAGAATGAAGACGCTTCGCTAATGTAGATACTCGCATTGCTCGATAATGAAGGAAAATCGCGGCGTCATATTCATTCCTTCATTAGCGCAGCGTCATCATTCCTTCATTAGCCCCGCAGGGGCGACTTCATTCAAAAACGCCTCATTTGTCCATCGGACAAATGAGACGTTTTTGTTGGCGCACCCAAAGGGATTCGCACCCCTGACCTGCCGCTTAGGAGGCGGCCGCTCTATCCTGCTGAGCTATGGGTGCGCGTCGCGCCGAGCGCCTGTTTATTATGGCACGAACGCGCCGCGTTGTCAAGCGCGGAATTGTTGTTATTTACGCCGCGTTTTCCATCCGGTCCTCGATTCGGCGCAGTATCCGGATGATGTCCGGGTCGACGTGGGTGCCGGATTCGCCGTAGATGATCTTAAGCGCCTCCTCGCGGGAGACGGCCTTCTTGTACACGCGGTCGGAGACCAGCGCGTCGTACACATCCGCCACCGCCATGATCCGGGCGGCGAGGGGGATTTCCGGCCCCTTCAGGCCGGTGGGGTAGCCGGTGCCGTCCCACCACTCGTGGTGGTACACAGTGATCTCCTCCGCCAGGCGTAGGAACAGCGCGTCCTCCATCTGCGAGAACAGCGTGCGGATCATCGCGCTGCCCTTTGTGGTGTGCAGCTTGATGACCTCGAACTCCTCCGGCGTCAGCCTGCCGGGCTTTAGCAGGATCGTGTCGGATATGGCAATCTTGCCAATGTCGTGCAGCGGCGCGGCGCTCTTAATCTCCTCGATCAATTCGTCGGTGAGCTGGTCGCGGAAGGCGCCGTCCTTCTGCATCTCGCGCGCCAGTATGCCCACGTAGTTCTTCGTGCGGACGACGTGCTCGCCCGTGTTCTCGTCGCGGGATTCGATCACCGACGAGAGCTTCTCGATGATCATGCTCTGCAGGTCGTTGCGCTTCTTCATCTCGGCGTTGGCCTGCTCGGTCAGCGCCATCTGCCGGGCGGTGGTCTCGGCGTTGCGCCTGCCGATGCCGAACAGCAGTATCTCGATGATGAGCACCGCCAGGTAGCGCGGCACGACGTAGTGGAAGAACAGGCTCAGGTAGCGCTCCGGCGGACACAGCGCGATGCGCTCCTCCAGCGGCAGCACGCCCTTGCCCACCGCGCCGGAGAACAGGTTGAGGTCCACCACGCCGAAGAAGAAGCCGCCGTAAACGCCAAGCGGCACCAGCAGCACCGAGCCGAGGATCACCCATTTGAGCAGCCGCTTCTGGTCCGGGTACTGGGCCGCGAATATGCCGGGCAGCACCATCAGCAGGACCGCGTGGAGCGTCAGCGTCACGCACGTCACGGTGATGCCGACGTAGGTCGCGAACACGACCAGGAACTTGAAGCCGCTCCAGCAGAGGACGGAGGGCGACCTCTTCATGACGGCGTCGTGGACGAGCCAGACGCCGATGGGGGTGAAGAACGCGAGGAAGGACGTGACGACGGCGAAGCGCATCGTCCGCTCGTCCACGACAAAGATGCCGACGCGGTTGCAAACCTCGCATAGCAGCGAAAACAGGCAGAGCACGGCGAGGCATTTCAGGTTGAAGGCGTTGGCGTGCGCCTCCATCGAGCGCTTCAACCCCTCGGACGTGCCCGTGCTGACGGTTCTCTTTTCTTCCGGCATAGTGCGTTCACCTGTGCATGCTTCCTGGCCGCGGAATGGCGGCCTGACATTTATATTATAGCGAATCTGTTTGGATATGTCCATAAAAACTTGAGAGTGATTAGTGGTTAGTGATTAGTGGATAGTGAAAATGTGCTGCCGCGCGGCAGCCGTCCCCTTGGCATTCTGACTAATGCCTATTGCCTAATGCCTCACCCTGCCGCGTTAAATGTATATTTGCATCCGAACATTTAACCCATTATGCGTGCCGGAATCGCGCTAAAAGTGGTATAATTAATATAGGTAGGGAAATATCTTTTGACGCCGCCTTCGCGGCGTCGCGAAAGGCAGAAAATATGCAGAGAGACAATCACTATGACGAGAGCCAGATCCAGGTGCTGGAGGGTCTGGAGGCCGTGCGCCGCCGCCCGGGCATGTACATCGGTTCCACCGACGAGCGCGGCCTGCACCACCTGGTGTACGAGATCGTCGACAACGCGGTGGACGAGGCCCTGGCGGGCTTCTGCACCGAGATCCGCGTGACGTTGGAAAAGGACGGGTCGGTCGAGGTCGTGGACAACGGCCGCGGCTTCCCGGTGGGCGACCATCCCAAACTGCACAGGCCGGCGGTGGAGGTGTGCCTGACGGTGCTGCACGCGGGCGGCAAGTTCGGCGGCGAGGGCTACAAGGTTTCCGGCGGCCTGCACGGCGTGGGCGCGTCGGTGGTCAACGGCCTCAGCAGCCACCTGCAAGTGAACGT
>JAFRLF010000125.1 GCA_017431365.1 Clostridia bacterium | reverse complement strand
CCTTCATCTTGAAGATCACGCCGTCCTTCGACTCGTTCCGGGCCATGAGCGCCGCCTTCTGAGCCTCGGCGTCCTGCCGCATGCTGCGGAACTTGTAGAACTTGAAGTACCGCCCGTAGCGCCCCACGCGCGTCTGGACGAAGAACACCGGCCCCGGACTGGAAAGCTTCACGGCTGCGGCGATGGCGAGGTACACGGGCGAAAGCAGCAACATGCCCACGGCGCTGAGGACGATGTCCATCAGCCGCTTCGTGGCGTACGACGCCTTCACCGTGACCTTCCACGCCAGCAGACGCAGGCTGCGCCGCCGGTTGCCGCGGGTCCGCGACGCCAGCTCCCTGACGAGCTGGTCGAGGTCAGCGTCCTTCGATCTTTCCAGGAAACTCGCCATGCCCGCACTTTCAGAGCTGTTCCTCGAGCGCCCTCAGGTCCGCAATGAGCTGCCCCGCCTGGTCGCGTTCCTGCAGCTTGGCGGCGTTCCGGAGCGCAATGGCCGCATCGGCCATCTGCTGGTCGCCGGCGGCGAGCGCGTTGCCCTTGACGGTATGGGCCGCCCTGTCCAGCACGTCCCACGCGCCTGCAGCCAGCGCCGCGTCGGCCTCGGCCGTCTTAGCGCCGATCGAGGAGACGTACTCGGCGTAGATCGCGTCAACGACCTCCGTGTCGTCTCCGAACTGCTCAGTCAGGTATTTCCTGCAGCACTCCTTCATGACTTACTCCTTTTCCACATAGTCGCTCAACTTGACACGGTAGACCGTCTCGTTGAGGCTTCCATAGCGCTTGCGCTCAATGCCGCAGCACAGCTCCCGCACGATCAGCCTGCCGCGCCCGTGGTTGCCCATCTGGCGGTTGATGAGCTCGAAGGCGGTCGAGGCGTCTCCGCCCACCACCGCCATGCTGGGCACCGGCGTGCCCCTTTCCCACACCGTCAGGTCGGCCACGCCGTTCCGCCTGACAAGCCGCACGCCGACGACTTCGTGCAGACGGTCCACGTCGTCGAAGCCGTGGTCGTACACGTTCATCACCGCCTCTTCAAGCACGAGCTGCACGCGGCCCACGTCGTCTTCCGCCCAGCCCGCCGCGCGGCACCAGCCGCCCATGGCCTGGGACTGCTTGTCAAGGGCGGCAGGCGAGAGCGGCATCGTCGCCTCATAGACCCCCGGCGGGACGTTCGTCGGGCCGAAGAGGAAGAGCGTCACGTCGTCCTGGAGCTTGTCATATCCGAATTCGTAGCAGGCGTGCATGAACTTGTTCGCGGCCACGAGGGCCGTTCCCTCCTGGACGGCGTCCTGCACGAATTCGGCGCTGAGGCGGCGCAGCAGGTCCCTTGAAATCGGTTCCGTGCCGGCCTTGTCCCGCGAAAGCTCGTAGATTCCGTCCGTAAAGGCGAGGCACAGGGAGTTCTTGGAGAGCTTGGCCGTGGACACGTCGGCGGATGTGTAGACGGTGTCGGGCAGGAGCCCGATGGGCAATCCCCCCTTGTCGGAGGTACCCCACGCCTCCAGACCCAAGTCGGAAATGATGAGGTCCGGCGCGCCGCAGGTCAACCACTGGACCTCGTTGCGCGCGAAGTTGTGCTGGCAGATCAGCGCGGTCATGTACGAGACGTCGGCCAGGTTTTCGCGGAAGAAGTTCTGCAGGAGGTTCGCGATCTCCACGGGGCCGCACTCGATCACCCCGGCAGAGTGCACCAGGTTCTTGAGGAAGGCCTGCACCGCCGTCATCGCCAGCGCCGCGCTTGTCCCGTGGCCCTGAATGTCGCCGATCACGTACACGTAGGCGTCCTTCCCCGACGGAATCACCTCGTACATGTCGCCGCTGACCATGTCCATCGGCTGCCACCAGACCGAATAGAACGCCCGCTCGTGCATGGTGCAGCTCACGGGCAGGATGCTTCGCTGGATGTGCACCGCGAGTTTCAGCGACTGCCGGGACTCCTCGATCTGGCGTTCGATGAACCGCTCCACGCGGCGCGAGGCCACGATGCGCTGCACGCGCTTCAGCAGCACGTCCGTCCCGGAAGACTTCGGGACGTAGAAGCTCAGGGGATCCTTCAGGATGCGCTTGAGGAATCCGCTCCCCTCCTCGGGATCGAGCGCCGTCATGAAGAAGAACGGCATGGACGGGTCCATCCCCCGCACGATGTCGCGGAAGACGAATCCGTCCATCTCCCCGAGCATGATGTCGGAGATGATGGCGCTGAACGCGCGGGGATGCGTTTTCAGCACGTGGACGGCCTCGTCCACGGAGGCGACGGCCACAGGCGCATACCCTTCGCGTTTCAAACGCGAACAAACGATGAGACGTATGATTTTCTCGTCGTCAACGACGAGAATCATCGTCTTACCCGGCAAATCCGTGCTGTTCGCCAACGGATCTCCTCCATTCTGCATGCTGCTGTTCGCTCTCTTTTTACTCACTTTCCTTGTAAGAACGCTGGGAAAAGTATATCATATTCAAGCCTTTCCCGTAAAGCGGAGAAAGCGAGAAACATGAAAAAAGGGCGCATCTCCGTAATTCACCCATGCGTATTGAGTTTTGGATACAACCAGAACAACTTTCAAAAACAACTTTTTCCTTCGGGCACACCTTGAACGTTCTCACTCTCGGAAT
>JAFRLF010000124.1 GCA_017431365.1 Clostridia bacterium | reverse complement strand
TTGATTGAGAGAAGCAATTCGCCATCAGGCATAGGCTGAAAAGCCTATTCCCTTAAAGCAAGGGACGCCCCCAGACCCGCAGGCGTAAAACGCGGGAAAATCCCCCGAGAAACGCTCGGGACAACATACGGGGCATTAGCACAGTTGGTAGCGCGCAACGTTCGCATCGTTGAGGTCAGGGGTTCGAATCCCCTATGCTCCACCACAATCGTTCGAAATATGTATTTCGAACGATTTTTTTGTAATATGACATGTTTTCGCATACATTTCAGAGAGGGATATGAGATTATGGATAATGAGCTCGCAGACACCGCTTATGAAAAGAGACTCCGCGTAGCCGTCATTGGCGCGGGAGGTTGGGGATATCAACATGCGCGCGCCTTTTCAAGTCGCGACGACACAAAGCTCGTTGCCATAGTGGGGCGTACCCTGTCTCGGACACAGGCCAGGGCGGAACGCTTTAAGGTGCCATGGTATCTGGACATCGATGAAATGATCGAAAAAGAAAGGCCTGACTTCGTTTCAGTATGCCTTCCGGCTCAACAGAACTTTGAACCGACGATGAAAGTCATCCGAGCAGGGATATCGTTGCTGGCTGAGAAGCCGCTCTCCTACGACCTAGCGCAAGCTGAGGCCCTTTTGAGCGCTTCGCGAGAGAAGAATCTCTTCTTCGCGATCAACTTCAACCAACGTTACAGCATCCCATGCCTGAAAGCCAGGACAACCATCGATGAAGGCAAACTGGGTAATCCCATATTCGCCCTCTGGCGCTTCGGGCATGGTTGGGGCGCAGACACGCTGTCACATCCATATCTGAACGCGATCGAAGCTCAATGCCATGGTTTCGATATGCTGGAGCATATGTTTGGCCCCATTGCAGCGCTTTCAGCGGAGATGACGGATAATGGCGGCAAGAAAGGGTATGGCACGTTCGCGCTGTCCCTGAGTTTTAAAAACGGCGCAGTCGGTTCATTCCTGGCCACGCTGGACGCCAACGATGCCAACCGTAACTGTCAGTATCTCGAGCTGTCTGGAACGCGGGGACGCATTCTGATCGAGGACAATTATCGGCGCTACTCGTATCAGGAAACGGGAAGCGAGACGGAAGAAGTCTGGCAGGCGCCGTTCTTTGCGGACGCTGAGCGTTGTTTCGGTCATAATCTGGACAGGCATCTGGACGACCTGATACCGGCTTTTTTAGAAGGCAAGGAACCGCCTGTCCCTGCTGATCGCGGACTGCGCGCTCTTCGCCTCGCCATGGCGGCAATCGAATCGTTTGAAAAGCATACCCGTGTCTGCACAGAATAAGAGGAGATAAATCAATGGTCGAAAACTTTGCAGAAATACTTGCCCGTGAGTTCGCGCTGCGTCCTCAGCAGGTTCAGGCCGTCATTGACTTGCTCGATGACGGAAATACCATACCTTTCATCGCCCGATACCGTAAGGAAGCGACAGGTTCTTTGGATGACCAGGTCCTGCGCGAACTCAGCGAGCGGCTTGAATACCTTCGAAGTCTTGAAAAGCGCCGGCAGGAAATCCAAAATGCTCTTGACGAACAGGGCGTCATGACAGAGGAAATTTATGCTCAGCTTGAAAAAGCGGTAACATTATCAGAATTGGAAGATATCTACCGTCCATTCAGGCCTAAGCGCAGGACACGAGCGACGATTGCGAAGGAACGCGGTCTTGAACCGCTTGCGTCATGGCTGATGGCACAGTTCCCGATGGGAAATCCCATTGCGGAAGCCACCAAGTACATCAACGAGACAAATGACGTACCGGACGTGGAATCGGCGCTGGCAGGCGCGCGTGACATCATTGCGGAAGTCGTAAGTGATGACGCTGACGTACGCAAATTATTGAGAGAGTTGCTGGTCCGTGAAGGCGTCGTGGCGACTAAGGCGGCGAAGGAAGCGGACAGTGTCTACAGCAATTACTACGACTTTCATGAAACCGTTCGCGCCATCGCAGCGCATCGGATCCTTGCGATCAATAGAGGCGAGCGTGAGGAATATCTGAAAGTGAGCGTCGAAGCGCCTGAGGAGCGTGCTCTTGAAATCGTGAGACGCGCTTTCGTGAAAGGCGTTTCTCCTGCTGCGCAAGTGGTGGGGGAGGCCTGTGACGACGCTTGGAGCCGACTGTTATTCCCATCTTTAGAGCGTGAGATCCGCAACCAATTGACCGATAGGGCAAATGTGTCGGCGATAAAAGTGTTTTCTGATAATCTGCATCAGTTGCTTATGCAGCCGCCTATCAGGGGAAAGGTGACATTGGGTGTCGATCCAGGCTTTCGAACAGGCTGCAAGTTGGCAGTCGTTGATGAGAATGGCAAGGTACTGGATACGGGGGTAGGCTATTTCACCCTGCCGGGAAACGAAGCCGGAAAGGCCGCTGCGGCAAGATTGATTTCTGGATTCGTAAAAAAGTACGGTGTGACTGCCATCGCCATAGGAAACGGCACAGCCAGTCGCGAGAGCGAGCAGTTCATCACCTCGCTGTTGCC
Source organism: Clostridia bacterium (assembly GCA_017431365.1). GTDB lineage: Bacteria > Bacillota > Clostridia > Christensenellales > Aristaeellaceae > Firm-10. Next base: position 2,858 of record JAFRLF010000124.1, on the reverse strand, counting down.
AGACATGCCCGGCGTAGCGTACATCATCGTCAGTGAGGCAGGCGCCTCGGTTTATTCGGCCAGCAAACTGGCGGCTGAGGAATTCCCTGATTTCGACGTGACGCAGCGAAGCGCGGTGTCGATCGCCCGGCGAATGCAGGATCCGCTGGCTGAGCTTGTCAAGATTGATCCGAAGTCAATCGGCGTAGGGCAGTATCAGCATGATCTGAAGCAAAATGAATTGACCGCCGCATTGGATGGCGTCGTCGAACAGTGCGTCAACCAGGTTGGCGTGGAAGTTTCAACGGCCTCCGCAGCGCTTCTGTCACACGTCGCGGGCATTGGCCCGGCGCTGGCAAAAAACATCGTCGCCTATCGCGAGGAGAACGGAATCTCCAGCCGCGCCTCGCTTAAGAAAGTACCCAAACTGGGACCGCGAGCCTTCGAGCAGTGCGCCGGGTTCTTGCGAGTTCGCGACAGTAAAAACCCTCTGGACGCCACTGCGGTGCATCCAGAGAGTTACGACGCCGCGAAGACAGTGCTGCAGCGCCTGGGTTATGACATCAAAGACGTGCGGAGTGGCATCAAAGACGTTAGTCAGCGAGCCGCATTATACGGCTTTCAGAAATTGGCAACTGAAGCGAACATCGGCCTGCCAACGCTTCAGGATATCCTCTCGGAGCTTCAAAAACCGGGGCGCGATCCTCGTGACGATTTGCCGAAGCCTGTTCTTCGCACGGACGTTCTGGACATTAAGGATCTGAAACCCGGCATGGAGCTGACAGGCACCGTCCGGAATGTGATCGACTTCGGCGCATTCGTTGACATAGGGGTGCATCAGGATGGATTGGTGCATATTTCCCGCATGGCTGAACGCTTCATTCGCCATCCTTCCGAGGTCGTGAAAGTAGGGGATGTGGTCAAAGTCTGGGTCGTCAATGTCGACGAGCAGAAGAAGCGCATTGCTCTGAGCATGGTAAAGGATAAGCTCTGACGCCTTGCTCCCGTCATTTCCAATGCTTTAACTCTGAGAGATATCCGTCGAACTGACTTCTCCGTTCAGAATCCGGGATATTCTCTGGATTTGGCATATGACCAACCAGATAATCAAGCAAAGAGTCTTTTGTTACATAGGCAAATACGCCGTCAGAGTAACACCATTTGCAGTAGTCCTCATTGAAGCTGCCGTCCAGCTCCTTGCTGATTATGCCATCGTCGTTCAGCGGCATGCCGCAGCATTGACACACGAGTTGTCGTGGGGAACCGAGCAAGGTATTGATCGAAACGTCAAATTCCTTGGACAGCAGCTTCAGCGTATCCGTATTCGGCTGCGTCTCACCGGTTTCCCACCGGCTTACGGCTTGCCTTGTAACCATCACGCGTTCAGCCAGCTGGCTCTGTGTCAAACTGTTTTTCTCTCTGAGGCTTTTCAGTATGTCCCGCATCTCCATTACGGATCACCCTTTCATTTGATCTACTGCAATTATAGCGTACTACGTGGAAGAAGACAAGCAACCCGTCGTTGCCCTGTTTGCCGTAGTTTTTCATCTCCATCCTGGACCGGCTATAGTTTTTTCCACAGGTAAACCATATCAGTTAATCTCACTCCACATTCATAGATCGGATGATCATAGTTCTCAGTAAAGAAATCCTTGACTCTGTGATGGTATGTAAAGCCGCATTTCTCATAGAAAGGGATTGTCAAAGGGCTTTCTCCGGTGCCGACTTGCATGACAGAGTACTCGCCAGCAAACTTCATTGACAGAAAGTCGATCAATGCCCTTCCATATCCTTTGCGCCTATGATTTGGCTGCACGGCTATATTCTTGATTTCTAGAATTCTGTCTCCTTCATTCGTAACGACACATTCGGCTTTGACCCCATCATCATCAAGAATATACATTGTTCCTCTTTCAAGATATTTGTCAATCATGTCTTCCTGCTCATCCGCCAAAAGCAGCATCGACAGATACTGTTTTTTATCGCCATAAAACTCATAGATCTTCATATGCTTATTAATTGTGCTATTTTCTTCGGCACGGAATTCCGTCAAACACGGCTTTCAAGAGCTCTATCAGAAACTCTCTGTTGTCCACATCATCCACAAGCAGCATGGCCTTCGCGCCCTCATACGGCAGTTCCATATGCGCGTTCGGCATCATAGAAACGGCGGATACTGTCGGTTTCACAAGGAAGCGGTCATCGTAAATGCCGCCGATGATCTTGCCTCGATAGTAAATGATATATTCTCCCATCATCGCCCGATAGGACACATCATCCAATTCTGACAGTTGCTCCAATATGAAATTTAAGTATTCTTTGCTTGATGCCATTCTTGCCTCCTGACTTCGCCTTCCACTGCCGATGATGGCGATGTGGGAGCCTGTTCTACTTCGCTCCGATTGCCTTGATCGCGCCTAGACAATGTATCCTTACGACGCGGTTATCGTCTGTTCCCGATATTTGCCGCAGCTGCTCTACATAAGGCCTGACGAACTCCGGCCTGCGCTTTCCGAGCACGCGGAAAATCTCCGGCGCTTCCATCCGGACTTTGTCATCCGCATCATGCAGGAGTGTCTCAAACACTGGCATATATTCCTGATAAATGTAGGGCGTGTTCGTAGCGATGTTTTCTGATGCCCAGATAAACGCCAGCCGGACCTTCGGCACCTCATCAGAAGCAAAGCGGAACATGCCAGCCCAATATGGCTCGATCACGGGATAGCTGCCGCGCCCGATCCTGCCGAGAGCGTTCACGGCCCGCTCCCGCAATAGCGGCTCTGAGCTGTCAAGGAAGGAGGCTATGGCCGGAACTGCGTCCTGCGCGGACTGAGGGTAGCTGAGACCCATTTCGCCGAGCAGCCAGAGGGCCTTTGCCT
>JAFRLF010000123.1 GCA_017431365.1 Clostridia bacterium | reverse complement strand
CTTCGCTGACAGCTCCCCTTAGCAGGGGAGCCTGACCCCTCAGTCAGCTTCGCTGACAGCTCCCCTTAGCAGGGGAGCCTGACCCCTCAGTCGGCTTCGCCGACAGCTCCCCTTAGCAGGGGAGCCCGACCCCTCAGTCAGCTTCGCTGACAGCTCCCCTTAGCAGGGGAGCCTGACCCCTCAGTCGGCTTCGCCGACAGCTCCCCTTAGCAGGGGAGCCCGATTGTCTGAAACAGCACTTTGTTATATGCGCTTTTTTATATGCGCTTTTTTCGCTTTGACATATGCGTTTTTAAGACTTGACATGACAAATATTTTCGGATATAATAAATTAAGATGTTAACCCGGCTTTTACCGGTACGCCGGCGCCGGGCTGGCAGAAAAACAAGGAGGTAAGAAACATGAAGAAGATCCTGGCTCTGATCCTGGCGCTGTCCATGATCATGACGATGGGCCTCTCGGCGATGGCTGAGAGCAAGGGCAGCATCGAAGTGGCCGTCACCTACACGGGTGACCAGCTGGCGGTGTTCAAAGACCTGATGACCAAATTCACCGAGGAAACCGGCATCGAAGTCGTCATCGACGAGTACGGCGACGACTACGAAGCCACGATGAAGACCCGCATGGCGGCCAACAGCATGCCCGACGTCTTCCAGACGCACGGCTGGTCCATCCTGCGCTACATCGAGTACCTCATGCCGCTGAATGATCAGCCCTGGTTCGAGGACTATGACGAGTCCGCGCTGGGCGTCATCTCCGACAAGGACGGCAACGTCTACGTGCTGATGCTCAACGAGCTGGTCAACTGCACGCTGGTCAACAAGACGGTCTGCGAAGAGGCCGGCGTTGATCCGTACGCCATCTACACCTGGGACGACCTGATCGCCGCCGGCGAGAAGATCAAGGCCATCGGCAAGACCCCCATCGGCTCCAACTCCGGCAGCGGCATCTTCGCCAATATCGCCGGCAGCTTCGTCACCTACGAGGGCGAGGCCTATTCCGAGGGCGAGGCCCAGCTGAACGGCACCTATGACTGGCAGTCCTACAAGGATTCCCTGATGGCCTTCGTCAAGACCACGGTCGACGGCGGCTTCTGGGCCGAGGACGTGCTCACCCGCTCCAACGACGACATGACCCAGAAGTTCGCCGAGGGTTCCTCCGCCTTCATGCTGGGCAACGACCCGGGCTTCCTGATTTCCGCGCTGACGCTCAATCCCGACGGCGACTTCATCATGCTGCCGAACCTGGCTTCCGCCGAGGGCGGCACGCAGGAGGTCAACATCGGCGAGGGCGATACCTTCGGCATCTGGAACGAGACCCCCAACGAGGAGCTGGCCAAGGAGCTGCTGATCTTCCTGGCGAAGCCCGAGAACGCCAAGGCCATCAACGACATCACCGGCAAGGTCGCCTGCCTGAAGTCCTCCATGGCGCTGGACAACGGCTACGGCCTGCAGAAGCTGACCGAGATGCAGGAGAAGTGCGCTGACCGCGACATCTTCTACGACAACCTGTGGGATCGCAAGTACATGCCTTCCGGCATGTGGGGCATCTTCGGCAACGCCTGCAACGACTTCTTCGGCGATACCTCCGACGCCAACGCTGACGCCGTGCTGGAGTACCTGAAGGAGAACTACACCGACCTGTGGGAAGCGGCCAACGAATAATATGAAGCGGCGCTTGCAAAGGCGCTTCTGAAAAGAGACCTTTGAAAGGGGCGGCGGGACTGATTCCCCGCCGCCCTTTCTTAAACGGGGAACAAAAAACGACGGGTTAAGGCTTAAAAGGCGCTTCCGCGGGCGTCCAAAGGAGGCAGACAATGGAGAGACGGCGCAAGCAGTACCTGCTCCTGACGATTCCGGCGCTCCTTCTGATGATCGGCTTTATCGGCATACCGCTGATCAACGGCATCCGGATTTCGTTTTTCAAGTGGAACGGGTACGGTAAAACCATGAAATACATAGGCTTTGACAATTACATCAAGGCCTTCGGCGATAAATACTTCTTCGGCACGGTGAGGAACACGCTCATTTACGGGTTCGGGTCGACGCTGTTTCAGAACCTTCTGGGCCTGGCGGCGGCGCTTCTGCTCAACCAGAAGTTCAGGGGCCGCAACGCCGTCCGCACGATCCTGTACATGCCGATCATGATCTCCGGGTTCATCATGGGACATATACTTTACTACTTCTTCCAGATGGACGGGGGCGTGTTCAACGAGATGCTCGGCTGGTTCGGCGTCCAGCCCGTGTACTGGACGGGCACGGGCCTGAAGGCCACCCTGGTGTGCATGGCGGCCAACTCCTGGCAGTTCATGGGGATCTGCATGATCATCTACCTTGCGGGCCTGCAGAACATACCGGCCATGTATAAGGAGGCGGCGCTTCTGGACGGGGCGAGCCCGTGGCAGTCGTTCCGGCACGTGACGGTGCCGCTTCTGATCCCCTCGATCACGACGGCGGTCGTCATCAACCTGATCGGCGGGTTCAAGATGTACGACGTGATCGTCTCCCTGACCGGCGGCGGGCCGAGCCGCGGGTCGCTGTCGCTGTCGTACTACATACAGCTTCTGTACTTCCAGGATGAGAAGGCGGGCTACGCCTCGGCCGTGGGCGTGCTGCTGTTCTTCATGATCCTGATCCTGACGGTGCCGATCAACGCGTGGCTGAGAAAGCGGGAGGTGGAAGCGTAATGGAGGCGACGATCAAGGCCCGCCCGAAGGCGAAATCGGGCGGAAAATGGTGGTATTACGCGCTGGCGATCGTGTTCGTCGTCGTGTACCTGCTGCCGATCTACGTGCTGATGAACCTGTCCGTCCGCACCGTCCAGACGATGAACTCCGCCCTCGCGTGGCCGGCGCTCAGCGACTGGAACTGGTCAAACTACTTCTCCTCGCTCGCCAATTCGGACATCTGGATGGGCTTCAAGAACTCCATCATCATCGCTGCGGCGACGATCGTCGTGGAGATCGTGGTGTCCGCGCTGGCGGCCTACGGCATCGCCCGCAGCACCAGCCGCATCACGGCGCACATCCGGACGATGAACATCCTGATCATGATGATCCCCGGCATCGCGCTGCTGGTCGGCACGTACGGGCTGATGGTCAAGCTCAAGATGGTGAACACCCTTCTGGGGCTCGCGCTCCTGTCCGCGGCGGGCGGCATCCCGGGGACGATGTTCATGTACGTGAACTTCATCGTCTCGATACCGCAGGCGCTGGACGAGGCGGCGGCCATCGACGGGGCGAGCATCATGCGCACGTTCTTCTCGATCATCCTGCCGCAGCTGAAGGCCGTGACGGTGACGCGCGTCATCATGACGGCGGTCGGCTCGTGGAACAACTACCTGATGCCGATGTTCCTTTTGACGGACAAGTCGAAGTACACGATCATCCTGGTCATCAAGGCGGCCTTCGCCGGGAGCAACGGCGTGAAAAACGTGCCGCTGGCCTGCGCGACGTGTATCGTCGGCCTGGTGCCGATCATCGCGATCTACCTGCTCATGCAGCGGTTCATCATCGAGGGGCAGATGGACAGCGCGGTCAAGTGAGGAGGCGGCTGAAACGTGAAGCTTTATCAGAGACATGAAAACGATCCCGCGCCCTACGGACAGGCGGACCCGTACATCCTGAAGGGCGGGGACGGGCGGTATTACGTCTACGCGACGGGCGGCCCGAGCGTTGAGCTGTTTTCGAGCGACGAGCTGCTCTCCGGCTGGCGCTATGACGGGCACTGCCTCGAGGCGCCCGGGCAGCATACCTTCTGGGCGCCCAGCGTGGCGCGCCTGGACGACGGGAAGTACTACATGTACTACTCCTCCGTCCGCGCGGGCGAGGAGTACGACGACCACGCCCAGACCATGCGCGTGGCCGTGTCCGAAACGCCGGGCGGGCCCTTCCGCTACGTGAAGGACCTGCTGCCGCCGTTTTCCATCGACTCGCACATCGTCAAGACGCCCTCGGGGCTGTACCTCTTCTACTCGGTCAACCGCTACAGCGGCGGGCGCGTGGGCACGTACATCGTCTGCGACAGGATGCTGGACCCCCTGACGCCGGAAGGCCGTCCCGAGCCCGTCGTCGTCCCGACGCTGGATCAGGAGATCTTCAAGCGCGACCGCTTCAAGCCGGGCGAGGACTGGCACACGATCGAGGGGGCGTACTACTTCTATCACGGGGGCGTGCACTTCGTCATGTACTCCGGCGCGGCGTACGGCAACGACACCTATTTTGTGGGCTACGCCACGGCCGACGGCCCCGAGGACGCCGACCTGCGCCGCCTCACTTGGGTGAAGTACCCCGACCCGGACACCTGGCGTCCGCTGCTCCGCTCCAACGACCAAATCGAGGGCATGGGGCACAACAGCGTCATCTTCGAAGGGGAGAAATGCTACATCGTCTATCACGGGCGGGACGTCGGCTTTACGGCGCCCGGCGGCGCGGACGCGCGGTGCGCGCGCATCGACGAGATGGAAATTAAAGGGAAAGAGCTCTCCGTCACGCCGACGGTGTGAGTGCGAGGCAGGGTGGAGAATGAAGTTAGGAGTTAGGAGTTAGGAGTAAGGAGTTAGGAGTAAGGAGTTAGGAGTGACGGGGAAGGGTTCCTCACTACCGCTCACGCGGTCCCCCTCGTCCGGGGCCTGCCGGCCCATTCTCGCATGCTATGCCGCAGGCATCTAGCGAAGCGTCCATTACAGCCCACTGGGCTGTTTTATATTGATTTTCAGTTAGATAGTTAAATAAAGCTTGGTGGTAATGAGCTGTAGATTCAAAGCCGACTATCACATCATCTTTATTTAATTTAGATAGATTCGATGATAGTTCATTAAAACCTTTG
>JAFRLF010000122.1 GCA_017431365.1 Clostridia bacterium | reverse complement strand
TAGGTCAGCTCTGCGGTGTCGCCGCCCGTTCCGGCGGCACACAGCCCGCGGTAGAAATCCTCGTTGTCGCTGTCACACCAGTTCTGCATGCAGGATTCTACGGCCCGCGTCAGCATCTGTCAAGCCCCTTTCCAGTTACTTTCAGTAAAATCTACATACCAAACCATGATCATTATAGCGGAAAGCGCCTCGTTTGGCAAGTTAAACTTTTTCAGACCGGGAAGGGGGCGTCCAATCTCTGTATTAACCTCACGCCGACCGCCGCCCCCTGACGCGTGAATTTCCGACAAATTGGGGGCCGGGGGTATCAGAAAGCCGGGAACACCAACCTCTATGAATTGGATGCTCCCGGCTGCAATCGCCTGTCACGGAATGGAATCGTCTATTTCAGTATTCTGCCTGAAAATCATGGATTTCCGCTGCTTTTATGCCTCCCCGGTCAGAATGAAGTGAACATACTCTTTCCGGTGCTCCTCCAGCCAACAGACCAGCGCATAGAACTCACGCTCATAGGCCAGCCTTTGCACCATGGAGATATCGAACATATTCGTCAGGCCCGTGTCCCGGATGGCCCGTATCTGCTCCCGGATGATATCAGGCATCCTCACGCGCCACCTTCCGAACCGCATCGACGTCCCAGATGACGTTCAGGCTGCTGCCATTATCCCAATCGATCAGCAGGCTTCCCGTGTCATCCATGCCGGTGACCGTGCCCTGTGTGCCTACAGGAGGGGCTTGCGCATCATCCATCTGAACGAGCACCACTCTGGTGCCTGGCGTGTAGTTTTCCCGAAGATGCCTCAGTTGACCAGGCCGGATCATTCGCATACTGCCGCCCCCTCGCTCGTACCCATGTTCTGGTTGTCCGCTTTGGCGGCGTCCCTCTTGGCCTTCTGGTTGGCTTTGAACTTCTCCTCCTCGGCGTTGTTGCGGAAGGCGGCGTGGCCGGAAAGGTTGCGCAGGAGAATCTTGCGATCTGCTTTGCTTTCTTCCCCGATGTAGCCCAGCCGGAGCAGGAAGCAGCGGAAGGCGTATTTCTCACTCTCGACCTCGGTTTCCTTGGCAAGCACACGCTTTGCTCCCTTCGCCATGCGGCAGAAGGTGGCGAGGAAGCCGGTGTAAGCCCGCACATCCTCAGCCTCTGGCAGGTGATCCCACCAGGGGAAGGAAACCTTGCCGTCCTCAACGGTGATGTCCAGCCGGTCAGAGCCGAGCGCCTTCCTGATCAGGCTGGCCTTGGTCTCGACCTGCTTCTTCAGATTGTCGAGGGCGCTGTCGGTAAAGCCGTCTAGCGGCAGGCTGATCGTCAGCCCTGTGGGCTTATTCTCCGGTTCCGCAGGGCCTTCTGTTTCAGCAATGAAGCCCTTTTCCGCGAGGGCAGCAAGAATGCCGGAATCGTCCGGGTAAACGATGGTGCCGTCCCTGGTCACCGTGATCTCGCCAATGTCGTAGTTGCTGGTGGGCATGTTGCGGTAGATGGCTTTCTCGCCGGTGATCTCCGCGATGGCGGCTACGAGGGCCTTGCGGGTGGTTCCTTCCAGGTTCATCTTGATTGTCATGGTGTATCCCTCCGTAAAGTGTATTTCCCCAATGGGGTACTGTATTCATCACTCTACTTCGGAATAATAGCAAGCGGATTCTGCGTCTTTTCTGATAATTCTTTCTGAACATACAAAAACAGCCATGCAGGAGCGTTTCTGCTCATACATGGCCGTTCTTCTGTTGCCCCGCTCGAAGTGTCAGTTCAAATTTGGTTCTCTCTGGAAATCCCTAATTTGAACCGCCTTTTCGGGGAGGCTTTGATAATAACTCCTGACTCAGACCCCTACGCGAAAGGGGAGGGGGGACAGCCCACGGGCAGCGGCAGGGGAACATGCTTTACGTATCTTCGGCAGGCTGCCCAGGTACCATCAACAGGAACCCGATAGCCAGCAGTCCGCAGCAGACCCAGATCGTCCGGATGTGGAGGATCGCAGAGAGGTTCCCGCCGACACCAGCGCCGACCGCGAAGGCGAATATCACGCCGAAGTAATAGGCGCTGCGGCGCAGATAGCTCCTTTCGCGATAGCGGATGTAATGGAAGAGCGCTTCGGTGCCGCTCCGGAGATTGCCGATACACATGGTGCTTGCGTAGTGAACGCCGCCCACGCGCCGGAAGGACTGTACCTGAAGGGCGCAGGCGAAGGATACCAGGATGTTTGCGGGAAGGTTCAGCCCGACCGGCATGAACCCGACGGTCAGCATGATGCCCATTTCGACCAGCAGGCATACCTGCCGCCAGTGAAGGCGGGCAAACGACCGGCCGAGGAAGCGTATGTGCTCCGCGAGCAGCACGCCCCCGATAAACGCGCAGAGAGGCAGCAGGTATCGCGCCGCGGTGTGCCAGTCGCCCCGCATGAGGTGCGTGCTCATCAGAACGACGTTGCCCGTCTGCGCGTTGGCAAAGACCTCGTCTCTGACGACGTAGGTGTACGCGTCCTGAAATCCGCCGCTCAGCGCGAGGATGACGCTCAGCGCGAAGGAATCGGACATCTGGCTCTGGTGCGTGAGGCGGCCCAGCAGGGCGCCGGAACGGACAGGCCTTTTTTCTTTGAATTCCGGATTCATAAGCTATAACTCCATCAGCTGCGGCGTGGCGAGCTGGCCCGCCTGGATCTCGCACAGGGCGTAGCGGCCGTCCGCCAGCGCGCCGGGGTTCAGCAGCCACACGCCGTTTTCCCGCCTCAGGCATCGCGCGTGCGTGTGCCCGAAAAGCGCGATCTGAGCGCCGGCTTCGCAGGCGCGGTAATACAGGCGCTGAAGGGAGAGTTTTACCCCCAGCGTGTGGCCGTGGCAGTAAAAAATGGTGACGCCTCCCAGATTGACGCTGCGCTCGGCGGGATCCACGCGGTTGAAGTCGCAGTTGCCCGGCACGCCGTAGACGGGCACACTCAGCCGTCCGCGCAGGTATTCCGCGTCAGCCTCGACGTCTCCCAGGTGAAACAGCGCGTCGATGTCCCTCCTGCGCTCGACCTCCTGAACGAGGTTCATGAGCTCCGGCCGCTCGAAATGGCTGTCTGTGACGACGATGAATCTCATGCGGTTAAGCCTTTCAGTCCAGTTTTTCGAGCAGGGCGCGAATGGCCCTGGCCCGGTGCGATACGCCGTTTTTCTCGTCCAGGGAGGCCTCGGCAAAGGTCTTTTTCAGGTCGGTCGACCAGAAAAGCGGGTCGTACCCGAAGCCGCCTTCGCCCCGGTATTCCCGCAGGATGAGCCCCTCGCACGTCCCGCGCGTGACGACGGGTTCTTTCCCCGGCCTGACCAGCGCCATGGCCGCGGCATAGCGCGCCGTGCGCTTTTCGTCTGGGACGTCCTGCAGCTCTTTTAGCAGCAGCTGGTTGTTGGCCTCGTCGTCGCCGTGGACGCCCGCGTACCGCGCGGAATGGACGCCGGGGCGTCCGCCCAGCGCGTCGACTTCGAGCCCGGAGTCGTCCGCCACGCAGGCGCAGTGCGTCAGCGCCAGCAGCGCGTTGGCCTTGATCAGCGCGTTCCCTTCAAAGGTGTCGCTGTTCTCGTCGATGTCCGGATCGAGGCCAAGCTCCTTCATCGAGACGACGTCGAACTTTTCTCCGAGGAGCATGCGCATCTCCTTCAGTTTGCCGAAATTCCCGCTGGCGACCACGAGCCGAGGCTTTTTGCCGATGACATAGGCGCTCTCGTCCAGCGCCTCCAGCTGGAAGGCCATGAGCTCGGATATGCCCTTTTCGCCCAGCTGCAGCAGGGTGTTCAGCTCGTCCTTTTTGAGGGGGCGACCTTCGCCGGTGCCTTGGATCTCGACATACTGCGTTTCGCCCGTGCGCACGTCGCGGGTCATGACGAGGTTCATGTCCACCTGAGCCCGGCTGTCCTCGACATATTCGAGGTCAAGAAGCGGCGTGTCGTCCACGACGCCGCAGCTGACCGCCGCGAGCTGGCATGTGACGGGCGAGTCGACGAGCTGTCCCTTCTTGATGAGTTTGTCCACGGCGAGGCACAGCGCCACGTACGCCCCCGTAATGGAGGCCGTGCGCGTGCCGCCGTCGGCCTGAATGACGTCGCAATCGAGGTAAACCGTGCGTTCGCCGAGACGGGTCAGGTCGCAGCAGCAGCGCAGAGCGCGCCCGATGAGGCGCGATATCTCCACGGACCGCCCGTCGCGCTTGCCGTATTCGCGGGCTTTGCGCCTGTCGGTCGAGCCCGGGAGCATGCCATATTCGGCGGTCAGCCAGCCCTGTCCCTTGCCCTTGAGGAAGGGCGGGACGCCCTCTTCCACAGAAGCGGTGCATATCACGCGCGTGCGCCCGCACTCGATGAGCACCGAACCGGCGGCCATGTCTGTAAAGTGTGGGATGATGTTTACGGGTCTCAGCGCGTCAAATGCGCGCTTTTTTGTTCTGGTCAAGGTTCTGCGCCTCCTGTATGTTTTTTTTGTTCTGTCTGTCACGGCGCTTCGTCCGCACGGGCCAGGGCGTCGGCGACCGAGAGCGCGTTGTCGTACATGATGTCGAAATAGGCGTCCGCGTCGCCGTCCGCGGCGTGGGTCATGAGCGTGTCGATCCGGCAGACGATGTAGCCATTTTCCTCGAGCGCGTCGCACAGGTTCATGGGCACCTGACGCTCGACGAGCGCGACGCGCGCTCCGCCCGCGTCAAGGGCTTCGAGCAAGGCGTCCAGGTCGTTGCCGATCTGATCGGTCCCCGGCTCGCGGGGTACCTGACAGGCGACTTCGAGGCCGAGATCCTCAGCCAGATAGATCAGGCCCTCATGCAGCAGCGCGACGGGCTGCCGTGGGACGCCCGAGAGCGCCTCCCGCATGCGCGCGTCCAGTTCGTCCAGCCGCTTGAGGGTCGCGTCCATGTTGGCGTAGTATGCGGAGGCGTACGCTTCATCCAGCTGAGCCAGGCCGGAAGCCAGCGAGATAACGATCTCCTTCGCCCCGCTCACGGACAGAAAGAGCCAGGGATTGTCCCCCTCGAAGTGGGTGCTCTCGTCGTTGGCCGGCCCGCCGTTGATCAGCGTCAGCCCGCTGAAGGCGATCAGCAGCGCGGGACCCTCGTCCTTCAGGCCGGTCAGCGCCGACTCGAAGGTCTCGAACCCGCGCCCGCCGATGATCACGCCGTCCTGCGCCGCGAGGATGGCGGCGTCCCAGTCGGACAACGTGTATCGCCGGGGACAGCCGTTCTGCGGCTGCGTCAGGCACCCGACGGTCAGATCGGGGACGTCGGTCGCCACGGGCAGCGTCAGGGCGTAGATGGGGTAAAAAGACGCCATGACCCGCGTCGTCGGATCGTCGGGCGCTTCAGCCGGGGGCTGCGTCGCGCCGCAGCCGGACAGGATGAGCGCGGCGAGCGCCGCTGTGATGATAAGGCAGACAATTCTGTGTTTCATGGCAAAAGTATATCACAATCCCAGCCCATATTCAATGACCGCGCGGGGCTCATCCGAATATTGACACGCCGCCGCGCGGGATATACAATGAATTATCGAAACCATTGCTGCGACGAAAGGAAGAGGACTTTGAGTCTTTATGCGATAGGGGATCTGCATCTGCACTTTCAGTCGGAGCTCAAGTCTCCGGGTCAGCTTAACGGTCGCGTCTGGCGGGATCACGAGAAGGTCTTCGCCGAGAACTGCCGCCGCATGATCCGGGACGAGGATACGCTCCTTCTGCTGGGCGATCACAGCTGGGGGAAAAACCTGACCGCCAGCCGGGAGGACCTTGAGTATATCGCCGCGCTGCCGGGACGGAAGATCCTTCTGCGCGGCAATCATGACGCGTTCTGGGAGGCGAGCAAGACCCCCGCGCTCAACGCGATGTACAAGGGCAGGCTCTTCTTTCTGCAGAACAACTTCGCCGAATACGGGACTTACGCCATCGTCGGCACGAAGGGCTATATCTTCGAGGGGCCGTTTATGGTGGACAGGCGGACGGGGAGAGTCGTCAGTTACGACACGGTCGCCCGCGAGAAGGCGGAAAAGCTCGTTGACCGGGAGACGGACCGGCTTCAGCGCTCTTTTGACGCGGCGTGTCAGGCCGGATACAGTCGGTTTATCATGATTTTGCACTATCCGCCGACGGATATCCTTTCCGACCGTTCGCCCTATACCCGCCTGGCGGAGAAGTACGGAGTCGAACAGGTCGTCTATGCCCACAGCCATGGGGAGGCGCGCTTTCACGACAGCCTGCAGGGCCGGCACCGCGGCGTGGAATATCATCTGGCCAGCGGCGACTTTCTGCGATGGAAGCCGATGCGCGTGCTGTGACTGAGGCGTGACGGGAAGGCACCGGCTGTATGAAAGGAACGGATGTATGAATACGAACTTGGACATTCGCCGCGTGACCGAAGAGGACCGCGATTTCTGGTTTTCTCTGGACCGGCATCTGAGCGCCGAAGGTTTCGCGCGCAAGGTGCGGGAGCGCATGGGCTGCGTGCTCATCGTGAACGGCGCGCCGGCCGGCGTGCTGCGCTGGTCGCTGTTCTGGGACAGCATACCCTTCTGTAATCTTCTGTTTATCAGAGAGGATCTTCAGCGCAAGGGCTACGGGCGAAGCCTTATGCGGTACTGGGAGCGGGAGATGAAGGCCGCGGGTTACGACCTCGTCATGACCTCGACTCAGGCGGACGAATCGGCGCAGCACTTCTACCGCGCGCTCGGCTATAAGGACTGCGGCGGGCTGACGCTGCCGTTCCCAGGATATGAACAGCCCATGGAACTGATCATGGCGAAAAGGCTGTGAAAGGGCGCGCGTCAAACGCGTCTTTTCCATCTTTTCACACAGAATCCCCTTTCAGACAGGCCTTGTCTTGTTGAGAAATCCCCTTCAATGCGTTATAATCTATATATATTATGCGCCTGGATGAGAGGAGCGCGCATGAGCGCGCCTGGATCCGTGTGTTGAACTGAACCGCTGATGCGATCAGAGGAGGCTGACAGGCATGTCGGACAGGAAATTTGAATTGAACGAGACGACGATGTATGTCATCGAGGAAATCGGCAGCCGGATGCCGGGCGGCTTTTTCGTCTACAGGGCCGAAGAGCCATATGATCTGCTTTATGTCAACAAGCCTGTGCTTCAGCTCTACCGGTGCGACGACATTGACGCGTTCAGACAGCTTACGGGGAACACGTTCAGGGGCATGGTGCATCCGGACGATTTCGACGACGTCCTCAGTTCCATCGACCATCAGATCCACAAAAGCGGCGACAAGATGGACTATATCGAATACAGGATCATCCGCCGGGACGGAACTGTCAGGTGGGTGGAGGACTACGGCCATTACTCCGACACCCGGGCTTACGGCGGGATATACGTCGTCTTCATTTCGGACATAACGGATGAAAAGGAGCGCATCGCCCAGGACACCGCGTCGAGGGACGCGGTCATCTCCACGCTGACCAATGTGTATAACACCGTCTGGCTGATCAACGACGTCGAGACGGAGGAGTGCTCTCTATATCATTCGGATATGGACGCCTCTCATTCCGAAGCCATCCGCAACGCTCTGAGCCACGCCAGATACACCGATACGAAGACGGAATACGTCTCCAAGATGGTCGCCAAAGAGGATCAGGCGCGCATGCAGGAGCAGATCGGCCTGCCGTATATCCTGGAGCAGTTCAGGACGAAGGATCGCTTTTCCGTCAGTTTCATCCGCGCGCTGGAGAGCGGGCCAAGGCACTACCGCGTCGATTTCGGCAAGGTGTACATGCCGGGCGGCCGGATCGGCGTGACCATGGGCTTCATCGACGTCGAGGACGAATACATCCAGAACCGGGAGGTGCAGCGCGCCCTGGAGGACGGGAGAAAAGCGGAACGGGAGAATCAGCGCCTCATGGCGGAAATGCAGTCTGCCGCAAAGCTCGCTGATCTGATGGGGTCCGTTACCTCGTTGCTTACCAACATGCCCGCGATGAGCTTTTCAAAGGACGCGGAGACGGGCGTCTATCTGGCCTGCAATCAGGCCTTCGCGGAATACGCGGGCAAGGCCACGCCCGAGGATGTCGTCGGCCTGACCGACAGGGAGATATTCGACGCCGACACTGCGGCGCACTTTGTCGAGGACGATCAGAAGGCCCTCGCGATGGACCGTGCGTACGTCTTCTTCGAGGACGTGCCGGATGCAACCGGAAAGATCATGCGCAATCTTCAGACGACGAAGCTGAAGTTCACGGACAACGCCGGGCGGGTGTGCCTTTTGGGCATGTGCGTCGACGTTACGGAAATGACGCGGATCAAGGCCGCCGAGGCGGCGAGCCTCGCGCGGCAGCAGGAGCTGGAAAAGAGAGTCGTCCTTCAGGAACAGTTGCTCATGCGCGAGCAGCAGCAGAAGGAACTCGACAGCATGATCACCGCCATGGCGTCCGATTATCGGAGCGTGTATCATGTTGACATCGACGCGGACGACGCCGTCTGCTACAGGGCCGATCCGAACGACCCGCATCAGACGCCGGTCGGCGTGCATTTCCCCTACCATGAGAGGATGATCCGCTACTGTCAGCTGTATGTGGCGGACGAATACAAAGAGGGATTTCTGAAATTCGTGGACCCGGACAACGTCCGCGACGCGCTGAGCGCGCAGAATATCATTGCGTACCGATATCTCGCGAAGCGTGACGGCGTAGAATACTATGAAATGCTGCGCATGGCCGGCGTGCGGCATCCGGGCGAGCGTGACGACCATATAGTTCACGCCGTCGGCATGGGATTTACCGACATCAACACGGAAATGCGCGAATCCATGGCGAGAAACCATGCCCTCAGCGAGGCGCTCGCCGCAGCCGAACAGGCCAATAAGGCGAAGACGGCCTTCCTCTCCAACATGAGCCACGAGATCCGCACGCCGATGAACGCGATCATCGGCCTCAACAACATCGCCCTGAACGAGCCGTCCGCTTCTGAGAAGGTGAAGGAGTACCTGACGAAGATCGGCGCTTCGGCGCAACACCTGCTCGGCATCATCAACGACATCCTGGACATGTCGCGCATCGAATCGGGCCGAATGGTCATCAAGAGCGAGGAGTTCTCCTTCGCGAAGAGCCTGGAGCAGGTCAACACCATCGTCAGCGGACAGTGCAGGGATAAAAACCTGAAGTACGACTGCGTCATGCATGGAAAGATCGACGAGTATTACGTCGGCGACGCCATGAAGCTCAGACAAGTCATGATCAACATCCTCGGCAACGCCGTCAAATTCACCCCGGAGGGCGGGTCTGTTCGCTTTGCGATCGAGGAGGGCCCGAGGTTTGACCACAAGGCGACGGTGCGCTTCATCATCTCTGATACGGGCATCGGCATGAGCCGGGAATATCTGCCGCACCTGTTCGACGCTTTCAGCCAGGAGGATTCGTCATCCACGAACAAATATGGCAGCACAGGCCTGGGTATGCCGATCACTCGGAGCATCGTGGAGCTGATGAACGGGCATATTGAGGTCGAGAGTGAGAAGGGGAAGGGCACCACGTTTACCGTGACGGTCACGCTGGGTGAATCCAACCGCCGCAGCAGCGGCGAAGACGACGACCTCAACCCCGAGGAGATGAGCGTTCTGGTGATCGACGACGATCAGATCGCCCTTGAGCACGCGCAGATCATCCTCAGGCAGATCGGCATCAACTGTGATACGGCGCAATCCGGCTATGAGGGCGTCGACATGGTCAGGCTCCGCCACGCGCGCAGAGAGGACTACGATCTGATCCTGATCGACTGGAGAATGCCGGAGATGGACGGCCTAGAGACGACCCGGCAGATCCGTTCCATCGCCGGGCACGACACGCCGATCATCATTCTGACCTCGTTTAACTGGGACGACATCGCCGATGAAGCGAAGGCGGCCGGCGTCGACACCTTTGTCCCCAAGCCCCTCTTTGCGGGGAACGTGCTGGACGAGTTCCGCGAGGCGTTCAAGCGAAAGAATGAGGCGCTCGTCGAGCAGCGCGTCGATTTGAAAGGACGGCGCATGCTTCTGGCGGAGGACGTTCCGGTGAACGCGGAGATCATGATCATGGTCCTCTCGATGCGGGAGATCGAGGTTGACCTTGCGGAAAACGGTCGGATCGCGGTGGATATGTACGCCTCTCATCCGGCGGGCTATTACGACGCGATCCTGATGGATATGCGCATGCCTGAGATGGACGGCCTCGAGGCGACGAAGGTCATCCGATCCTCCGGCCGCCCGGACGCGAAGACGATACCGATCATCGCCCTGACGGCCAACGCCTTCGACGAGGACGTACAGCGCAGTCTGCAGGCTGGACTGAACGCCCATCTGTCAAAGCCGGTCGAGCCGGAAGCGCTGTACGAGACGCTCGAGACGATCATTCGCCGGTGAGTCTCAGATGACGGATCGTGAATGGGACAGGCGGCTGCGGATCCGGACAGCCGGCCGCGAGGACGAGGCGGGCGGAGACTGTATGCCCTATGAGCCCACGCCGTACAGCGTCCTGGAGCGGCTCCGCGAAAGGGGATACGTTACGCGGGAGGATCACCTTCTCGATTACGGCTGCGGGAAGGGCCGCGTCGCGTTCTTTTTCGCCGAGACGGCGGGCTGCCGTGTGACGGGCGTCGATCATTCGCGGAAGCTGATCGCCATGGCCGAGGAGAACAGGGCCGCCTTTGCCCACGCTGAACGGACGTCTTTTGTCTGCTGCCGCGCTGAACGGTACGAGCCGCGCGGCGAAAACATGTTCTTCTTTTTTAATCCCTTTTCAGAGAAGATATTCAGCGGCATCATAAAGCGCCTGGCCCGTTACGGGGCGAGGCGCGAAATGGCTTTGACGTTGTTTCTCTATTACCCTTCAGACAGTTTTTTAGAACAGCTCAGCCAGACGGAAGGCGTCGAACAGATCGACGACATAGACTGCAACGACCTTTTCTCCCGCCGCAGCTCAAGAGAACGCCTGGCCGTCTTTACGCTCGATCACAGGGAGATGCGGCTCAGCGCGTCCACGACGCCCTGAAGATAAGCCGTCTGATAGGATTCGCAGGCGCGCCATCCGCCGACCATCGGCGGCAGATGATCGTTCATGATGCAGCCGTCGAAACCGTTCTCCACCAGGATGCGGATTATCCTCACCGTGTCGCCGCAGCCGTCGTTGGGGTAAGTCTCGGCGAAGCCGCCCTTTTCGTCCATCGGGCAGGTCACGTTGCGCACGTGCAGTTTGAACAGCTGCCCGCGCCGGGCGAAGTATTCCGCCGCCTCGTAGACGTCGGCGCCCATTTTTTCGCCGCCCTCCAGCCAGCACCCGCAGCACAGACAGACGCCGATATTGCGGCTGTCCGCGATCTGAAGCGCCTGCTTGTACCCGTCGAACGTGCCGAATATCCTGCGGGGAATGCCGCCCAGCGGATAGACGGGCGGATCGTCCGGATGGATGCCGATGTACACGCCGCTGTCTTCCGCCACCGGAACTACCCGACGGATGAAATACGCGTAATTGTCCCACAGTTCCTGCTCGCTGTACGCACGGCCGTGGGAGTAGGGGCTTGCGTATGTCTGTCCGTTCCATTTCCCAACGAGGTTCGGGCTTTCAAGATCGACGCCGCGGCCCATGTCGCCGCCGCGAATCGCCTTCGTTTCACCGCTTCGCCATATGCCGTTGCCCATGTGCGCGTAGGTGGAGTAGTATATGCCGGCCGCGCCCAGCGCCCGGATGTAGTCGAGGTACCCTTCAAGCAGCTGGTCGCGACCGGGCAGGTTCAGGGTCATCACGTCCATGTTGTGATACGCGGCGTTGCCCAGGCGGTAGATTTTCAGCCCTTCGCCCTCCGCGCGCTTGCGTATTTCCGTGTAAGTTCTGACGTCCGCGGGTCCGACGGGGCCGTCCACCATGACCCACTCGATGCCCATCTGTCTCAGGTGTTTGAAATCGTCGGGGGTATAGCTTCCGTTCTCGCCCGTGGCGACGAGCTTTGTGCCGACCTGTACGCCCGGCTTTGTATTCTGATAGCCGGGGATCACCTTCATGGGGTACATAAAAGCATCCTCCTCAAATTCAGTTGGTCGTCGTCATACTTCCTCGCCCTTCCATACGAACAGGCCTTCGCCGCCTGCGATGGCGCGCGCCAGATCGATGAGCGCCTCGTCCGGATTGAAGAGCGTCAGATACGTGTCGTCCGGATCGGAAAGAATCATAGCCTCGCCTATCATGATGAAGACGCGCCGCCGCATCATCGTCTCGGCGAAGTCCGCCTTCTGAAAGTATCTCTCGACGGCGAAATACTGTCCCGGGCTGTGAGCGGGAACCTGCCTGGGCAGGATGTCGACGATCCAGCGCGGCGCGTCCAGCAGTTCTTCTATTCTGTTCATTTCACTCGCTCCGTTATGTCAGCTTCGTACCCGCCGTCCGTGCGGATTCGGAGCGCGAGGTCAGCCGGGAGGCATTTCTCCCGGCACAGGCGCATGTTCGCCCTGTCGTTCTCTTCCGCCTTCTGAACGGCCTCCTCGCGGGTGAGGCCGCCGGCCATGTGCCGGGCGATCACGCGCTCCATGAGAAGCGCATGATCGGCGTCGACACTGATCGTGTAATCGGCAAAGGCGCGCAGGTCGCGCCAGCCGTCCTCGTCCAGTAAGAGATAATTGCCCTCCAGGAGGACGATTTCCCCGTCCACGCGAATCGCGTCTGGGACGGGATCGTGGATCCGGCGGTCGTAGGCCGGCCAGAGGCAGATCTCGCCGGCCGCCACGCGGGCGACGGCCTGGCGCAGCCCTTGAAGGTCATAGCTGACCGGCGAACCTTTGACCCGTGTCATGGGTATCAGTTCGCCGTTTCGCATGACCGCATGGGCCCGCAGATAGGCCTGCGGCCAATGAAAGCCGTCCATGCCCAACACTGTCGGCGCGATAACGCCGTCCGTGTCTTCGGCGAGGGCCTTAAGGAGCGCCGCCAGGGTCGACTTTCCCGAGGCGGGCGGCCCGGCCAGCATGACCAGCAGCCTGCGGCCCTTCGCCCGCCGCATGTGCGTGAAACGGCGCAGCAATGGCAGGAAGATATTCCGCGCATCCTCGTCGGAGAATTCCGCCTCGATGGTCCGTCCCGCGTTTTCTATCCTCTTCATGAATGACACCTTGCTCCCGTCAGATCGGCCGGGCGTCCCGTCCCGGATAGCGACTGCGTATCTCTCAGCGCCATTGTCAGCGCCACGTAAACGCGCGTTGCGCCTTTACTATTGTACACGCTCCGCGCGGTATTTTCAATTGCGCCAGACAGATTTATGGCCCCGCGCTACGCCTTTGAATCAGCCCCGTGACGGGAAAAGACTTGACGTCCGACCTTGAATAATGGACGAGGCGTGGTATAATTCATAAGTATCAGGTCCGTCCGCGGCGCCTGAAAACGAACGTTGCGGCAAAGGGTGATGTATATGCGTTTGGATGCCCTATTTTCAGATCACATGGTCCTGCAGGCCCGTAAACCGATCCGAGTCTTCGGTGAAGGCGCGGGGCGGGCGAGCGTCTGCCTGGACGGCGATTTCGCGGATACTGAATCGTCCGGACCGTTCTGGTGCGCGACGCTGCCCGCGAGGGACGAGGGCGGGCCGTACGACCTGACGGTCTCGCTTGACGGGGAGGAGACCGTTCTCAGGGACGTCTACGTCGGAGACGTCTATCTGTTGGCCGGTCAGTCGAACATGCAGTTTAAACTGCGTGAATCGTCCTGCCCGGAAGATCAGTGGGTCGAATGGCCGCTACTGCGCGGCTTTTCGCTGGCCCGGCCCGAAGCCGGTGAACCCTATGCGCCGGAGGACGGCTGGCAGGTCTGCTCGAGGGACAAAGCCGGGGATTTTTCAGCCATCGGGTATCATCTGGGCGAGATGACGCGCGCCGGGCGCGCGGTCGGCCTGATCATCTGCTATCAGGGCGCGTCCGTCATCGAGAGCTGGCTGCCCGAGGGCGCGGCTGCCTCGCTTGGGATTTCCGTGCCGCTCGAAGACAGGCATGTCGACCACACCTGGCCGGAGTATACGGTATGGAATCAGGACGGCTATCTTTACCGGCACATGTTTCGAAAGCTGCCGCCTTTGTCTCTGAGCGCCGTCATATGGTATCAGGGGGAGAGCGATACCACAGAGGCCGAGGCGCGCGTCTACGACAGGGAGCTTGAGTGTCTTGTGAGGACCTGGCGCGGGGATCTCGGCGATTCTTCGCTGCCGTTCGTCATCGTGCAGATCGCCGACTATCAGCCCCGCTCGGACGAGGGCTGGCGCGCTCTGCAGAGGGCACAGCAGCGCGCCGCTGCGGAAATCCCCTTCGCGGCGCTGGTGCGCAGCGCGGACATCTGTGAATCCGACAACATTCATCCCGCGACGAAGAGCCGTCTGGCCGCGCGCATCGCCGACGTTCTGAAAACGCTGTCCTCATGAAGCACGTCCCTATCGCGGCCGGACGGCGTTTGCGCGGCGGGAAGAAAATGCGCGTGCGGAATTGACGAATCCGCTTTTTCCTCTTATAATCCGATTTGAGCGATAAAATGTAACGTGTCGCGCCTGCGATATCGACGCAATAAGACATGAAAGGAAAGCCTGCCGTTATGCGCTTTATCAGATGGATGGCCCTGACGCTTTGCATGATGTTCGCCGCGCTGCCCGCTTTCGCCGGATCGCCGGACGATCAGGTCATCCTCGAGGGCAACCTCACGACCAAGAACCAGAAGACGAACAAGGTGTTTTCCATCATCGATGAGATCGGGAAAGCGCCTGCGCTCGTGTTCGGCAACAGCAGCGGAGACCTGGCCATGGCGGAGTATTGCCTGCAGCACGGGGGACGGGCATATATGCTCCTCTGCGACGATACAGAACGCGACTATGGCGATCCGGACGAGGCCGCGGCCTTCGCGGAGGACTGTGCCGGGCGCGGCATTATGACGGTTTCGATGAGGGATGAGTTCACGACGATTTATCAAAGCGGCGCCGTGATGACGAGGGCGCTGGACGACGCGGCTTAATGGAGGGTTTGCGATGACAGATGAACAACTGATGCAGCTTGCCGAGGCATTCAAATTCGACTGTGCCGCCCCGATGGACGCCACCAAACTCGAAGTGCTCGAGGACGTCAGAAACGCCTGCAAGGTGAACAAGTGCGGCTGTTACAACACGACGTGGGCCTGTCCTCCGGCGTTTGGGGATCTGGACGCGAGCCGGGCCATGCTGAGAAAGTACAAGCGCGGCCTGCTGGTTCAGAGCGTCCAGGAGCTCGAGGACGACTTCGACTGGGAGGGCATTCAGGCCCTGGGCGAGCGGCACGGCGAGAACTTTCAGAAGCTGTACGCGCGCCTCAAACAGGATTATCCGGGCCTCCTGGCCCTTGGCGCGGGCGGGTGCAAAAACTGCGCCAAGTGCACTTATCCGGACAGCCCCTGCCGCTTCCCCGACAAAATGACTTATTCGATGGAAGGGTTTGGACTCTTCGTCACACAGGTCTGCAAGCAGTGCGGCATCCCGTACAACCATGGCCGCGGGACGATGACCTATTCGGGCTGTTTCCTGCTGGAATGAGAGGATAACCTATCGGCGGCGCGCCCGCGCATCATGCGGGAAAGCAAAACATCAGGCGGAGGTAGTGCGGCATGGGACAGTACATCGTATCGGAAGGCGCGAGGAAGGGCAGCTATCGGCGGATGGACCTTGCGGCGGACATATTGGGCGGGCTCTTTGCCTGGGGCGAGATCCAGGCGATCGCGGTGCCCGGCCACGTGAGCGGACAGGACGGCTGGCTTAATCGCGCGCTGCGGCGCGGACTCATCTCGGACGAGGACGCGCAAGCGTGCCAGAAGGATATGGAGGCCGTCTTGACCGCTAGGGGGATGGACCTTCAGGCGACATACGAGGAGATTTACGCGGATGTGCGCAGAGCCTATGAGACACGCCTCGGCGCTCGCGTTATGGACGAAATGGCGGTGAGGGACGCCCTTTCCGACGATCTGCCGGACGACGATCCCGTCGCGTCCGTCCTGCGCTCGGGCGCGGCGGATATCGATCAGTCGAATGGCGCGGGGGACATGCTGAAACGGGCCCACAGCGCGCTTTTTATCCTTTCGGATCCGCGCTATGGCGCGCTGCTCAAGAGAGATCTTCGAAACGCGCAGGCGGAGGGCAAGGCGGTTTACATGGCGTACGCGCCGGAGGGATCCGTTCTCCTGCCCGGATACGACGCGATCATGCGGATCTGCGCGGGCCTTCACCTTGCCCGGACGCGCTGTGTCGCCGTGAGCGACGACGCGCTTGTAGACGGCGTCGACGACCTCTCGGGCTTTTGCGCCTTCTGCTACGGCGGGAATATGCTCGCGGCCTGCAGGCAGATGGCCATACCCGCGCTGGTGCGCGCCGTGCCTGTGACGCTGATGGAGAAGGCCCTGGCGGGACAGTTCGTGAAAAAGGGCCTGTGCAGCGTCTATGTGCCGGCCGGCTTTGACATCCTTCCGTTCGTGCCCATCGTCAGGCGCACGCTCGCGGCTTACCGTCAGATCGCGCGCCTTTCCGAGCTGTACGGTGACGGCGTCTATGCCATGTCGGCGCAGCAAATGTACGACAACTGGCCCGATGCCTTCCTCTCCGTCTACGATGAGGACCTGACGGCGAAGTGGCCGATCGATCTCCCGCCGCAAACGGCGAGCGAGCACTGGTATCCCGAGTTCTGCCGTCGCCGCGACGATGCGATCAGAAACTGGCTGGACGCTCAGCCGGGAGTCAGGGCGCTCAGCGGGTATTTCGACCTCAGGACGATGGAGTCCGCGCCCGCGCCGTGGGAAAAACTGGACGAACCTCTGCCCCTGCTGCTGACGCCCAAGTCCATGGCCGATCCCAAGTCCATGCCCTGGATGAAGGAGGCGCGGGACGGCGGCATCATGGTGCACGGCATCATGACAGACTCGGTTCAGGACGCCTTTGTCGAGCGGTCGGCTGGCAGACCCCTGTCGCCACGCGCCGTCATCGGCGAGGCGGAGAGCGCGCCGGCATTGCAGGTGACGAGCAATTACCTGTTCTTCATGACGCCCCGGCTGTGCCAGCTGTACAACCGGCTGAGGACGGACCGGCCGATGGAACAGAGCGGCATGAAGGGTGGACACCTCGATTTCATGCTCTTCCACGAGGGCGACCGCAGGGTGGAGACCTTCCCCCTCTATGAAAAGGCCTGCATGGGCCTCACGGGAGACAGGAAGTTCGTCTTCTTCCACTTCAGGCTGCGGGGCGGCCGGCTCACGGTCAACGGACAGTCCCTGACCTGGAATGCGGGGGACGTGGATCCCGTCCGTCCGGGCAAGGTGGCCGTGTGGACGCCCATGCTGTCCGGGGAGGACGCGGGAGCGGATCGCATGACCTATACCAGGACCGTGGGCGAGGGCCGCGTGAACCTCGTCGTCAATCAGGAGGAGCTGACCTGCCTGCGCGACGGCGACGTGCTCCTGCCGGGAACAGGCGTCGTCGTGTCCGTCGAGCGGGAAACCGGCCTCAAGTGGATAAATGAGTGCGGCTTTACGCCGAAAGAAGAAGGGTATTATGATCTCCGCGGCGCGCGGTTCGACCTCTCGCTGGAGCGTCCGGACGAGCTGGACGAGGCGACCTGGCAGGGCATGGTCTGGGCTTACGGCGGCGGCTTGACGCTGATCCGCGATGGAAAGCCGGTCTTCGAGCCGGGCATCGACGCTGGGGAGAGTTTGAGGCGCGAGGGCTGGACGTCGCCCCTCAGCGCGCAGACCCAGGAGAGCGACATCGTGGCCATGCATCGGCATCCGCGCACGGCCGTGGGCGTCACGAAAGGCGGATCCCTCTTTATCCTGGTGTTCAACGGGCGTTCTCCCATGTCCGTCGGCGCCAACTACAACGAAATCTGCGCGATCTGCCGGAAGATGGTGCCGGACGTTAAGGAGCTCATGAACGTGGACGGCGGCGGCTCCAGCGTGCTCGGATTCTCGGTGGGAAACAGGTTTATGGAGTACAGCTGGCCTTCGACGTCGTTTGACAGCGTCGTGGGCATGGTCAGGCCGGTGAATTCCACGCTCAACGTCGTCGTCGCGCGGTGATGGCGGCGGAGAGCGAAAAGTAAAGAAGGAGTGTCATATGTTCAGAGAAATGCGACGCTTTAAACAGGCGGCGTCGGTCGAAGAGTGCCTCGCTGTTCTGAAAGGCGCGAAGAGGGCGGTCCTCTCCGTCCACGGCGAGGACGGTTACCCGTACGGCGTGCCGGTCAACTTTTATTATCATGCTGACGATGGAAAAATCTACATTCATTCGGCGGTGACGGGGCACAAAGTGGACGCCCTGAAGGCGGACAGCCGGGTCTGCCTGACGACCTGGAGCGGCGATAGCCTTGACGAGGACGGGTGGTCGTACCACACGGTCAGCGTCGTCGTCTTCGGCCGCGCAGACGAGGTTACGGACGACGCGGTCCGGCGCGATATTCTCAGGCGTCTGGGGGAAAAGTACTTTCCCGAAGGGTCTGATCAGGAGATCGCCTCGGACATTCACCGCAACCTGAGCCGGACGCTGCTCCTGGCGATAACGCCCGATCACATGACGGGCAAGCGCGTCCACGAAAAGTGATCCCGGAGGCATAGATGGCGAATAGGCAGCTTGAGCGCTGGCAGATGATCGAGCGCAGCATTACAAAAAAGTACCGCAAGGAGCTCTGGAGCCCCTTTACCGCGGCGATGAAGCGCTATGAGATGGTCGCCCCGGGCGACTGCGTGGCCGTGTGCATTTCCGGCGGCAAGGATTCCATGCTCATGGCCAAGCTGATGCAGATGCTCCAGCGCTTTTCCGACATACCGTATACGTGCGAGTATCTGGTCATGGATCCGGGGTACAGCGCGCCGAATCGTCAGCGGATCGAGCAGAACGCTGCGCTCCTCAACATCCCCGTCACCGTGTTCGAGAGCGACATATTCCGCGTGACGGACGGCGTGCAGGGAAATCCGTGCTATCTGTGCGCCCGCATGCGGCGGGGGCACCTTTACGCGAAGGCGCGGGAGATGGGCTGCAACAAGATCGCCCTGGGACATCACCTGAACGACGTCATTGAGACGACGGTCCTGGCGATGTTCTACGGCGCGCAGCTGCAGGGCATGATGCCCAAGCTCCACAGCACGAATTTCGAGGGCATGGAGCTGATCCGCCCGCTGTACTGCGTCCGCGAGGACGATATCATAGCCTGGGCGCGGTACAACGGACTGGAATTTATCCGCTGCGCCTGCCGCATGACGGAGAAGAGCAGCTTCCAGGACGGCGCGTCCAAGCGGCAGGAGATAAAGGCCCTGATCCGGGAACTCAGGAAGACGAACCCCGACATTGAGACGAATATCTTCAACGCGGTCCACGCCGTCACGCTTGACACCTTCCCCGCGTGGAAGAGCGGCGGCCTGAGACACAGCTTCCTGGAGTGTTACGATGAAAAAGGTGTGAGCGAAGAAGACTGATAAAAGAGAAATAATTATCGAAAAACGATAAAATTATATTGACAAACGCCTGTTCTCCTGTTACAATGCCGGCATGGAGGGAGGCGTTTTTATGATGAACTGGACAAAAGACAGGAGTATCATCCTCTCGATGGTCTGCGTCATAGCCTTTGCCGTGGCGCTGCTGGCGCTCGACGCGTTCAGCGTTTTCAACTGCTTTGTCGACATAGGGATAAGGGCGTGGTCCGCGCTGCTTTCACGGCCCAAACTGTTTTTGGGCGCTGTTCTTTCGTGCAGCGCGTTCGCCTGGCCGGCCCTTTGGCTTTTGTGGAGATTGCTGGGCAATCTGCGCGGCGGAACTGTGTTTGATCCGGACAACGTGTCCATCATGCGCAAGGTCAGCTGGTGCTGCGCGGGCGTGGCGCTGGCCTCGTTTGTCTGCGGGCTGGGATACGGGCTGCTCTTCATCGTGACGGCCGCCGCGGCGTTTATGATGCTCATCGTCCGGATCGTCAAGAACGTCTTTCAACAGGCGATCGCCATGAAGGACGAGCTCGATCTGACGGTGTGAGGGGCGGTGACGTCATGCGCATCATAGTGAATCTGGACGTCATGATGGCGAAGCGCAAAATCTCCCTCAACGAACTGAGCGAGAGAATCGGCATTACGCCGGCGAATCTGTCCGTCCTCAAGACGGGCAAGGCAAAGGCCATACGCTTCAGTACGCTGATGCTTCTGTGTCATGAGCTTAAATGCCAGCCGGGCGATATCCTTGAATTTGAGGAAAACGGATCGGATGAACTGAACGGGGGCGATGATCGTGATGAATGATGAGTACACGCTTCAGACGAGGGGCGATGACTTACCTGACAACGGTGCGACGGATCTAACGGACACGCTGACGTCCGAGCCTGATGAAGTCGTGAAAAAACCCGCTGCGCGGGAGATTATCGCGACGGCGCTGGCCTTCGCGGGCGCATACGCGTGCTGCCGCTTTTCAGAAGGGTCATTAGCGCAGGTCGCCGCGCTGGTTCTACTGTCGATCATGACCTTTGTCCTGCATCGGGGAGAGAAGGCGGCCGGAGAGAGCTGGATCTGGCTCGGCTGCGCCGTATTGTGCGATGTCGGACTGATCCTGCGGCGCAACGACGTGTGGGAACTGTGGGTCGAGCATTTCGCCTTTTTCATTTTTTTGACCTACTGGATGATCAGCCGGGGCGGATTCCTGCTTGACGGGAGGTCGGGGTGCTATCTTCCGGCCGACTGCCTGTACGGCTATTTGGTCTTGCCGCTATCGCACTTTGCGGACGCCTTTCGGACGTTGTTTTGGGCGGTCAAATATCGAAAACGTGGGGATAGGGGACAGATCAGCGCCGAGGCGGTATTCGTCTCGCTATTCGTGATCCTGATCGGCACGATCCTTCTGTTCGCCGCGATGAGATTGCTGGCCTCGTCTGACTTCAGGTTCGCGGCAGGATTGCAGCGGCTCGTTGAGAGCCTGCCCGATGTTTCGGCCTGGCTGAAGCCTCACGTCCTGATATTTGCCATACCTCTGGGCGGATATCTGTTCGGCATGGCAGCAGGGCCCATCTCGGCCGGCGAGGAGCTTCGCTTGAACAGGCGTCAGGCCCTGGACGCCAGCCTTGCGAATCTGCGGCTGGTTCCGGCCGGCGTCTGGGCTGGCCTGATCGGCGCGTTCAGCGCGGCGTATCTGGCTTACTTCGTCCTCCAGGCGAGTTACCTGTTTGGCGGCTTCATGGGACGCCTGCCGGAAGGATTCTCCGTAGCGGAATACGCGCGGGCTGGATTCTTTGAGCTCTGCGCCGTCATGGGCATCAACTTTGGGCTGCTCTGGATGATCGCCGGTCTGGCCAGACAGCCGGTCAGGGCGCACAGACCGCTGAAGATCATGTGTCTCCTGCTGCTCGGGCAGAGCCTGGTGTTCTCGGCTATCGCCCTCTCCAAGCTGGGAATGTACATCGGCGTGTACGGCTTCACGCCGCTGAGGCTCCAGTCGACCTGGCTGGCCTGTGTGCTGATGGCGGGCTGCGTGTGCGGCGTCGTCCACATTTGTACCGGGAGAAAGACGTTCCGCGCCTTCATGGCGTTCGGCGCGGTGACGATGGCTGCCCTGTGTCTGGTGTAATTAAGACAATACCGCACAGAAATGATAGCATAGAATCCAACCATACGGTATAATAAACACATGAACAAACAAATGGGCATGTCCTTCGTCTAGGACGAACTGGCCGACGTGAAAACAAACAAAACAGCCTTCCTGGAGCAGATGAACCGGATAGTGCCGTAGGGTAACAGTTCCGATACCGGAAGACGCGATACCGAGGCCTTGTGAAGACGGCCGCATCGCTATATATGCGGTTTACCCTGGCCAATCTCATACTGTAAGGCAGACGGGGTCTGGCGGTTTAAGAAGTATGAACTTGGGTAGCCGAAACATGGTAAGTATACAGACTTGACTGCAGAGAGGGGTTTTGCTTATGCTTGTGACAAATTGTACGGTGTTTCCTTAGAAAAGATGGGGGTTCTACCAAATGAAAATCAATAAAAGTAGAGTTTTACTATTTATCGTTCTTGTTGTTTTGTTAGTAATATCATTTTCATCATTTTCAATACAGTATTACATATTAACCAAATTAAACTTGCCTTTATCAATTATTCTATCTGAAGTTAGAGAAAAATATGAATATCATATGTGGAATGGAGATGGTGTAGAAATATATGTTTTGGCACTAAACACAATAAACAGAAACAGTATTGAAGAAAGCCTTATTCAAAGTGGTTGGTGTAACTCTATTATACCTGAAAACATAAAGGATCAGGTATTAGAGGATGGGATCGGAGGAGAATTAGGGTTTAAATTTTACAAGTATTTAAGTAATATGAATGATAGGAACATTCTCTGGATTTATAAAAATAGATATAGCATAAAATATAATCATATAAATGATTTGAGTCCTTCTCAGAATTATACTTATAGTTATTTAGACATCGATTCTGGCATTCTATTCTATCTAGCGAGTGATAGCTAAGGCAATACTGCACAGAAATTATAGCATTTAATCCCGCCATGCGGTATAAGGAAATACCGCACAAAGAATTATAGTATAGAATCCAGCCATGTGGTATAATAGACCCATGAACAAACAACTGAGCATGTCGTTCGTCCAGGACGAACTGGAAAAAGTCAGAACGAATAAATCTTGACGAAGACGGCGACGGACGGGACGCTGCTGCGGCAGACGCGCCTCAGCTACAGCGCCACGGAGCGCCCGGAGGACTATGCCGAAAAGCTGTACAACACTCCCGGCGCGGGCGAGTACGCGACGAACTACACCTACGACTATGACGACCGGCTGACGAAGGCGATCTTCGGGACGGACTTTTAATTTCAGATCAAATGCAATAGTAGGAGTATTTATATGAAACAGAACATCAAATTCTCGAAAGCGTATTTGATATTTCTTATAGGGATTATAGGAATTATCATCGTTACTATTATATATCAAATGATTAGCTTGCAAGATTCAGATCCTATTGATGGCGATTATATAAGAGAATATGTTTATTTCCCTTACGAAATAATGGAAGTATACCCAGAGTATCGAGACGACATTAAAAAATATGGAACGTATAATCTAAAGGGAATGTTATCTAAAAAATCGGATATTAACACCCATGACGATCTTATAGAAAATGGATGGGTTTTCAAAAAACTTCCAATTCCTCTGATTAGAAATCGTATGAGAGAAACAATATTAGATACAAATGTGCCATTTGATAAGGATCTGATATCAGCTATCAATAAGTACGATTATTATTGGTATTACAGTGATGGTACGTTTACTTCGCTGGAGCTTTCTGAAAGGCCTCACTATTCAAATTTCGATTTTTGGCCGATGGGGAATAAGTTATTGATCGTGCTTATACCTTCACAAGGTTTGATCTATTATAAGCATTATTAACTGGATAACTGCAGAAAAAAGAAGAATATTGACCGCAGTTATTATTACACAAAATCTTAGGCAACACCGCATAACGAATAATAGCATAGAATCCAACCATATGGTATAATAAACCTATGAACACAGTGCGGTCAAAGGTAGAACACGTGTTCAGTATCGTGAAGAAACAGTTCCGATACCGAAAGACGCGATACCGAGGCCTGGTAAAGACGGCCGCATCGCTATATATGCGGTTTACCCTTATTCGTTAAAGAGAAGTGAGAAAGGCAGAAAATCAACTCAAGACATGTTGAAGATCATTATCATCGGGGATAAGAGGCGGTAGCTCAGCAGTAATAGTCTGTCTCCCCAAAGAACTGTTTCCATTTGTCAATGATCTCATCACTGCGCGCCTCGATAACGGAAATAATGTTATTCAAAAGCGTACAGGGATTTTTGATCTGTTGTGACATAGGAGACACTTTCCCCGACGAGTGATCCATACCTTTGTTGCGTTCTCATTTGGATTGCCTTGTGAAATATGAACATGTACAGGCTCCAATGGTTTATTCTTATTGGCCCAGAAATAAACCCAGTACGATCCGACTTTAAACACTTGCGGCATACTCAAGTCCCCCTTCAGTCGCGAAGCGGAGAATCAGATGCGCCGTACTTTCAATTATATCCTTATACCGGTTCATTTCCTGATCGCTGAACCCGAACACATCCTTCCATTCGTAATCGGGTAAAATGCATGTGGCATGGCGAAAACAGTCCTTTTCGTCTGGTTATTCCATGTAGACTTTGACGCGTCCATCGGCAGACATTTCTGAATGGACAATTTCCGTACCATCGTCAAGTGTCATAAAAGGATACATCATAGCAGACCCTCCAATTTTCATCCTATCTTTGTCCGATATGCTGCCTGTATTTCCTTCAGTCGTCTTTCGTCCTCGGCGCGTTTCGCCTTCGCGTCTTCCTGTAGCCGCCTCGATTCGCTGATCCCGCTCATGATGGCCCGGTACGTCTCGGAGAGCGTGTCCTGGCTGACGCCTTGCTGTCCGGATTGCGCCGCCAAAAGGGTCTCGCTGTCGCGGCGGTTCCTCTTCAGCATGGCGTTGGTGGAGCGGTTCAGGGCGTCGAGGGCCTGCATCTGGTTTTTCTGACGTTTTAGCAGGATCGCCTGCGCCAGGGAATGCTTGAACACCGGCAGCGTCACGATGAGCGAGGCGTTGATACGCCGCGCCAGCGTCATGTTGTTGTTCTGCGCAAGGCGGATCATGGGGACGGCCTGAAGCGCGACCTGCTCGCTCAGCATGAGGTCCTGATGGCGGGATTTGAGCATGTTTTTCGCCTGCTCCAGCGTTTGCAGTTCAAAATCCACATCCTGGGACCTTTGGATCTGCTGTCTTTCGCGCAATTCAGCGATGTAGTCGTCGATTTCCTGAAGGCCGATTTCCGCCGCCACGATGTATTTTTCCAGCTCGTGGTACGTGGCGACATTGGCCTGAAACAGGGCCTCCAGGCGCTCGTTGGACTGACGGATCTGCTCCTCGTACTGCCTGAGCTGGACATAGATCCTGTCCACGTCCGCGCTCATGGCTGTGTACTTGTCGATCACCTTGTCAAGGGATCGGCTTCCCCCGAAGAACCTGCCGAAGAACGAGGTGTTCTCCTCCAGTTCATCTTCCCTGAACTGTTGCATGACCCGGCTCAGCGCCTCGAAAAGAGCCTGGCTCGAATCCTGATCGCCGGAGGATACGCTCTTCAGAACTTCGTCCGCCGCCGTTGAAAGCGCCTCGGCTGCCCCGCGCCCGAAGGTGACGATGCTGTTCAGGTCGTACACGTCCAGGGTGGAGGTCAGCGCTTCCACTTCGGGCGACTGGCGCAGCGCCTGCCGAACGCTTTCCCGGTCGGCGAGAATGTCAAACGGCTGTGCGTCGCCTTCGGCGCTGGGGACGAGGGTGTCGCTTCTGCGCTCCATGTCAGACTCCTCTCCTGAAAGTCGAATTGAACAGTTCCTGCAGCATTTGCAGCCTGGACACCTGGACGGTTGAAAAATCCGGGGCTCGCAGGTCATACAGGTATTCGCCGCAGGTGTGCTCCACCGGGTATTCCCCGTTCAGATGCTGTTCGATCGTCTGGTAGCCCGTGGGCACGAAGAATATGACGTCGAACCCGATCAGGTGCAAAAGCGTCAGAACGATCGCATCTTCGACAGAGGCGCCCTTTTCGCCCGTGCTGACGGCGACGACTTTCGGGTTCTTCCGCGTGAAGTCGAATCGCTGAATGATGCGAAGATACGCCTTGTCAAGCCCCAGTACGGTGGCAAGGACATTGTATTCCATGCCGTTTTCAAAGGTGCCGCGAATGAGCCGCCTATCGAGCATCTGCTGCGCCTTGTCGAAGATGTGCCTTTGAGCGCTTTCGCTGAGAATGCCGAAGGGGTATCGCCTGTCGGCGCGGATGACGTCCCACAGGATGCGGCCGTTCCTGATGGCCTTGGCGGCCAGCGGCTGCAGCGTGGCGTCGCGGCTCTTGTCGGGCAGGGCGGGGATGAGCACGGCGTCGGAGCTCATGCTCAGGTGCTTGATCCGCTGCCAGTAGGCGGGCAGCTTCCCGCCCGGGACGCCGGACACCCTGGCCCATATGACAGGCATGCTCACCGTCTGCTCGTTGGATGAGAAACTGGGCCGCAGCCGCAATTCCTGATCCCACAGGATGAACAGTTCGTCGTAGGTCGTCTTCAGCGTGACGGCCTCCGCCGTCGCGAACTGCCGGTCGCGGTACAGGCCGTCGCCCGTGTACAGGACAGCGTTCAGATCGTTTTGCGCCATGGCGGCGACCGTCTGGATCTGAGAGCCGCCGGACGCGCGGGGATACGTCTTCATTTCCAGGGATTCGGGTTGGTTGACCTCAACGAGCAGGCTGTCCTGTAAGGCGCAGGTTTCGTGCCTGTCAGGCACGAAGATCAGCACGTCGCACGGTATGCGCGCCAGGAATTTGAAGTACAGCGCCTCGCGCTCGTCGGCGCAGGCGCCCATGCGCAGCAGTACGGGCAGCGCCGTCTCCTGAAAGCCCGTAAACAGATCGGACTGATATCTGTTGATCCACACGAGGAGATATACCGCCATGGTCGTGAGCTTATGAAGGTTGGTCTCCTTCGCGGCGGCTTCGGCCATGACGGACACGAAGGCGCGTTGCATGAGCCGCTGCAGGTTCTTCGACGCGCTGGCGGGGAGGTTTCCGGCCAGATCGACGATGATCTCGTCGCTCGAGCGGTAGGGGCGGCGGCGTATCCTGTCGAGCTCATGCGGCTGCGGTACGGGCAGCGCCCCGTCGATGACCAGTATGCTGCGGCCCTTGTCCTTGAGATCGCGGTACAGCTGGTACAGTTCGGTCGCGTAGCTGACCCTGTTTCGCGCGCCGCGCACGCGGATAAAGGCGCTGTAGAAGGTGTCGAGGTCGTCGCCCCTGGCCTGCGCTTCCTGAAGGACGGCCTTGTAGTCCGGCTCTTTGAGCCAGGCGTTGACGCAGACGTCCTTATTGAGCAGGGGATAGCGGCTGAGCAGCGGGCTTTCCTGCGTTGGCTGTGCCGGCTGAACGGCGCGCCGGGTGGGCAGCTCGGGCGTCAGTGTCAGGCGCGGCGCATGGCCCGCTTGCCCTTGCGCCGGTTTGAGACGGACGTGTCTGCCGGCTCCGTCGGGAGAGGCCGGAGCGGCCACTTCGGCGGCTTGGCGCGCCGGTGCAGCCGGACGGCTAACCGACGCCCTTTCCGCCCGGAAGGCTTTGAGGTTGAAATCGGCGGAGAAGGGATGTCCTTCCTGCGCGGGCAGAAGCTGCGAAAGGCGGCTCTGCGGATCGATCCTGAGATACGCCTGGTCACCTTTCAGCTCGACCATCATGATGTCGGCTCCGATGAGATTGAGCGCCGACAAGAGTGTCAACTCATGCGCGGTGACTGAACCGGAGCAGACGTAAAGGATGCGCGGCGGCTGATCCTCGTCAAGCAGGGGCATGATCCGCTCAAACCGGTAGTAGAGCCAGCACATGATCTTGATGTACGCGTTTTTTATGGCGCTCAGAGGCTTGCCGCTCGCTTTCATCTCGTCGATCTGTCGAAGGATGGCTTCGGCGACGGCGGAACGGGCCGGCGCGGACATGCGCGGCATCCATCGGGAAAGCGCGCTTTGGACGAACCCGGCGTCAGGCTCGAAATTGTCCCCCATGGTTTCCCTGTAGTAATCGAGCTGGTGACTGTCCGGATTGGCGATCTTGTCCTCGATGATGACGCCGCGCTGGCGCGCCGCCTCGTGAAAGCGCCACAGGACATCCGCCATGGCGTCAGACGTTTCGCATACGCGAACGAAATAGACGCCCCGCTCCGGACGCGCGGCGTGGGGGAGAAACAGATCTTCGGCGTTTCGGACGCTGATTCGATCATATACGGTCGACAATGCGCTGACCTCGCTTTGCTGTGCTGCAGTCATACCTGACCGGGCGACAAATGGTTAATGGTATCATCTCAGATTATAAATCATCCGGCGGGGCTTTGTCCACAGGATTGTGGACGCTACGGCGAAAGATCGGGCGAATGGCGGGCCTTTATCGCTGCGCGCGGTAGCGCGTCAGGCCCTTTCTATTCATGAAAAAGCCCAGAACCGCGCCGACGCCGCCGCCCAGGATATGAGTGAACTGGGATATGTTGTCTTTATAGAAGAAGCACTGATACACCTGCTGTCCGATGTACAGGACGGCCACCAGGATAAACGTGAGGGGGATTTCTCCCTCGCGTATGTCCGTGATGGAGGAGAGCAGGATGAAGGCGAACACGACGCCGCTGGCGCCGCACAGCGCCAGCCCGGGGAAGAACGCCATGTGCACCAGTCCCGTCACCGCGGCTGTGGCGAGCATGACGAATACGATGTTCCAGGAGCCGTATTTTTCCTCCAGCATCGGGCCGAGGATGAGAATGTACATCATGTTGCCAAGCAGGTGATCCCACCCGGCGTGTCCGAATATGTGGCAGATCAGGCGAACCCACGCCATGGGCCTGTAGAGCGGCCAACGGTATACGCTGAAGACGTAATCGTTTGCCGCGCCGCCCGTCATCCGGTCGATGATCAGCGCGGCGAGGCAGACGAGCGCGAATCCAAGTACGGCCGGGGCGTTGAAGGTGACCTTTGGTCGGCATGGCGCGCTGCGGAAAGAGCTGTTCATTTGACGCATCTCCTTATAAAAAGGCCGACGGACTTGCCGCCGGCCGGTTGATGTAAATTTGGTTCAGACGTTGACGCCGTAGGCCTTGCACAGAGCGTACAGGCCGCCCTGATACCCGGCGCCCACCGCGTTGAACTTCCAGTCAGAGCCGCTCCTGTAGATCTCGCAGACGACGAGCGCGGTCTCGATGGAGAAATCCTCTCCCAGGTCGTAGCGCAGCTGCTCGATGCCCACGGTATCGTTTTCACCGGAGCGGCGCGCGACGCGCACGTACGCGTTTTCGACCTGACCGAAGTTCTGTCCGCGCTCCGCGGCTTCGTAGATCGTGACGGTGATGGCGATCTTCTGCACGTCGGCGGGCACTTTGGTAAAGTCGATGTAGATGACCTCGTCGTCACCCTCGCCGTCGCCGGTGCGGTTGTCGCCCGTGTGCTGGACGGCGCCGCTCTCGTCCTGCAGATTTCCGTAGAAGATGAAGTCGTCGTCCTTGCGCACCTTGCCGTTGGCGCCGAGCAGGAAAGCCGAGGCGTCCAGATCGAAGTCGGCGGTGCCGTCGTAGCGGTTGGTATCCCAGCCCAGACCGATCAGCGCCAGGCGAATGCCCTTATCCAGCGATACTCTCTGTCCCTTTTGAAGATTGACTGCCATTTGATTGCGCCTCCTTTTGTTGATGCGAAGGTTACTGGTACAGCTTGATCAGCTTGTCGAGCCGACTGGCCTCCCTGATGCCCTGCCCTACAGCGCTGAACTTCCATTCGCCGCCGTTTCTGTAGATCTCTCCGACGATAAGGCCGGTCATGCCGCTGTAGTCGTCGGTCAGGCTGTAGCGGCAGATCTCCTTGTTCCCGCTCATGTCCACGATGCGGATAAAGGCGTTTTTGATCATCCCGAAGTGCTGATTGCGGACCTGAGCGTCGTAGATGTTGACCACGAAGACGATTTTGTCGATGTTCTGGGGAACGGACGGCAGGTCGACCATGATCTGCTCGTCGTCTCCTTCGCCCTCGCCGGTCAGGTTGTCGCCCTGATGGACGATCGCGCCGCTTGCGTGCTTCAGATTGCCGAAGTAGACGGTGTTCTGGGATATGCTGTGCGAGACGAGCTTGCCGTCGGCGCCCAGCAGGATAGCCGAGGCGTCGCAGTCGATGGCCTGGGGACGCGGGGCAAACAGGGCCCGCAAGCCCTTCGCCGTGGGCTGGGCTTCGTCCCAGCCCAGGCCGACCATGACCCGCTTGAGCCCGCCGTCCGGCTTGACGAGAGAGATTTTCTGACCTTTGACGAGGTTGACGGACATGAATCACACGCTCCTTTCAAAGACCTCTGCGGTTGACGGATCAGTCCCTGCCCTTCATGATAGTGCGGCGGATGACCTCGATCGGAATGACGAGGAAGGCGATCACGAGGCAGACCAGCCAGGTCGTCGCGGTCAGCGTGTGCACATTCAGGACCTGACCGCCGATGGTGACGAAGACGAACTGCGCCAGGAAGATCACGCCCATGACCAGCAGGAAGTTGCGGTTGCGCCCCAGATGCTCGAACACGTTGGTGTGGCTCGTGCGCGCGTTGAAGCCGTTGAAGACGATCGCCATCATGAAGGTGGCGAACACTGCGGAATTGAACACCACGCTGAGCGGATCGACGCCGGGATAGCCCGCCGCCGTCATGCCGGTCAGGTTGTGGATGGCCGGCACGAAGCGGACGCACAGGCAGGCCGCTGTGATGTAGAGAGCCGATACAACGATCTCGATGAGCATGCTCTTCGAGACGATGGACGCGTCGCGCGGGATGGGCTTTTCCTTCATGTATTCGCGCAGGGCGGGCTCGGAACCGAAGGCGATGGCCGCCAGGGTATCCATGGCCAGGTTGACCAGCAGCAGCTGCACGACGGTGAGGATCTGGTTTTCGCCGAAGAACGGCGCGAGGAAGCAGGTCAGCACGGCCGCCACGTTGACGGTCAGCTGGAAGATCAGGAACTTGCGGATGGACTTGAACATCGTGCGGCCGTAGAGGATGGCCTTGTCGATGGAGGTGAAGTTGTCGTCCAGGATGGTGATGTCGCCGGCTTCCTTGGCGACCTCGGTGCCGGAACCCATCGCGAAGCCGACGTCGGCCTTCTTGAGGGCGGGGGAGTCGTTGACGCCGTCGCCCGTCATGCCGACGACGAGGTTCAGCTCCTGAGCGATGCGCACCAGGCGGCTCTTGTCGGTGGGCAGGGCGCGCGCGACGACGCGCAGGTTCGGCAGGATCTTCTTCAGTTCGTCGTCCGTCTTCTCAGCGAGTTCGGCGGAGGTCATGGCGACGTCCGTCGTTTCGCGCAGCAGTCCGGATTCCCGGGCGATGGCGACGGCGGTTTCCTTGCGGTCGCCGGTGACCATGACGACCTGGATGCCCGCGTCCTGCACTTCCTTGATCGCGGGGATGACTTCCTTGCGCACGTTGTCGCGGATGGACAGGACGCATACCAGCGTCAAATCCTTGCCGTCGGGGTCGCCCTCGGTCTTCGCCACGCCCAGCAGGCGCATGGAGCGGCCCGCCTGGGCGTCCATGTAGGTCAGCAGCGCGGACTGGGTCTCGTGGTCCAGGGGCCGCACCGCGCCGGTCTCGTCGATGTA
>JAFRLF010000121.1 GCA_017431365.1 Clostridia bacterium | reverse complement strand
TTGACGCGACAGGATGACTGTGCTACCCCCTGCTCGTTGACCACCTTTCCGGGTGGTCTGTTTGTCGTTCATTGCATCACTCTCCTTCACCTGCAAATTTTCAGCTCACAGGAGATTGACTTTTTATTTGCAGGCTTTCATGACGATGAGCTCGGCGTCCGGGAAGACGTTCACAGCCCGCTGCGAATAGCTGAGCGGCACGATGGGATCGGCGTCGCCGTGAAGGATGAGCACCGGATGAGGATACGCTCCAATCCTGTCGTACAGATCAAAGGACGTCGCGTCCTCGTTGTACTTGCGGCCGATGACGTTGCCAAAGACCGTGCTGGTCGCGGGAAAGGAGCCGTCCGCGTTCGCTCTCGCCCGGGCGTCGTCCTGCAGCACGATCGCCGGAAACTCCAGCACCAGCTTTTTGACGTCGTCCGGACGGCGGGCCGCCACGTAGGCCGACACGAACCCGCCCTGGCTGGCGCCCCACAGGCTGATCCCGGAAAAGCGCGCGTCCAACCTGAACGCGTCGATCACGGCTGAAAGGTCTTCCGCCTCGGTCAGCACAGTCATGTCCAGCATATCTCCGTCGCTCCGGGAACCGTACCCACCTCCGCAAAAATCGAAGTTGTACACCGCGAAGCCCTTTGACGCAAAGTAATCCGCGACATCCTCGTTGCCCCAGCCGTCGCCACCGAAGCCGTGGCTGAGCACGACGAGCTCATGCGGCCCGGCTCCTTCGGGGAGCAGGAGCTCTCCGTATATCCGTCCGAGATTGCCCTGAACATAACAGATCTGTTTCACCGCTTAAGCGCCTCCTCCCTGACGCCGCGCCGCGTCGTCACTTTTCAAGCTCTCTGCAGGATTTCAGGAGTTCGATGATGCCGAGATGCTGCGGGCAAATGCCCTCGCACTGGCCGCAGGCGACGCAGTCGCTCGCCTTGCCCTTGCCCTGCGTCACGATCGAGTACTCTCTCAGCGTGCGGAACTCCGGACTGCCCTTGCGGCGGTTGATCACGTTGAATATCTCGGGAATGGGGATATCCATGGGACATCCGGCCGTGCAGTAGTGACACGCTGTACACGGAATGGTCTTGTCCGCGTTGAGAGCTTCCTGAGCCCGGCGGATCAGGCCGTATTCGGCGTCCGTGAGGGGAGCGCTCTTCACAGTGGCCAGATTGTCGTCCATCTGGGCTAGATCGCTCATGCCGCTGAGGACCGCCATGATGTTGTCAAGTCCCAAAGCGTAGCGCAGGGCCCAGCTGGCGTAGGAGCGCCCGCTGCCCTCGCCGTCGAAGACGGCCTTCACCTCGGGGATCGGATTGGCCAGAATGCCTCCCTTTACCGGCTCCATGATGACGACGGGCTTGCCGTGCGAGCGGCAGATCTCCCAATTCCTGTGCGATGCGACACCCGGATTCTCCCAGTCGGCGTAATTGATCTGCAGCTGGACGAATTCGGCGTCCGGATTCCGCTCGAGCAGCTCTTCAAGCAGTTCGGGATCCGCGTGGAAGGAAAAGCCCCAATGTTTCACGAGGCCCTTTTTCTTCAGTTCACGGACAAAATCCCACAGGCCGTACTCGTCGTACTTACCGACTGTGGAGCGCTGGATCGCGTGGAGCAGATAAAAATCGAAGTATCCCGCGCCCGTCCGCTCCAGGCTCGTGTAAAACTCCTGCTTCGCGCTCTGCGCGTCGCTGACGCCGCCGGCCGTGGCGTGCAGCTTGGTCGCGAGCGTATAGGCGTCCCTCGGATATCGATCGGCAACCGCCGCCTTAAAGGCCGCCTCGCTCTTGCCGCCGTCGTAGACGTAAGCCGTGTCAAAATACGTGCCGCCCGCGGAAATGAAGTGATCCGCCATGTCCTTGACCTGGGGTACGTCAATTTCTCCGTCCGCCAGTTTGGGCAGACGCATGAGGCCGAAGCCGAGTTTGAAGGGATTGAGCCGCAATAAACCGCTCATGTTCATAGCCTCCTTGTGGCATGCGTCCATAAAGACGCGGTAGATATGGTAGTCCTCTCCCGGACCGGGTTCATATTCTATCAGCCGTTGTACTACAATATGCTACGCGGGAGCTAAAACAGCGCCCGATACGCGTCGTATCCCGTGTGAACGCTCCTGTCAGGGCTGTAACTCAAGAGTCCGGAAAACGGCTCAAGGGACGCCATGGGGCTGTATCCTCTGCGGCGCAGTTCAATGTAATCGTCGATCACGGACTGACGCCAGGCGATCAGGATCCATTCGACGCGGACAGATTCAGGCTGGTCGAGGTTCTCCTCGTGCCAGGAGACCAGGCCGTGCTTTTCGATGATGTCGTAAGCCTCGCCGGAAACCTCGTCATATTCCTCCTTCGAAAGAGGCGGCGACAGAGCCAGGCTCTTGCAGCCGCCCGCAACGCACTCGCAGAAGGCCGTGATCATCCCCAGGATAAACGACCGCTTGTCGAGAGACCTGCCTGACATGTATATCCTCTCCCTTCCACGCGCGGAGCGGGCGCTGTCATCCGCGCGGCGGCGTATAGCTGTCCGTCCAGTGATAGCCGCAGCCGGAGCACCTGTGCTGCGTATACCCCCATGAGGCGGCCGTGGGCGGCGTCACCAGCGTCTCATACGCGGGAACCTCGCAGGTCTCCGGCAGGAGTACGACGTCGTAGTTCTTCGTCTCCTGGGACTCGAACGTGTCGATGTTGCCGTTCGTCCGGGTCGGCTTGCTGAGCGGCTCGCCGACCGTCGCCTCGCAGTACGCGCGGCGATCCGGATTCTCCTCGAAAAATGTAATCCGCCCTGAGATGATGTTGTTGGTGACAGGCGCTTCGTCGTACTCCATGCCGCAGTGATAGTACATGCCCACAAGGCCGCCGTTGTGCACGTATCCGTGGCAGGAATCATAGCCGTCGATGTCCACAGAACACGCGTTGACGGTGCCGATCCCGCAGGCGAGGATGCCGCCCATAAACTCCTCGCAGCGACTTTCCAGGTTCCGGTCCTCGAAGACGAGCTCCACCCGGGCCTCGCAGCGGTCGAGCGTGCCGCAGCCATACCCAACGACGCCCGCGACCCCCGCCATCACGGCTCTGTTCGTCATGTGGACGCGCCCGCTGACGAACACGGCGCTGACCGAGGAACGGTCCATCATCCCGGCCAGGATCGCCGCAAAGCAGTGACCCGTGTTCTCCGTGGCGACATACGCGCCGGTGATCCGCAGGTTGTGAACCGACGCCCCATCCAGCACGGAGAACAGGCCGAGGAAAACGGTGTCGTATTCCTTGCGGTTGCCGTCTCGCGTAATGCGCGAATCCGGCCCCGGCGCGACGACGCGCAGGTTGTACAGGCAATGCCCGCCGCCGTCAAATTCGCCCGAGAACGGCATCGGCACCCACTCGACAGAGCCCATGTCTATATCGTTCATCAGTCGGTACCGGCCCCAGGGCGAGCGGCCCATTGCCGCCAGGTCGTCAAGGGTATAGACCGGGATATACGCGTCTTCAGCGAATGAAATGGCGGAAGACGCCAGAAGCATACAGATTAAAACGCAGACAAGCCGTTTCACTTTTGTCAAGTTCCTCCCATCGGACAGGGCCAGGCGCTGTCAGAAACGCCGGTGAGGATTTTCCCATGTCTAAGAATAAACCGTACGATATGCTCTGTCAAGACATTTTACCCGCGCAGTGTTCCATCGGTTGTGTCCCCGTCACCGGCAAAAGCAAGAAACCGTAAACAGGCGGCTGTTCATCGGCGTTTTTCGCTTGATTGAGCGGCGCAAACGGGTATAATATGTGTCAGGACACCGTATAATCCCATAAAAGACACAGATAAACGGCCGAATGAAAGGCGGTGCGCGCGATGATCTGGCGCAGGGAACAGTACCTCGATCACATGACCTTCAACCACTCCGACGGGGAGCTCTTCGTCCAGCTGTTCGGGCCGCTGGTGGGCCTCACGGACGAGTGGGCCGCGCAGGGCGCGACAGCGGACGAGCTGAGCCTGAAGGCGTTCGGCTTTGACAGCGTTCAGTACGCCTGGCTGCCCGTCAACGTGGGCGCCATGTCCGGCATCAAGCCGCACGTCATTTTGGAAAACGACCGCGAGATCATATCCATGGACGAGCGCGGCCGCGTCGTCAAGCTTTGCAAGGGCGCGGCGACGATCCCGCTCCCTCAGCGGTATGTCGTTGAGACGGAAGACGACTGGGAACGGGTCAAACCGTGGTACGCCTTCCGGGAAGATCGGATCGACTACGAGGGGCTCAAACGCCTGGCCCGTTTGCAGCGCGAGGGGACGCTCATCCTTGGCGGCATGCCGGGCGGATTTGACGAGCCGCGCGAGCTCATGGGCGAGGAAAACCTCTGCCTGGCGTTTTACGACATGCCCGACATGATCAGGGACATGCTCGACACGTTCGCCGATACATGCCTGAAGGTCTATGAGCGCGTGTCGGACTATCTCACGATGGATCTTTTGCACGTACACGAGGACATGGCCGGCCGCTCGGGCCCGCTGATCGGCAAAAAACAGATCAGGGAATTTCTGAATCCGTATTATCATCGGATATGGGACCCGCTGAACCGGCAGGGCGCGCGCCTGTTTTCACAGGACAGCGACGGCGACATGACGCCCGTCGTGGAGGACTTCATCGACTGCGGGCTGAACTGCATGTACCCCTGCGAGCCTCAGGCCGGCATGGACGTCGTAAAGCTCAGGCGCAAATACGGACATCGCGTCGCCTTTAAGGGCGGGATCGACAAGTTTGCGCTGCGCGGCACCTTCGAGGATATCAGGCGCGAACTTGAATACAAGCTTTCCCCGGAAATGATGGGCGGCGGCATGATATTCGGGCTTGATCACCTGATTCCAAACGGCGTGCCCATCGAAAACTACCGCTACTATGTCAGTCTCGGGCGTGAGATGCTGGGGCTGCCGCCCGCCGAGCCGAGCGATTACGTCAGGATGGCGTTCTGACGCAAAAACCGCGCCAGACGCCGTATCATGGCATCGGGACGCGGTAAATCCTCTTCCATTCGTCGGTCGGAGCGCCGTTTTCGTCACTCAGAACGAGCGGCGGCATCCAGTGCAGGCCCTCTCCCCCGTCCTTGACGGCCTCCATCAGGATCAGCTTGGGTGGCGTGTCCGGCCGGGCATGCACCGTGCGGACGCGCTTGGGTTCAAGCCGATGCCCGGCCATCGCGCGCATCATCTCAAAGGCCCGCGGCGCAGGAAAGATCACGCAGAGCCGCCCGCCCGTGCGCAGCAGTTCAAACCCCGCCCGACATACGTCATCCGGCGTACAGGTCTCCTCGTGCCGGCTCTGGCGCACGCTCTTGTCGGGATTGAGCAAGGCCGCGCCCATCTTTCCGTACGGGGGATTGCATATGGCCACATGATATCCGCCGTAGCCCAGTGTTCTGGCCGCCGCACGCATGTCGAGACATCGGACATCAATGCGGTCGGCCATCTCATTCATGGCCACGCTGCGCGCCGCCATATCCGCGATGTCCGGCTGAATCTCTATGGCTGTCAGATGGGCGCTCGGCTCACGCGAAGCGACCAGAAGGGCGATAACGCCCGTCCCGCAACCCAGATCAATCACGCGCTGGCGCGGCCTGACGGCTGTAAAATCGCTCAGAAGCACGGCGTCCGTGCCGAAGCGGAATGCGTCCGGCCGCTGTATGATGGCCATGTCCGCGTATGACAGAGAGTCGAGCCTCTCACCCGGCCGTAGAAGAGCCGTCATTTCGTGCTCGTTCATTGGGCGAATATCCGGGCCTGAATCTCCGGCGTGGCGACGCCG
The DNA here is from genome assembly GCA_017431365.1 of Clostridia bacterium. Taxonomy (GTDB): domain Bacteria; phylum Bacillota; class Clostridia; order Christensenellales; family Aristaeellaceae; genus Firm-10. The sequence goes on along the minus strand of JAFRLF010000121.1, from coordinate 36,463 downwards.
TCCTGCGCCAAGCCGTTGGCGCGCTGCCAGGCTTTGACGGCGGTCTCGGTCAGGGTCAGATAGTTCCCGCCGATCTCCCCCGTGAAATAACCCATCTGTTTCAGTCTTCTCTGCAGCGCTTTGACGCTCTCACCCGTATCGCCGTAGCGCAGCGTCTGATAACCCGACGCGTCGCCTCCGCCTGAAACGGGTTTCAGGTAGGCCGCCGACACATAGCCCGTGCGTCCGTCCACAGTTATCTGGGCCCAGCCGCCGCTGATCGAGCTGACGCTGACCCGGGCGCCGTTTTTCAGGCGCATGAGGATCGCCGCGCCGGACGAGGGCGCAGCCCGCATGTTCAGCGAGGTCGCGACGCTGACCTCGTATGTTCCGGTTATGGGATCGGCCGTGGGCGCCGGCGTCTGAGTCGGCGCGGGAACAGGCGTAACCTGGTCGAAGACGAGATAGTGCGCGGAGACGTAGCCTTTGACGGAACCGGTTTCGATATTGGCCCAGCTCCCCGTCGTACCGAGGACCGTGACCTTCGCGCCGTGACCGATCCGCCCGACGACTCTGGCCGAAGTCGAGGCTGTGGCGCGGACGTTCAGGCGTGACGAACTGTCGCTGAGCCTGACCGTAGCGGTCGTACCGGTCTCGGGCGGCTGCGTGGGTTGAACCGTCGGCACGGGCGCGGGCGTCTGCGTCGGCTGCGTCTCGTTCAGTCGAAGGTACTGCCCGGAGACGTAGCCGGTATAAGCGCCGTACCGGACCTGATACCAGCTCCCCAACTGGGAAAGGACGGTCACCTGAGCGCCGTGCGGCACTTTTGTCAGGACCGACCCAGAAGTCGACGCGGCCCCCCTCAGGTTCAGCCTCGAGGAACTGTTGCCGAGGACGACGGTCGCGGTGATCTCCGTGGGCTGTGACGTGGGCGCGGGCGTCGCCGTGGGCTGCGGCGTGACGTTCCCACCATCGTACGTCAGATATTTGCTCATCACATAGCCGCTGAAGCCGGAGCCGCTGACCGCGCTCCATTCGCCGGACTGTCCGCTGACCGCGACGGTCTGGCCATGGCTGAGCGTTGCGACCACGCGGGAACCGGTCGACGCCGAGGCGCGCACGTTGAGCCTGGAAGACGGATCTCCGAGCGAAACCCTGGCTTGAACGGCCGTATCCGGCGCGGCGGTCGGACCGACGGGCGGTATCACATCGCCGTTCACGATCTCGGAGAGAGCCAGGGTCGTGAGATTCGTCCCCGGATAGTAAAAGGACAGGATATCCCTGTAGCCAAAGCCGTTGACCTTCGCCATCTGCTGAGCGCCGCACTGGCTCAGCCCCACGCCGTGTCCCCAGCGCCTGAATTCAAGGATGAAAGCCGAACTCGTCTCGCTCACGCTGACGATCTCATTTTTTCCGCTGTTGATCGAAAGGCCGAGCGTCGACTCAAGACCGCCGTATGTCGCCACATCCACGTCAAAGCTTCGCGTAGCGCTCCCGCTGCGGAACGTGACGTTGAGCGTCAGTTGCGTAAAGGTGCGGCTGGGGGCCGGAAAGCGGGGCGCGCTCGGCGTGGCTCTGTTGACGCTCACAATAGAAGCGCCGCCCATGCCCGCGCTCTGCAGCTGCGAAGCCGCCGCGCTCCTGATCAGGCTCGCGACTCCGCTCGAGAGCGACGCGCCGTCCTTGGCGATGGTGCCCTTTTTGACCGTAGCGGACGGGCTGGCCAAGTCGTACGGGTCGTCTTTGACCCGCAGATAAGCCAGATCCGAGCCCCACGCGTTTTTGGACGATTCGATCTGTCCGCCGTTTGAATCCGTATAGTAACACGCCGCGTAAGCGCTGCCATAGAAGAGGCATTGACCCCGCGTCGCGTCCACCGCGCTGATGGCGTTTGTATAGGAAGCTTTGTACCCGCGGAACACCTGCGCGGAGGTGCTGTCAGTCAGGTCGTAGTTGCCGCCCGTCTTCTGAGCGCGCATGGCGTAAGTGCGGGCCGCGACGGCCTGCGCCTTCAGCCCCTCGATGTGCGAGGAGTTCGACAGCTCGTAGGGCACGACGCCGTAGAGGTACGTCTCGACATACGTCGTCAGCACCGGCAGCAGGCTCCCACCCGAGGCGACAAACGTCATGTCGCCCAGGTAGAGATTGTTGACCGCGGGAGATGTGAATCTGACGCCGCAGGCCGTGCCGCCCTGCGTGCGCTTCATCGTGACGCTGGGGCCGGACGCCAGCGTGCGCCCGTTCGCCTTCAGCGTCACCGTGCTGCCGGAAAGGGAGGCCGTCACCGTCGTCCCGCTGGCGATCGCCGCGCCCGAGCTGACATAATCACCCGTCGTCACCAGGGATATCGTCGTATGCGTGCCGAGAACAGTCAGCCTGACGCGTATCATACCGCTCTGATCGGCCAGAGCGCGTTGTTCAAACGATGGCAGCAAAGCGCATAACAGACTCAAAACGCACAGCGCAGCTAAAAGCTTTTTCATGGTTCAAACCTCCGGGACGCAGACATAAAATACACATATTCAGATTCTATATTCGATAATTATTTCAAGATTCCTGCTTTGGCGTCAAAAATTTTTAATATTTTTGTATTATTTACAGAAAAAAACAGCGCCGACGGCGCTGTTGTGCAGGCTCTATAGAAATCTGTAAGGCCTAATGAAGGCCGGTCATTCCTTCCCGTTCCAGCAGTAGGTGCACAGGCTGCAGGCCGGCAACTGCGTGGAAGCGACCAGATCGTCCAGCCGATGGTACCGAAGAGAGGAGAAGCCCTGCTCCTGACAAATGGCGTCTATCATCGCCTTATACTCCGGCGAATCCGGATCGGCATACGCGTCAAGCCGCTGCTCAGAGTTCTCGCCCTCCATCCGCGCGATGATCCTCCGGGCGATGAGGTCCATATCCGACGTCGACCGCGAGAAGTTCAGATACTTGCATCCAAAGAGGATCGGCGGACACGCCAGGCGGACGTGCACGTCCTTCGCCCCGGTATTGAACAGGAACTTGGCCGTTCCCTTCATCTGCGTGCCGCGAACCAGAGAATCGTCCACCATGATGAGGCTCTTCCCACGGATCATGTCCTCGATGGGAATGAGCTTCATCTGCGCGATGAGGTTGCGCTGGCTCTGATGCTGTGGCATAAAGGAACGAGGCCAGGTCGGCGTATACTTGATATACGGGCGCGAATACGGGATACCCGAGGCGTTTGAATAGCCGATGGCGTGAGCGACGCCGGAATCCGGCACGCCGGAAACCGTATCGGCCGTCACGCTGTCGCGCTTTGCGAGCATCGCGCCGCAGCGGTTGCGCATGGCTTCGACGTTGATGCCCTCGTATGTGGAGGACGGGTAGCCGAAGTAAACCCAGAGGAACGTGCAGATGCGCATCTTCTGGAGGGGCTTTTTCAATGTCTCAGCGCCCTCTGGCGTGATAAAGGCGATTTCTCCCGGGCCGAGATCCCGCAGGTGTCTGTATCCCAGGTTCAAAAATGACGAGGATTCCGACGCCGCGCACACCGCGCCGGCCTTCTGGCCGATGATGACCGGCGTCCGGCCTTGGTAATCCCTCGCGGCGTAGATGCCCTTCGCCGTCATGACCAGCATGGACATCGAACCCTCAATCGACTGCTGAGCGTACCTGATGCCGTCCGCGATGCTGGCCTGGCTGTTGATGAGCCACGCGGTCAGTTCAGTCGGGTTGATCTTTCCCCCGCTCATTTCCAGGAACTGGCTCGTTCCGGCGGTATAGGCCTTTTGTGTCAGCTCGTCGATGTTGTTGATCCGTCCCACGGTGACGATGGCGAATTCACCCAAATGCGACCGCACCAGCATGGGCTGCGGCTCGGTGTCGGATATGACCCCGATGCCCAGATTGCCCTTCATCGTGGGCAGGTCGTTCTCAAACTTCGTGCGGAAAGGAGCGTTTTCGATATTGTGTATGGCCCGCTCAAAGCCGTCTTCCTCACTCCAGACGGCCATGCCGCCGCGCCGGGTCCCCAGGTGACAATGATAATCGGTTCCAAAAAAGACATCGTTTACACAGTTCTCTTTACCCGCCACACCAAAGAAACCACCCATACGCATACGCTCCATTCTGTCGATGTGAAAACAACAGGACAGTAGCATTATAGCAGAGAAGGTGGCTTCAATACCTCACATGGAGTAAAGATTATGCGAGTTTTTGACGTTTTCAGACGGGCGCTACGTGCTCTTGCGCAGCTTATCGAGCCATTCGAGAAAGCGCGCCTCAGGCGGAGCCTCGAACAGCATGCGCTCGCCCGTCACCGGGTGAATAAACCCCAGCCTGAAGGCGTGGAGCAGCTGCCCGCCCGTGACGGGATAGGGCGAATTCTTTGGTCCGTAAACCGGATCACCCAGCACAGGATGTCCGATAGAGGCCATATGCACCCGGATCTGGTGTGTCCTTCCCGTCGTCAGCCTCGCCTCGATCAGCGAAGAGCCCTTCAGTTCCTCTCTGAGGATGTAGTGCGTGTGCGCCTCCCGGCCGCCGGGGACGATGGCCATCTTCTTGCGGTCGGTCGGATGCCGGCCGATGGGCCCGCTTACGTCGCCCTCCGGCGTTTTCAGGCGGCCGATGACGATCGCCTGATACGCGCGCTCAACCGTATGCGCCTTGATCTGCTCAGCCAGCGCCTGATGGCTGAAGTCGTTCTTCGCGACGAGCAAAAGGCCGGACGTATCCTTATCGATGCGGTGCACGATGCCGGGCCTCATTTCTCCGCCGATGCCGCTCAAGCCGTCGAGCTTCATCAGAAGGGCGTTGACCATTGTGCCGTCCGGATTCCCCGCCGCCGGATGAACCACCATGCCGCTGGGCTTATAGACCACGGCCAGGCTGCCGTCCTGATAGACGATTTCAAGCGGCAGATCCTGCGGCGCGAGATTCACGTCCCTGACCTCAGGTACGGTGAGCTGTACGACGGCGCCTTCCTTCAGCTTTATGCCGGCCTTGTCAGGCGCCGCGCCGTCCACGGTCACGCAGCCGTCGCGGATCAGCTTTTCAATGCGCGAGCGGGTCAGATCGGTCCTCCCGGTCAGAAAGGCGTCCAGCCTCTGGCCCTGGGCGTCCGCCTCAACCGTGTAAAGCGGCATGACCTGAGCCTCCCCTCAGGATACCTATCGCGAGGCAGATCACGCCCGCGACCACCGCGATGTCCGCGACATTGAACACCGGAAAGCGCATAAACGCCAGTTCGATGAAGTCCGTCACCTCGCCGTAAACGACGCGGTCATAGAGGTTCCCCAAGCCGCCGCCCAGCGTCAGCGCAGCGCCGGCGCGCGACCATGCGTCCTCGGGCTTCGTGTGCAGGTACCACAGGCTCACCGCGATCAGTATCGCCGCCGTCACAAACGTCATCAGCCATCCGTGACCGCTCATCAGGCTGAAAGCGCCGCCCGTGTTCGTCGTCAGCCGCAGGTTCACAAATCCCTGTATCAGCGTCCTGGGCCGCGCAAGGCGCAGCTCCGCCCACGTCTTCGTCAGCCGGTCGAGCACCGCTATACCGCCGCTGATCAGGAACAGCCGCCACCGCGCCGCCCGGTTGTCTTGCCGTCTGTTTTTCATAATCGATCCATCCGCCCGAATCCGTTCTTATACGAAAAGAAGCCCCGCCTGAGCGAGGCTGAAAACCGTTGGATAATTGTCACTTGGCGAAGAGAGAATCGTCTGCCTTCAGGATATGGGCCTGCTCCTCCAACAGGCGCAGGAACTTGCCCTTGTAATCCTCGGCGGCCTTTTTGATCTCTTCGGTCTCGGCGCGGGCTGCCTCGGCCTCGGCATGAGCGGCGGAGGTGATCCCCGCGGCCTGCTCCTCGGCGGAAGCGATCAGCGCGTTGGCCTTTTTGCGCGCGTCACCGATGGTCTCATCGGCCAGCCTCTGGGCGTTGATGAGCGTGTCGCGCACCGTCGTTTCAAGGTTTTTAAAGTATGCGGGCTCGTCGATCGCGGGTGCGGCCGGCGTCTGGACGGGCTGGACAGGCTGCACCGGCACGGCCACGGGCGCGCTGGCCGCGGCGGCCTTCGCCTCTTCGGCGGCGGCGAGAGCCTCGCGGTTTTCGCGGATCATAGCCTCCATTTGCGTCGCGAGCTGATCGAGGAAATCGTCGACCTCGTCGATGCTGTAACCGCGGACCTGACGTGAAAACTCCTTCTCGTGAATATCCTTAATGGTAATCGCCATTCAGAACATCCCTTTCTATATTGTTTTTATACTCGTCACTTTTCATCCTGCCCTGACGCAGGTAGAATTTCATAACTTTGATATATTCGACGAAGATTGGGAAATTCCTGCCTATATCGTCAAAAACTTGAAATTATTTCCCGTCTCCGAAGATGAAGAGCCGGACGGCGAGCCGGCCTCTTCGGGTTTCCCCATCCGTCCTCTCCAGTCGGAAGCGGCCCATGCCCCGAACGGAGACGAGCTGGCCTTCCCTGAGGGGCGCGTCGGCTTTAAGCGTCTGCGACTGATCCACGAACACTCTCCCGCTCTGAATGTAGCGCGACGCCTCAGAGCGGCTCAGGGACATGCCCGCGGCGAGCACCGCGTCAAGCCGCAAAGAGGGCACCGTCTCTCTGACGGCGCGGCCCTTCGGCGGCGGCAGATCGGGCAGCCCGGTCATCCGCTCGCAGCGCACCGTAATCCGCCCGCACGACGTCAGGTTGGCCGTGATGTAGTCGGCCATACTCTCCTCAGCAAAGAGACAGGCCCAGTCCTCCGCCAGGACGATATCGCCGATCATCTCCCGTTCGAAGGCCAGCCCCATCAGAGCGCCGAGAATATCCCGATGCCCCGGAGAACCGAACTGCGCCCGCCACGAAATCCGAACGGGTACCAGCGGCCACGCCAGGTCTTCGGCGCTGTCTTCCGCGCCAAAGGCCACGACACGGCGTTCAGCGTCCGGATAGCCGCCGAAGGACGCCATCGGCACGCCGACCGATCCGGCGGCTCTGCGCGCGTCAGACTGCGCCGCCATATCCAGAAACCGCGTGAAAGTAACCTCGCCCGTATAGAGGGCGCGCTTCGCCAGCTCCTCAAGCCGCGAAGCCATAGCATCCGCGCTCATATGACCCTCAGAAGATCAGCGCGTAGAGGCGCCAGAGCAGACTCTGAACCACGCGAATGGCCAGCACAGCGAGTATGACCGAAATGTCGATCATCAGGCCCCGCTCGATGAGCTTGCGGCTGATGCGCCGGAACGGCGCGATCACGGGATTCAGAAACCGATAGAGAAACTGGTACACCGGACTGTCAGGCCTGACGAACCACGTCATGAGCGCGTAGATAATCAGCAAAACCTCCAGCACGCTCAAAAACCTGTTGATGCCCAGGAAGATCTGGTACACGACCGCAGATCCCATGTCGATCCCCCTTTTATCTCATCCGCGGAGTCAGTAGCGCCCGCCGTCGTCAGAAGAGGAACGCTCCACGTCCACTGTGCTGGGCGTAATGAGCCAGGTGCGGTTGCCCGCGCTGCTCATGCTGGCGTCAATGGCGAACGTCGCCCCCGCCATCATATCCACCACGCGTTGGGCCGACACGGCGTCGAGTTTTTCGAGGTTCAAAAGAACGCTCTTGCGGTCTACCAGCGCCACAATGACGTCCTTGCACTCGTCCACCATGCGCAGCGTAAAGATGACAGTCTGATGCCGCTGCAGCGGCTCGCGCTGCGCTCGCCCGGTCGAACGGGGGCGCTCTTCGTACGCCGGCTCGTCCTCGTAATCGTCAAAGATGTCCGGACGATCGTAACTTTCCTTCGGCTGGGACCCCGGACGGCGCGCGCCCGTTGCCTTTCTGTTCTGACGGTTGACCGCCGACCAGGCGGCAAAGCCCTGACCCGCGCTCTCGCCGCGCTCGTCAGAGGAACGGCGCGCGTAGCGACGGGCCTGAACGTCGTCGTCAAACTCGTCGCCGAAAGCGCTCTCCCCTCCCAGGTCGACCCGCGCCGGGCGGGAGGGACGTGCGTTCGTCCTCACCGTCGGACGGGCGGTCGGACGGCTGGCCGCGCGGGGCTGCGTCTTCGGCATATGACGCCGCCCGTCGTCCTGAGCTTCCGGGAACTCGTCGTCGTTTTCCCTGCGCAAGGGCTGACGGGTCCGGCTCAACGGCTTAGAACGCTCCGGCGTTTCGAGGTCCTCGTCCTGCTCGTTGTCAACAAGGCCGATAAAGTCGAGAAAGCGGCTGAATCCGCTCTTTCGTTTGGAATTGGTCGATGCCATGTACTCTCCTCACATTCTGAAGGCATGAATCAGCGATCTACTTTACCAGAACGTAGCAGCCCGCGTAGAGCGCGGTATCAAAATCCGTGCTGACCAGGGCGCTGCCGTCCTCAGTGGTGCCGGTGACGGTCACGGGAATAAACGTGCCGCCCGCGCCGTCGTACACGTAGACGCCTGTCTGTCCGCCTTCACGGGTCAGCGCCCCTTGAGGCACCTTGAGTCCGCTCAGTTCCGTCGAAATCGTGCCGTTCCCGCCACGCTGATTGAGCAGCGGACCGATCGGATCGTCGATCTGAAGAAGCGTCATCACCGTATTGCCGGATTTCACGCTGGAAACCACGGCGGCGTCGTACACGACGTCCTCGAAGCCCTCGAGCTGGAACCAGTAATGCTGGTCTGTCACAGGCGCGAAGGTAGCGTCGGACAGGATGTATACGTACCACCGCCCCGTATCGACGATACGATAGATGTTCGTCTGGAGGCGGCTCGGATCGCCGCCCACGCTGCGCCCGTTGAGGATGTTTCTCAGGGCGTCCACCGTGATCGCGCCCGTGTTGCCGGGAATCATGAACGTCTCGTATCCGTCAAGGTAAAAGCTGACGACGCCGTCGCGCGCGGCGGTCTCAGTCGTGCGCCAGGAGATGATCTGGGATTGACGCTTGCTCTCCGTCTCATACAGCGCGGTAAGGCCCGTGTCCTCGCGCTGGTTCTGACTCAGATACGTCTGCCGGGCCTCCATGGCGGCGGTGAGCTGCTTCTCGAGGTTTTGAAGGTTTCCGCTCTGCCGGCGGTTGACCAGCGCTTTGAGCTGAAGCGCCGTGTCGCGGACCTGATCCTCCAGCACGTCGAGGCGCGTGTCGATGATCGTCCCCAGGACGGAGAGGTGATACGCGCGAATTTCAGCGCGTATGCTTTCCAGCGCCTGCAGCTGACTGGCCGAGTAACCGGCCGAAAAGATATAACAGACCGTATCGCCCTGGCTGACAAGGGAGCCTTCCTCCGCGACGTACTGAATGGTGCTCCCCGTGTCCATGACGCCCACCGTTTCATCGCGCATGACGACGGCCTGCACGCGGCGGGCGGTGTTGCTCGTTCCGTTTTCAACGACGGCATAACTCGCGGGAGCCGGCTTCAATACGTTCATCAGGACAAACACGACGGTGCCGATCACGAACATCAGCAATATGAAAAAACGCCCCGTCGGCCTGCGTCCGCCCATGTTTCCGCTCCCCCGATTCTCGTACTCGACAGCTGACGGCCGGCGCGCCGCGATATCAGCCCCCGCGCACACGAACCGTATTTTATATTATATTCCCATCGCAGGATGTTTGCAAGCTTTTATCTCTCTTTATAACCGACATCTAACCATGAAATCTGCCCGGGCTCAGGACGGGCCGCCGGAAGTGTTAATGCAATTATTCCAGAATCGTTACGCCGCGGGATCGGCGCGTGTAGTAAACTCAAGGCGTGATTTGAATCGGTCCGCTTCGCGGCCGACCGGATATCCTGCGCTCCCCGGACTAACAGAAGGAGGATTCCCGAATATGAAGCTTTTTCCCCAGCCCTGGCGCATGGAATTGTCCGAAGGCGAATACGCCTTTCCCACCGATAAGATGCCAGGAGATCTCGTCTCCTTTTACCGACAGATAAAGGCGCGTGAGTCGGGCATCCGGTATACTTTTGACCCAGCTTACGCCAAAGAGGCTTACGACCTGACCATCGACAGCGATGGCATAAGCGTCAGCGCGTCGTGCGACGAGGGCCTGTTCCGCGCCTCAACCTCCGTCCGGCAGCTCATACTGAGCGGGAAGGGACAGCTTCAGTACGCGCGCATTCAGGACAGGCCGGCCCTTGGGCGGAGAGGCTACATGCTGGACATCAGCCGGGGCAAAATGCCGAAGGTCGAAACCCTCAAACTGATGATCGACTTCCTCGCCTCCCTCAAGTACAACGAATTCCAGCTCTATATGGAGGGGGACTGCTTCAAATACGCGGCCTTCCCCGATGAGACGGCCGGGTTCGACTGTCTGACGCCTGAAAATATCCGAGAGCTCGACGCTTACTGCAAAGATCGCTTCATCGACCTCGTGCCGAATCAGAACTCGTTCGGGCACATGTACACCTGGCTGAAAAAGCCGAAATACCATCACCTCGGCCTGTTCGAGGGCGACGAAACGCCCTCCACGCTCAACCCGCTGCTGCCCGAAAGCTTCGAGTTTATGAAGCGGATTTACGCCTCCCTCCTGCCGAATTTCAGCAGCGAGTACGTCAACATCGGCCTCGACGAGGCGTACGGCCTGGGGAAATTCCAGATCGAAGCGTACTGCAGGGAAAAGGGAAACGACGTCGTCTTCATGCAGTGGCTGAACAAACTGAACGACCACATCAAGGCGACTTACGGCAAGAACGTCATGTTCTGGGCCGACATGATTTACAACTACCCCCAGAGCTACAATATGGTGCCTGAGGGCGCCATCGCGCTGGAATGGGGGTATGAGCTCATCCAGTCCCAGAGGATGACGGCGCATGCCATCGCCTACCGGGACGCCGACGTCAGGTATTACGTCTGTCCTTCGGTCAATACGCACGGGAGCTTTTCCGGGCGCATGGATGTGACGACGTTCAACATCCGCACCTGCGCGGAAATCGCCACGGAATACGGAGCGGAAGGCCTGCTCCTGACAGACTGGGGCGACGGCGGACACGCGCAGAGCTGGATATTCAGCATGAACCCCATCGCCCTGGGCGGGCAGTACGCCTGGAACCCCGGCAAAGTGCAGGACGGCGAGAGCTTCAAGGCCGAGTTCATCCGCGGCGCGGAGGATTTCGTAGACGAGTTCGCCTTTGAAGGGACTAAGGTCTCCCGTCCGCTCTATCGGATGGCCAACTACTACCTGCTCGAGCCCGAACGCGTGCACGTCTGCACGATGAGCGCCAAAGAGCTGACCCTGCCGCTGGATACCACGCGCTACGCGCATCTGTTCGACCTCAAGGACAGCGGGGACGATTTCTACTTCGACAACGTGACGGCTTATGTCCGCCGGGTCATGGAAGACATCGAAAAGCTGCGCCTTGACGACGTCTGCCTCCGCGAGATCCGCCTCACGGCGCAGCTCATCGAGCTGGGGAGCGAGGTGTGCAAGGTCAAGCTGCACCCCGAGTCTTCGAAGCGCGAGGCCGGCGAGCTCGCCGGTCTCATTGACCGGATCCTGCCGGAATTCAAAGCGCTGTGGACTATCCGCAACTACGAAAAGGGCTGCGAGCGCTTCGGCTCGATGCTCGCCGCGCGGCGGGACGAACTGCGCGCCCTGGCGGAAAGCTGATCCTACCACTGCTTGAACGAGGTGAAGAGACTATATGAACAAGGGCGACCGCATGGCCATGATGGAGAAGCTGCCCGTCCATCAGGTGCTCCTTAAAATGAGCCTGCCGATGATGATCTCTTTTTTCATCCAGGCCATGTACAACATCGTCGATTCCATGTTCGTCGCGCGGATCTCGGAAAACGCGCTGACGGCCGTATCGCTGGCCTTTCCCATGCAGCAGATCGTCACGGCGATCGCCGTCGGCTCGTCGACCGGCGTGTCCGCGGTCTGGGCCAGGCACATGGGAACGGGCGATCGGAAAAAGGCCGACGACACCATCCGCACGATGACGGGCATGTGCCTGGCGTTCACGGGCGTGTTCATCGCGCTCGGACTGCTGGTATCGGGGCCTCTGATGCGCGCGCAGACCAGCGTCGAGGAAATCGCGCGAATGGGTTCCACCTATCTGGCGATCAACTGGGTCCTCTCCTGCGGTTCGATCTTCAGCAAATACTACGAAAGGCTGCTCGTCTCTTCTGGACAGGCCATCCTGTCCATGCTGTCCATGGCCATCGGCGCGGTGTTCAACCTGATCTTCGACCCGCTTCTGATCTTCGGCATAGGTCCCTTCCCGGAAATGGGCATCGCCGGCGCGGCGTACGCCACAGTGGGCGGGCAGATCCTCTCGGCGGTCGTCGCGATCGCGCTCAACCTGAAGCACAACGAGCCCGTCAAAGCCTGTATGCTGAGGCCGCGGTTTCATCTCCGGGCTGCTTTGGACATTCTGAGAGTCGGTCTGCCGTCGATCATCACCATGGGGCTGTCGTCCATGACGAGCTTTTTGATCAATCAGATCCTGCTCGTCTATTCGACAACGGCCACAGCGGTGTTCGGCGTCTGGATGAAGCTGCAGAACTTCTGCTATATGCCGACTTTCGGCCTCAACAACGGCATGGTGCCGATCATCTCGTACAACTACGGCATCGGCCGAAACGACCGCGTCCGTCAGGCCATGAAGCTTTCCCTCTTCGGCAGCGCCGCCCTGATGACCGCGCTGGCCGTCGTCTTCGAACTGACGCCCGGAACGGTGCTCACGCTGTTCAGCGCCGGCGCGGAGATGCGCCGCATAGGCGTCGCCTGTCTGCGCGCCTGCGTTTTGTCGTTGCCCTTTGGCGCCGTATGCATGATCCTCTCCACGAGCATGCAGGCGCTGGATCACAGCCGATACGCCATGATCATCAACCTGCTCAGACAGTGCGCGCTCCTGATCGGCGCTTTCGCGCTCATCTCAGCGCTGACCCACAGCGACACGCTCGTCTGGATCGCCGTCCCCGCCACGGAAATCATCACGTTCTGCGTCGCGCTGGCGCTTTACCGGCGCTTTCGAGCTCACCTTCAAAGGTCGAGATAAACCTTCCGATAAATGAACGCAGCCGGGCAATGGCCTGGCTGCGCCGTTTATCACATAGAGTTCTGTTCTCAACCGAAGCGGGTCATGGGGTCGAATTCGACCTCGTACTCGCCCGTACCCCGCGATTTTATGGTTATCGTTCCGCAGGCTGACGTCTGAAACGTTTCGACGTCAGCCGCCTCAAGCCACTTTAGGATCTTCATTGCCGCGGTATCGTCGACACTGTCCGTTATGACGGCGATTCTCGGGCCGAAGCTTGCGATAAACTCCTGTGAATTGGATTCCTTCTTGCCGTGGTGCGGCACTTTGAGCACGTCGAACTGTCCATGGCTGTTCCGCAGGTACGCGTCAATGCCTTCCTGTTCGATATCGCCCGCAAAAAAGTAGCTGTCTTTCCCCATGGTCAGCTCTGTCAGGAGGGAAACGTCGTTGTCGTTGCCTTCGTCGCCGGCGAACGCGTCATACGCCACGCCTGACGGGTACACGGAAATCTTCGCCTCGCCCAGCGCGAAGAATACCCGTTCACTGACGCGAAGGACATTCAGGCCAAACGTGGATACAGAATTCATCAGCGCGCCGTAATACTTGCTGTACCCCTCGTAGTCCGGCAGGTACAGAGCGGCGGGCATGAATACGTCCGCCACGTCCGACGCTCCGCCGACGTGATCCTTGTCAAAATGGGTGATGATCATCGCGTCGAGCTGCTTAACCCCGCGTCCGGCGAGATAGCCGATCACGCCGTTCGACGAATAGGCATAGCCCGCGTCGATGAGCGCGAAATGTCCGCCGCATTCGATCAGGATGCAGTCGCCCTTCCCCACGTCGATAAAGGTCACGCTGAATTCGTCCTCCGCCTGCGCAGGCGTGCCGCCGCCAACGGCCAACAGCAAAAGAACGCATAGAAAAATGCATAAGTGTTTCATGGCTGATCACCGATTCACTGCGCCTGCGCGGCGGTAATCGCCACGGTCGTGACGATATCGTCCACCGAGCAGCCGCGGGAGAGATCGTTGCACGGTTTGGCTATGCCCTGCAGCACCGCGACGGCCATGGCGTTGCCGAAGCGCTGAACGAGCTTGTAGCCGATGTTGCCGGCCTGCAGATCCGGGAAGACGAGCACGTTGGCGCGTCCGGCCACGGGACTGCCCGGCGCCTTCATCTGCCCGATCTCGGGCACGACGGCGGCGTCCAGCTGGAGCTCCCCGTCGAGCAGCAGTTCAGGCGCCATTTCATGCGCGATGGCCGTCGCCTGCTGCACTTTTGTCACAAGTTCATGGCTCGCGCTCCCCTTGGTGGAAAAGGACAGAAGCGCCACCCTCGGCTCCGATATGTCGCACAGCGTGCGGGCGGTGTCCGCCGCCGCCACGGCGATACAGGCCAGCTCTTCCGCCGTCGGATTGGGCATGACGGCGCAGTCCGCAAAGAGGACGAGCCCGTCCTCGCCGAGGGCGCGGTTCGGCGACTCGATGAGGAAGGAGGAGGACACGGTCTTCATGCCGGGTTTGGTCTTGATGATCTGAAGGGCCGGCCTCAGCATGTCCCCGGTGGAGTGCACCGCGCCTGAAACCAGGCCGTCGGCGTCGCCCTGCTTGACCATCATGATGCCGTAGTACATGGGATCGCGCACCATTTGCCCAGCCTTTTCCGGCGTGATGCCCTTGTTTTTGCGCAGCTCGTAGAGCTGTTCGGCATAGGTAAGGGCCTTCTCTGCCGTCAACGGATTGATGATATCAATGCCCTGAAGGTCGGCGCCGTATTCAGCGGCGCGCTCGCGGATGACGTTCTCGTCACCCAGAAGAATGACATCGGCCAGTCTCTCCGCCTGAACGATGGCGGCGGCCTGTATCGTGCGCCTCTCTTCACCTTCGGGGAGGACGATTTTACGAAGGTTCTGCCTGGCCTTTTGCTTGATTCGGTCGATGATACCCATTTCATACTCCCTCTGCCGACACTGCCGCCGGCGATTTGTTCATAAACAGCATTCCAACCAAAACGCGCCCGGAGCAGATACGTGCTTCCGGGCGTGTGTGATCAACGGTTGAAATAGACCAGTTCTTCCTTGGGGGCCTTGCCGGAGCTGACCTTCTCCTCGATGAGGATGATGGCGTCCCGGTCATGCAGCATGCTGTAGCCCTTCTGAGCGCGAACGGTGAAATCCAGCCACTGGTTGTCGGCCGGCGGCTTGCCCTTGTACGTGCAGACGAAGCCGATCCCGCCGATGTCGTTGGCGCAGCAGGTCATCGCCTCGCGTCCGAGGACGTAGCACTTGCCCGGCAGATCCTTGAGCTTGTAGGCCTTCGCCGTCAGGCGCAGGGTGCGCCCGTCATAGCGTTCCGGGTGTTCCATCGCGTCCAGGTACCAGACGCCGAAATCCTCGTCCCCGATGCGGATCACGTCGGCCTTCATGTCGTAGGGCAGATCCTCGTCCGAGACGCCGTCGTCGCTCGTGCCGTCGAGATTGTCGAAGATGATGTCGCAGACGGGGTTCATCGCCTTGACCATGCGGCGATAGCGGCTCTTCGGCGTGTTCTCGTCACAGCGGTTGAAGATCACCGCGTCGGCCTGCTGAAGGCCGTCCGCCATGACCTGGCGCATGTTGTTGATGTACAGCTCGAAGGTCTTGGAATCCACCATGTCCACGATCTGAACGAGCTCCCAGTCGTCCGGCTTGGGTGCGCTGAACAGGCGATGCAACGTCCAAACGCTGTTGTATTCGATGATGACGCGTTCGGGCTTGAATTCCTCATTCAGCTTTTTGAAAAGGCCCGCCTCGATGGACTCGATGTCGTCGGCGACGGCCACGACCGTGTTGCTGCCCTTGAGCAGCTCGTCGTCAAATTCGACCTCGCCTTCCTCGCAGACGATGAGCAGCGTCCGCTCGCCGCCGGTGAAATAATCGTCCGTCAGCATTTCGCGGATCATCGTGCTCTTTCCGCTCTCCAGAAAACCGGTGATGACGTATACAGGCTGTTTATCCATGATACTCGACTCCCGTCAGACGCCGAACAGGCCGCGCAGCTGATCTTCCTTCAGGCCGACGCCGATGACGCACAGGCGGCCCGTGTAGTCCGCGCTGCCATGACGGACTTCCCACTCGCCCGGCGTGTAGTCAAAGTGCAGCCACGTGCCGTCGTTGGTCGGCAGGATGCCCTTGGCGCGAATGACCGTGCCGTAGAGTTCCTCGTTGTCCAGCGCCTGAAGCGCGGCTTTGACGGCTTCCTCGTCGAACTTCTTCGCCGTCTCAACGCCGATATCGTCGAAGATCTCATCGGCGTCGTGCTCGCCGTCGTGATGATGGTGGTGATGGTGATCATGGTGATGCTCATGCTCATGCTCATGCTCGTCATCATCGTCATGATCGTGGTGATGATGCTCGTGTTCATGCTCGTCATCGTCGTGATCGTCATGATCGTGATGATGTTCATGCTCGTGCTCGTCATCATCGTCATGATCGTGATGATGTTCGTGCTCGTGCTCATCCTCATCGTCGTCATCATCGTCGTGATGATGCTCCTGATAGATCTCGCTGATGTCGATCAGCACCTGCGGAGACTGGATCGTGTCGAGCATGGTCTGGGCGCTCAGCTCGTCCCACGGCGTGGTGACGATGCGGGCGTTCGCGTTCTGCTCGCGCAGCAGAGCCACGGCCTGGTCGATCTTCTCCTGGCTCACCAGCTGCGTACGGCTGAGGATGATCGTCTCGGCGGAGCGCACCTGATCGGTGAAGAACTCGCCGAAGTTTTTCATATACATCTTGCACTTGCCGGCGTCTACCACGGTCGCGCAGCCGGCCAGCTGCAGATCGTCTCTCTTTTCAGCTTCGTCGACCACATGGCGGATGTCGGACAGCTTGCCCACGCCGGAGGGCTCGATGATCAGCCTGTCGGGATGATAGGTCGTGATCAGCTCGTCGATCGCCTTGGTGAAATCTCCGACCAGCGTGCAGCAGATGCAGCCGGAATTCAGTTCGGTGATCTGGATGCCCGAATCCTTCATGAAACCGCCGTCAATGCCGACTTCGCCGTATTCGTTTTCGAGAAGAATGACCTTTTCGTCCTTCATGCAGTCAGCGAGAAGCTTTTTGATGAGCGTGGTCTTCCCAGCGCCGAGAAAACCGGAGATAATGTTGACCTTGACCATTGAGTTCGTCTCCCTTTTCGTGTTTTGACCTTATTTTACCATACAGATGTTAAGAATTCTACCACTCCGAAAAAGCCGCCAGACGGGCGTCGTCATCTCGTGACGCCGGCTTTGGAGTTGGCGACATCCGACGGATCCGGTATTTCGAGCCCCAGGCTGCGGGCCATCACTTCGTCATAGGGCTCGCGGCGGTTCGGGCAGTACAGGCGCGGGCAGAGCATGCAGTTTTCGTACTTCTCCTCGGACTCGAAATACACGCCCGAGGTGGATTTATAGGGCAGCATCAGATAAGAAGGCGTCAGTTCGAGGCCGATGCGTTCCGGCCCCTCGCCGAGCAGATCGAACAGCGGCCTCTGATAGGGCAGCGGATAGTCCTTCAGCGATCCGGGTCTGACGCTCGCGATCTTTCCAAGACCGTAGGCCTTTTGCACAGCCCGGTGCAATTCCGCGTTCGCCTCGCCGAGGGCCGCCTCGGAAATGCCGTCGATCCAGAAGCGCTCGAGCGGGTCCTCTGTCCGCATGGCAAAGTCATACAGCTCGCGGCCGCAGGTCACGACGTGAGGGTACGCCTTTTCGATCCCCTGAAACGCGGAATATACGACCTTGCTGCGCACGCGCTTGCCGTTCATGAACGTATCGGTTCCATCCTGCGTCACTTCGCATTCGGTGAAAACGCCCTTGGGCGCGGCGATTTTCACGCATTCGTCATATATGTCCCTGAACTCGTCCTCCATGTCCTCGTCGACGCGCAGGCGCTTGGCGATGGCCTCGTAATTTCCCTGAAAGGCGGTGTTTATATAATGCAATTGCATAAGAGAGACAACTCCTTCTAAACTCAGGCGATATTTCAGGCACAAAATAGCATAAGCCGACCCACGTGTCAAGCAGTGCAAAGGCAAATTCACACAGAAAAGCGGAGGGGCCCTTCTTTTTGTTTTTGCGACAAAAAAATGCCCAAAACATACGTTTTGGACATTGTGGTCCGCCCTCAGGGACTCGAACCCTGGACACCCTGATTAAGAGTCAGGTGCTCTACCAACTGAGCTAAGGGCGGCCAACGGATGGTATAATAGCACATTGGCATGCCCTTGTCAATGGAATTTGGCCGGCGCTTTTTGTTACTTTTTGATGAGGCCGGCTGCAGATACCGGCGGGAAATTGTCCGGAAGGGAAGCTTTCACGGCGCGGACGTAATCGTAGTAAACCATGACTTCCCTCTCATCGGCGACGGTGCGCCCCTCCCCATCGACGACTGTGTGCTCGAGCTCGAAGCTCGTGCGTCCGCGCCCGACGAGGCGCGTAAGCACGCAAACCTCCGCGGGATACTTCAGCGGAGCGCGGAACTGGATGTCGATGTGCGCCACGATTGGGCCGATCTTTGGAGAGACGGCCTCCCGCATCACGCCGAGACTCGCGCACATGACGACGCGCGCGCTCTGAATGTATCGCAGGATCGCCAGATTGTTGACATGCCCCATGGCGTCGATGTCCGCCCAGTCGACGGATCCGCGCCACTCTGTTTCATGTATATCCGCCATTGATACGATGCCTCCATATTGATCCCTGGCCGGCATTGACGGCCGGCGCAAGTCCGTTTAGCCGAAGAGAGTGATCGCGCGTCTTTACACCCGGGGCGAAAGCGTCTATAATGTCAAAAGATATGAACAAGGCTTACGCAGCCATTACCCTCTTCTGGAGATGAATGAGAATGAACGTCGGACACCTTGACAGGGAAAGACTCAAAGGCATACTCGAGAGCATCCGCTCTGTCAGAGCTGCAGTGATCGGCGACATATGCCTCGACGCGTACTGGTACGCCGACATGACCAAATCCCGCCTCTCCCGGGAAACGCCGCACTTCCCCTACCCCATCGTGCGCGAGGCGATGTCTCCCGGCGCGGGCGGCAACGTGGCTTGCAACCTCGCCGCGCTCAAACCGCGGTCTGTCCGCCTGCTGTCCGTGATCGGCCGGGACTGGCGCGGCGACATGCTCGTTCAGTCGCTTGAGGATCGCGCCGTCGACACTCGGCTGATGATCCGCGACCCGGAGCGCGTCACCGGGGCGTACATTAAGCCGATGCTGAAGGGTACGAGCGATACGGTGTACGAAGCCCCGCGCCTTGATTTTGAAAACACCCTTCCACTGAGCCCGGCGTCCGAAGACGCGCTCATCCGCTCGCTCGAAGAGATTGCCGCCGAGTGCGACGTCATCTGCGTCTGTGACCAGATGAGCAACGGCTGCGTCACGCCGCGCGTCATCGAAAAGCTCAACGCCATCGGCGCGCAGGGGCGCATCGTCATCGCGGACAGCCGCGAGCGCATCACACGGTTCAGGCATGTCATCGTCAAGCCCAACGATCTGGAACTGCGGGTCGCCGTCGGGCTTGACGGTTCGATCGCGGAGGCCGCGCTGAAGCTCAGCGCGCTGACCGGCGGGCTTTCGGTGGTCACGACGGGTGAGGACGGCTGCCTCGTCAGCGACGGGGAGAGCGTTTGTCCCGTCGCCACTCGTCCCGCGACGCCGCCGATCGATATCGTCGGAGCGGGAGACGCCTTCCTCTCCGCCTTCGCCTGCTGCTTCGCCGCCGGCGCCGACGCCACGGAAGCCGCCCAGGTCGCTAACCTCGCCTCGTACGTCACGATACATAAAATCGGGACCACCGGCACCGCATCGCCCGAGGAAATTCTCGCCGCGTTGTCCTGATGGCGTCAGCCGTTCCGATCGTCGGGCATAGATTCCAGGCTCCTGAGCCATCTCTCCATAAACGCGTCGGCCTTTGAATCGCCTTCGTCCCGGAGCACGCCCTCCCGGCGCAGGCTCACCGCGCTGCCGCCGAAGGTCATGATCAGATCGACGAGATATATCCCCACTTGCGACAAAAGGCCGAGGAAGCGGCGCAGGTCCGCCGTCTCCATGGGGCTCAGGCCGCGCCTGCGGCCAAGGCGCTTCCAGACGAGGATGATCCTCTGATCCGCGCCCTGCAGCATGACGCGCATGAGCTCGCGCACGCGCTGGGCGTCGAAGGCGTCCCAGGTCAGCGCCTCACAGCCCAGCAAGACGCCGCCGTCGTTCAGCGAAAGGCGGCACAGCTGCTGCCGGAGGGGCTCTGTGAAATACGGTTCGCACGCCCCGAGCGCGTCGCGATAACCGTTCACTATGCGCGCCGATGCGCCGGGATCCGAGGCCGCGTAGGTCTGCGTCACGTCCGAAAGGCGCTGTATCAGCTCGGCGGCCCGGGGCGTCATGCCCTCGACCTCAACGAGCTCCTGATAAGGCGCTGAAAACACGCCGTCTATCCCTCCGAAGCGCTCGATCAGCCGATGCGCCAGCGGATTGACGTCCTGTCGGGGAAAGGCGTAAAACAGGCAAAACTCGATCACCTCATGAGGCGCCATCCCGTCGATGCCGCCCTGAAGGATCCTTCCCCTCACTCTGCGGCGATGCCCCGCGTGCGGTGAAGGGGCGCTCATATCGGCTCACTACCATTCTGATGTAATTCAGGCGCGCGTTTCGCGGGTAGAGGCACGCTTTCCCCGTCCAGAATCGCCTTCGTCAGATGATCCGCGTGATACACGAGCTTGAGCGAGAAGAAGGCCTCGCGTCCCTCATTAATCAGGCGGAAGAATACCCTGTCGCCCTCCCACATGGGCAGGGCGTCGATTTTGTCCTTGTCCACCCATTTCAGAACGCCCTCGTCGCAATCCGTCAGTTCTCCCTCAAAGCCGTCCGCCGTGAACAGGTGCATGTATTCCGTCGGATTGTCCTCAAAGCAGAAGGTGATGACGCCCCTGTGTCTGAAGCGGGTCAGCGTCAGGCCCGTTTCCTCGCGCACCTCGCGAACGAGGCACTCCTCCGGGCTCTCGCCGTGCTCAAAGTGACCGCCGACGCCCAGCCATTTCCCCGCGTTGGGATCGTCAGTCTTCTTCACGCGGTGGAGCATGAGATAGGCGCCGTCCTTCTCGATGTAGCACAGGGTGGTCATCTCGGGGGCCGGTCTCGCGCTTGCGCGCGTTTGCTCGGGCAGGGACGCCGTTTTGACGGGGAGCGCCGCCTTCTCCGCGATCAGGAATTTGATCTTCACGCCCTGAGACCTGTACATGATCTCATGTTCGCTCAGGTAGTTCGGCTGAAAACCGGACGCGGCCAGGTCGCGGGTCAGGTAGATCAGGCGGAAGCCGCACTGCATCAGGTAGGTCACCGAATCGTCGAACAGCGCGTCGTTGTCGGTTTTGAACCAGATCTGACCCCTGTCGGTGAGAAACTCCCTGTACTGCATGAGCTGGCGCGGATGCGTGAGGCAGCGCTTCTGATGCCTGTGCCGTCCGTTCCAGGGATTGGGGAAGCTCAGATAGATGCGCTGCACCCGATCCTCCGGCGCGAAGATCTGGCTGACGCGGGCGACGTCGTGTATGCAGAGCAGGATGTTGTCGGCGCGGCTCTCGCCGTAACTTTTCTCAATATTGCGCTTCGCGACGCCGAGCACGTCGCTGATCAGGTCCACCGCCACAAAGTTGACATCCCTCTGATCGAACGCCATCTGCGCGGTCGACACGCCTTTGCCGCAGCCCAGCTCCACGTGAAGGGGTTTCGCCTCGGGGAACTGACCGTTCCACTTTCCCCGAACGGCGCGCGGATCCGGCACATAAAAAGGACAGCTGTTGAGTTCAGGCTCGGCCCACTTCTTTTTGCGCATTCTCATGAAAGTTTCCCCCATACGTCACGCGTCGGCTGCCGTGAAAGGCGCGCTCGCACGATTTACAAAAAACCGCCGCCCCAAACTCACATCAGAGCTTAGGGCGGCTGCATGGCGCGCCTGGCGGGATTCGAACCCACGGTCTTTCGAGTCGGAGTCGAACACTCTATCCACTGAGCTACAGGCGCCCAATGCAACAAAGGTTAGCACACTTTCGTCAAATTGACAAGGCATAAAACGTTAACAATTGTATGCGGTCCGCGGCCCGCGGCGTGTAAACTGATGATAAAGTCTGTCGATCAGCCGTGACAAATCAGGCTTGCCGCGATATAATGATTTCAGATTCCCTTGCGCCGCGCGGCGCGATACCCGAGCTCGCGATTTCTCAGCAGAGGATAAAGATATGCAGCCAACATCGAACCGTCCCGGCCAGAGGCCGGCCAACCATTATCTCGAGGACAACGAGCGCCGGCAAACCCGGCGCGACAGAGTCGTTCTGCACCTCATCATCGGCGCGCTGTGCGTCATCCTGCCGCCGGTCGGGCTCGTGTGCGCCTGGAGATCCGAGCGCGTCAACGCGCTCGCGCGCGGCGCGCTGACAGTCTGCGCACTCGCGGCGTCCACGCTCATCTGCGTCACGATCCTGCGCCTCACGTCGACAAGCGACGTCATCAGGCCTGTCCCCGTGGTGCCCGTCGCCTACGGTTACGACAAGAGTACGATCAAGGCCACGCCCGAACCCGTCACCGTGTATTCCGCTCCGGCTGACGAAGAAGACTATCCCCCGGTGACCTCGTACACGGTCACTTACGCCAACGGCGAGGTACAGAACGTCGGAGATCAGACGACCGGCGAGGAAACCGTCACAGCTGTCGAGACGCCCGACGACGCCGAATCGCAGTTCCCGGTCGATCCCGCCACGTACGTGACCCTCGTCTACGCCGTGACCAACAACGCGACGTATTTCCACACCCAGCAGATCTGCGACCTGCAGAACAACAGCCGCATACTGACACTGGACGAAGCCCTCGCAGAGGGCCTGAGGCCTTGCGAAAAGTGCGCCCAGCAGTACATAGGCCATTGACAAAAGATAGAATATATCGTCTCACAGCGGCGCGGCGCCGCTGTTTTTTTGTGCGGTCATTCACGAACCTGTTCGTCATAAGGTCACGTCGAAACATTTACTTCATAGTTTTGTAAAATTTCTCAAATAGTCTTGCAATCCTTGACGGATTTATTGCGAAGAGTGTATAATATCAGCTGTAATATTTGTACATCTGACAAAACTTCCATGGCTTTTGTCATGTGGGAGGAAGTGTTTCTATGTTCTGCAGCCATTGCGGCAAGAGTATTCTGCCAGAGGATGTGACCTGTCCTCATTGCGGCATCGTGCTGGGTGAGGACCGGTTTATCGGCAATATGTATACGTCGTCCCAGATGCGTCTGGCCACAGACGAGCTGGAAAAGGTCCCGGCAGGTTCCCTGAACGCGTACACCCGGACGGATTATATGTCCTACGACAATCAGCCCGAGGACGACGTCTATTCCAATACGGCCTATCGTCCCATCTATAATGAAGAGACAGACGGCGACTCCCCGGAGGATTCGGCCATCGCCGCCAACGACGAACCGACGTATCAGGAGGATGAAAAAGACAGCGGCTACGACGCGGCTGCCCCTGAAGACGACGAGCCTCTTCCGGCTGACGGGGACGAGCTTATCGACGAACCAGTCGACCAGGACGAGCCTGAAACGGAAACCGAGCCTGAGGCCGCTGCGACCACGGACGCGCCCTCAATCGACGACGCGCCTGCAGGCATGACGCGCAAGGCCAGAACGGCCGCCCGGCGCGCCGCCGAGAACGTGGAAACCGTCCGCGCCGAGTCCCTGAACATCGAAGACTACGACGACGACGAGCCGAGCACCTCTCCCCTGCCCGAGATCACGCCGGGCGGGATCAGCCCCAAAGTCAAGAGCTACATGGAAGCGCGGAAAAACCGCCAGGCGTCCGGTCAGCAGCGCGCCGGCATCGGCTCCGAGCTGAGGCAGAAGTTCTTCTCCCTTGGCAGGAAGAAAGTCTCCGAACCGGAGGATGAGCCCGCCGTCGACATCCCCGGCCAGGAATATGACGACGCGTATCCCGAGGATACCGTTTCCGCGGGAAACGAGAACGACGCCTTCGTTGAGGATGAGACCGACGCCGCCGAATCCGAGGACATCTACGACGACATCGCCGACGACACGGGCTTCTACGACGATACGGACGAGGATGACGTCGACGGCGAAAGCCCGCTGAAGGCCGTTCTCGACAAGGCGAAGGCCCTGCTCGGAAACCGCCGCGTCCAGGTGGGCATAGGCGCCGTCCTGGTGGCGTTGGTGCTGATCCTTGGCATACGCTGGCTCATGTACGTCACCTCCACCATGGGTGCGAAGATCGCGGGCGTGACGCGCGCCACCTATTCCGACGGCATGAAGCTCATCAGCGATTATACCACCGAAACGTACCGCGACGAGCTCGTGTCCGTGGCCTCCGCCAATGAGAACCTCGCCCAACAGAAGATGGACGCGGACATGGCGACGATCACGGCCCTGATGCCCTCCGAGCCTCAGGAAAACGACGGCCAGTTCATCAACGCCCTGCAGACCATTCACAAGGGCGTACAGAGCGTGATCCTCGCCGATGCCGACGCCGTATACAACGGCACCACCGAACAGCGCAAGGACGCGTCGGCCAACGAATGGGCCGTCATTCAGAACGCTGTGTCGACGCTGAAAAACGCGACCGCCGTTTCACAGCTCAGCGCGCTGACGACGGACGTACAGGTCGCCGTACTGCCCACGCCCACCCCGACTGCCGCGCCCGTCGTGACGCCTGAGCCCACGCCGGTGACGCTCAAGCAGGGCGACAAAAAGAGCGCCGCCGTTCAGGAGATGCAGCTGCGCCTGATTGAGCTCGGATACATGTCCAGCGGCGCGGACGGCGATTTCGGCCCGAAGACCGCGGCGGCCCTGTCCGCCTTCCAGGAGCAGGCCGGGCTTGATGTCACGGGCATCGCGACGCCCGAGGTGCTCGAAGCGCTCTATGCTGACGACGCGCCTCGCGCCCCGGCTGAGGACGAGAAGGAAGACGACACCGTCCAGCTGCGCACGAAAACCATCGCCCTTTAATTGGACATACATCGTTATATGTGTTATCATAGGAGAGCGGACGAAAAGTCCGCTCTCCTTCCCTATTATCAGGTAGTCTATGACCGTTTTGCATGATACGCGCTCAGCGCTCAGAAAGGACGGCGTTTTTTCCATGAGTCACCCACCTATCGCCAGCCTGATCTACGACTTTGACAAGACGCTCTCCCCCAACAACATGCAGGAATACGGCTTTCTTAAGGGGCTGAACATCAGGCCGGAAGATTTCTGGCAGGCCTGCCGGGAATGCGCCGTCCGCAACCAGATGGACAGCGTTCTGGCCTATATGTATATGATGACGGAAAAGGCGCGCGGCGTCATGACGCTGACACGCGACCTGTTCCGCAGCATGGGAAAGACCATCGAATACTTTCCGGGGGTGGATACCTGGTTCGACCGCATCAACGCCTACGGACAGACGATCGGCCTTCGGGTCGAGCACTACATCATCTCGTCCGGCCTGACGGAGATCATCGAGGGGACAGCCATCGCAAAGCATTTTAAGGCTATCTTCGCCGCCTCGTACTGTTACGACGGGAATGGACATCCGCTCTGGCCGTCGAACGCCGTCAACTACACGTCAAAGACGCAGTTTCTCTTCAGGATCAACAAGGGGATTCTGGACATCACGAACGACCGCGACCTCAACGCGTACACGCCCGAGGACAGGCGTCCCATCCCCTTCCGGAACATGATTTACTTCGGCGACGGGCTGACGGACGTCCCCAGCATGAAGATGACCCGCTCGAAGGGCGGGTTCTCTATCGCGGTCTACACGCCGGACGATCCGTCGATCGCGGACGACATGCTCACGCAGAACCGCGCCGACTTCGCCCTCGAGGCGGACTACCGCGAAGGCGGAAACCTCGAGTACGTGATCAAGGCTCTGCTGCGGCGCATCGCCGCCACCGACGAGTGCGCGCGGATCCACGCGGCGCAGATCGACAGAGCCCGCGCAAGGGGCGGTCAGACGGCGCACGCCTTTGACGAACGCGCGGCGTGGGCCGATCCCGCGCAGGACGGTGAATAGATCGCCTGAGCCGTGAGATCGGCCGCGTCTTTTCGGACTATCCGCAAAAAAACGATAAAATCCGATTTTGTTATTAGTTTGTTCATGTTTTATCCAAAAAGGGCATTTATAATGAGGCCATAAACCAAAGGAGGTAAGTGAAATGAAAAAGAATCTCTACAAAGTGCTTGCCCTCGTGGCGGCCATCGCTATGGTTATCGGCCTCATGAGCGTCACCGGCGGCGCTGAAAGCGCCGAGCCGTCGGCGGACACATCCCCGGCTATCTACGTGTACCAGAAGAACCAGAATTCCGTGGTGGGCATCATCACATCCCAGCAGGACTGGAACCAGATGACCCGTGAGGTCGTCGACACGCCCATCTCTCAGGGCTCGGGCATCGTCTTCGCCGAAGGCGGCTACATCGTCACCAACAATCACGTCATCGAGTCCGGCGATTCGTTCCAGGTGCTGATGCCCAACAACGAAAAGGTCAAGGCCACCCTGGTCGGCGCCGACTCCTCGACCGACCTGGCCGTCCTGAAGGTAGAGGACGAGAGCGCCTCTCAGCTGACGCCTGTTGACCTCGGCTCGAGCAACGATCTGCTGATCGGTTCGACCGTCGTAGCCATCGGCAACCCCGGCGGTGAGGTTCTGTCCAATACTGTGACGCAGGGCATCGTGTCCGCGCTTGAGCGGACCTCGGTGAAGGCGTCCAACACATCCCGCGCCATCAGCTACATTCAGCACGACGCCGCGATCAACAGCGGCAACTCCGGCGGCGGCCTGTTCAACTACAAGGGTCAGCTGATCGGCATCAACACGCTGAAGTACTCCGGCAGCATCTACTCCACCACCAGCTATGAAGGCCTTGGCTTCGCCATCCCGGTTGAAACCGTCAGCAAGGTCGCGGGCGATCTCATCCAGTACGGCAAGGTGCAGCGTCCGCAGATGGGCGTCGTGGTCGGCAATTACAGCTACGGTCCTGAAGAGCCCATGAGCAATTTCGCCCCGTCCGGCGTATATGTCTACGAAGTCACCGAGGGTACGCCCGCTGAAGAGGCCGGCATCAAGATGTACGACTACATTTACTCCGTCAACGGCGTGCGCGTGAGCAATATGATCGACCTGACGACTGAGCTGGACAAGTACAGTGATGGCGATACCGTTACGGTACAGGTCGTGCGCTACAACAGCATCGAGTCGAAGGACGTGGCGGATCAGACCAACGCTTTCGGCGGATACTATGGCTACTTCTTCGGGAACAACAGTTCCACGCACAAGGAATTCGCGGTCAGCGGCGGATATGAGACCATTGACGTCGACATCACGCTGAAGATCATCGACTGATCCGAAACGACGCGAATAAACCACGAAAACCACCCATAAAATGCGAACCGGGCGGCCGTATAAAGCGCGGCCGCCCGGTTCGTCTGTGTTTTTTTCTTTGATCGCTTTACTCAAATCTGCGGCAGGGCGGATATCCGCTCCCGCCCGCGGGTATAGATCATGAGCGTGCGGACGCCGCACCGGATCGTGATCGGCTCGTCAAGCGTCCCCGCCTGACGGCCGTCCGAGAACACGCCCGCGGACCCGTTCCGCGCCGCGACGCGGATGCAGCGGTTTTCATCGATCACCATGGGTCGAAGCGCGTTCCCGTGAACGCATACGGGCGTCAGCAGGACGACGGGCAGCCCCGAATCGACGATCGGCCCGCCGGCGGACAGATTATACGCCGTCGAACCCGTCGGCGTGGCGACGATCAATCCGTCCCCGCGCAGATGAAATGTTTCGTATCCCTCAGGCGTCACATCCAGGTCGACTGTCTCGCCGAAGGCTGATTTGCCGATGACGATGTCGTTCAGCGCAAAGCTCTCCCGGCCCTGATGAGTGACGCTCAGCATTTTCCGCTCCGACAGGGCGCAGCCGGCGATATTTTTATCGAAATCGGCGATGTCGCTCAGGTTCATCGCGCACAGATAGCCGAGTCTCCCGCTGTTGATGCCCAGCAGCGGCCTGCCGGCCCGCACTGCGGTCTGCGCGGCGCGCAGCACCGAGCCGTCGCCCCCCAGAGACACGATCAGGTCACTGTCCCCGGCGTCAAAGTCCGTCAATCTCCCGTCGCCGTACAGACATCGGCTGTCCTCAGGCGACATCGCGCAGACATGTCCGCATCTGGATTGAAGGACGCGCGCGCAATCCCGCGCCTTTTGCGACTGCTCGTCCGTGAAACGGTTTGGCATCAGGAACAGCCTCATATCGTCTCTTCTCTCCTCCCGTTACTTCCCGGAAAGGTATTCGTCAATCGACCTGGCCGCCACTTTGCCGGCGCCCATCGCGGAGATGACCGTGGCGGCGCCCGTCACCGCATCGCCGCCCGCGTAGACGCCTTCTCTGCTGGTCAGGCCGTCCTCGCTGACGATGATGCCCCCGTGACGGTTGACCTCGAGCCCCTGCGTCGTGTTTTTGATCAGCGGATTCGGACTCGTGCCGAGAGCCATGATCACCGTATCGACGTGCAGTTCAAACTCGCTTCCGGGGATGACCACCGGACGGCGGCGTCCGCTCGCGTCCGGCTCTCCCAGTTCCATCTTCACGCAGCGAATGCCGTCGACGAAGCCGTTTCTCGGATCGCGCGGGTCGTCCGGGTTTTCAAAACCCAGGATCTCTACGGGATTGCACAGCAGCCGGAAGTCGATTCCCTCCTCCTCGGCGTGCTCGACCTCTTCACGGCGGGCCGGGAGTTCCTCCATAGACCGGCGGTATATGATGTATACATGTTCCGCGCCCAGCCGCAGCGCCGTGCGCGCCGCGTCCATGGCCACGTTGCCGCCGCCGACGACGGCGACATAGCCGCCCTTCATGATCGGGGTCTGCGGATCGTCGAGATAGGCCTTCATGAGATTGCTGCGGGTCAGGTATTCATTGGCGGAATAGACGCCCTTCAGGCTCTCGCCGGGTATGTCCATAAACCGGGGCAGGCCCGCGCCCGTGCCTATGAAGACAGCCTCATACCCCATTTCGAACAGCTCGTCGACAGTCAGCGTCTTCCCGATGACGACGTCGGTCTGCACGTCGACGCCCAGCTGCTTCAGCGTTTCAACCTCTCTGGCGACGATGGCCTTGGGCAGGCGGAACTCCGGAATGCCGTAGACCAACACGCCGCCCGCGGCATGCAGCGCCTCGTAAACCGTCACCGCATAGCCCTTTTTCGCAAGGTCGCCGGCGCAGGTCAGGCCGGAGGGCCCGCTGCCGACGACAGCCACCCTGTGCCCGTTGCCCGCGGGCTTCTCCGCGGCGGACAGGCTCTGCGCGTTGTGCCAGTCGGCCACGAAGCGCTCAAGCCGGCCGATGCCCACCGGCTCGAACTTGATGCCGAGCGTGCACTTGGCCTCGCACTGCGTCTCCTGCGGACAGACGCGCCCGCAGACGGCGGGCAGCGAGGACGTCTTGGAGATGATCCTGTACGCGGACTCGTAGTCTCCCTCTTTGACCTTTGAGATGAAGTCGGGTATCTGAATATTGACGGGACAACCTTCGACGCAGGGACGGTTTTTGCAGTTCAGGCAGCGCTGCGCCTCCGAAAGGGCCGTCGCCTCGCTGTATCCGAGGGCGACTTCCCGGAAATTGTGGGCGCGTACCTCGGGAGCCTGCGTGGGCATTTCATGTTTGCTTGGAATAATGGCCATCTTCGTTCTCCCTCCCTACGCGTTTTTGAAGAGGTTGCAGGTCTGTTCATGAGCGCGGCGCTCCTGATTAAAGTACATCCGGCAGCGGCTCATGGCTTCGTCAAAGTCGATCTCATAGGCGTTGAAATCCGGTCCGTCCACGCACGCGAACTTCGTCACCCGCCGTCCGTCCTGGTTGAGGGTCAGCCGGCAGCCGCCGCACATGCCGGTGCCGTCGATCATGATGGGATTCATCGACGCCGTCACGGGCACGCCAAAGGGTTTCGCCGTCAGCGTGACGAATTTCATCATGACGAGGGGGCCGATGGTGATGATCTCGTCAAACGTCTCTCCGGCCTCGAGCATCTCCTTCAGGGGCGCCGTTACGTTGCCCTGACGGGCGTAGCTGCCGTCGTCTGTCATGACGACGAGCCTGTCGGAACAGGCGCGGAACTCGTCCTCAAGGATCAGAAGGTCCCTGTTCCTGAAGCCGATGATGCTGGTCACCTCAGCCCCAAGGCGGTGAAACTCCTGCGCCACGGGCATGGCAATGGCGCAGCCCACGCCGCCGCCCACAATGCACACCTTTTTGATGCTCTCCGTGCGCGTGGGCATGCCGAGCGGACCGACGAAATCCCGGATCGTCTCGCCTTCGTCTTTATGGTTAAGGCGCTCGGTCGTGCTGCCGACGATCTGGAAAATGATCTTGACCGTACCCTCCTCCGCGTCCGTACCGGCCACGGTCAGAGGGATGCGCTCGCCTTCATCGTCGACCCGCAGAATGATGAACTGTCCGGGTCTGGCCTTGCGCGCGACCAGCGGCGCTTCGATTTCCATCTGCGTGACTGTGGGATTCAACACTTTTTTGCGGACGATTCTGTACATATAGCCACCCCATTCCACAGCGTCAAGTTGATTTGATTTGAAACAGTCTTTATTTACACATGTCCGCGAAGAGGCTTCACCCCTCCGCGGACAATTCCAATACATGTGGATACCGGATCGTATGCCATATCAGCCGGGCGCGCGCAGCGCCCCGAAAGAAATCAGCCCTTCCGCCGCGTCACTGGATATCCAGCACATCGGCAAAACCGGTCACGCTGAACACCTCGCCGACGATGTCGCCGACGTTGCGCACTTTGAGGCCGCCCTTCTGGCTCATCGTCTTGTGGGCCAGCAAGAGTACGCGCAGCCCCGCGGAAGAGATATAAGCCAGATCCTTAAAATCGAGGATCAGCTTCTCCGTCGAATTGTATTCCTTCTCGAGCTCAGCCTGAAGCTGGGGCGCCGTATTGGTGTCGAGGCGTCCCTCGACTGTCAGCGTCAGCTCGTTCCCGTTGCGTTCTCTGCCGATATTCATAGTTAACCTCCCAACATAAGCGCTAAAGATACGTATTACTTTTCTCTCGCGAAGCGCTTGTAGATCACCATTTCCACCTTGTTCCCCCGGATGCCGACGGTCACATCGTCAGCCAGGCGTCCGACGATAGAGCTCTCCAATTCGTCGAGGGCGTCGTTAGCCTCCTGACTGTGATGCTTTTTGACCTCATTGGCATAAGCGGCCCTGTAGCGCATGAGAGACCAATCTCTCATCTGAAGAGGTTCCGTCATGCCGATGCCGAGCATGCCGTAATGCATGTACTCAGGCATTTCGTCGTAGAGATACGCCTCAAGTTCATCCCCCGGCTCGATCTTAAACGCGTTGGCGATCATCGTGCCGATCTTGGCCATAAAGCCCTTCGGGACCGCGTTTTTGCCGGCGGTCGACGCCGCGATGAGCTTCTGTTTTTCTTCCTCGCCCATATGGGCCTCGGCTTCGAGGTGGATCCGGGCTTCGATGTTGTCGCCTTCGATCCACAACTGTCCTTCGAATTCTCTGGCCATCGCCCTGACCATGCCGATCGTTTCCTCGGTCAGCAGGGTGATGTGCATGCTCTCGCGCGGGGTCAGCCCGACGTGCCATGCGAAGGTCTGCGCCATCTCGTTGGCCACGGAGACGCGGCGCTCATTCTGGGTGATCCAGAGCTTCGGCGTTTCAACGGACGACACACGTTCCCTCATCGGGAGCGTCGCCTTGCTGAAATCCTTTGAGATGATCATTTCGATATGACCGCGGCTCACGCCCACGACCACGTCGTCGGCGATGTTCGCGACGATGGATTTTTCCAGTTCATCCCAGGCCTCGCGCGCGTTCTCGCTGTCGGCTCGCTGCTGACCGAGCACCTTTTTGTAGTTGGACAGCGTCCACAGGGGCGTCATGTCGTACACGCCGACGGGCAGGTCGATCTCTCCGATGGGCATGATCCCGTAGTTCAGCGTCTCCGCGCCGTACTCGTCAATGGAATCGCCCGCGCTGGAGAGAAAGATGCCGATCCGGCTCATCAGGCCCTTGACCGCAGCGTTTTTGCCGGACGTGGACAGGCTGACGAGCTCACGGCGCTTCTGCGTGCTGACCTGAGCCTTTGCCTGGAGATGGATCCGGTAGACGGACTGGTCGTTTTCATAGTAGATCTCGCCCTGGAACTCGCTGACCATGGCGCGGACCATGCCCAGCGTCTCCTCGACAAGGAGGTCGAGGTGCAGCGCCTGCCTGTCCTTGAGCCCGCTCCGTGCCGAAAAACTCTTCGCCTCATCCAGCGCCTTCTGCAAGTCCTGAACGTCGGCGCTGACGGTGATTTTCTCTGATGTCATCTGTAAAACTCCTCCTCGTGAGCGCGGCAAACTCCCTTAAGGTTCACATCGCGCATCCGGGTTAAATGCATGACGAAAGCGGTCCCGTTATTCGATCGTGAGGATATCGGTAAAGCCGGTGACTTCGAAGATCTCCTTCACATCGTCGGACACGTTCCTGAGGACCATGTCGCCCTGCTTGTTCATCGTCTTCTGAGCGCTCAGCAAAACGCGCAGCCCGGCGGAAGAGATATACGACAGCGCCGCCATGTCAAACACCAGGCTCGATACCCCGCCCAGACTCTGCGTCAGCTTTGTCTCAAGGCTGGGAGCGGTCGTCGTATCCAGTCGGCCTTCAAGGGTGACGGTCAGTTCGGAACCATTGGCGCTGGTGTTAATGTTCAGCATGTTTATTCCCTCCATTAATACTGTTCGATTTCACATTTGACTGAAATTCACAGACGAGCATGAATCTCCAACTTCACCCGCGGCGGCGCGCCCGGCGCTTACAGCCGCTTCGTCAGGGTGAGAATGTTGCTGTTGTTTTCGTAGACGTACGACATGTCGTCCATGGTCTTTTTGACCATGAATATGCCGAGCCCGCCCACCTGACGTTCTTCCGCGGAAAGGGTTACGTCAGGATCCGCCTTCGCGAGGGGATCGTAAGGCACGCCCTGATCCTCGAACACGATGATCGCGCGGCGGGGGTCGTCGGCTATGCCGATCTTCACGGTCACAGGTCCGACGCCGGGGGCATAGGCATAGCTAGAAACGTTGACAAAAATCTCTTCCACAGCCATGTCGATCTGCATCTGAGCTTTCATCGGGCAGTCCGCAGCCTCCAGAGCCTCGTCAACAAACGACATGACCTGCGGCAGATTATCCGTCACAGCGTCCAGTTTGAGCTCTTTCATCGATGGACAAATCCTTTCTTTTAACTTCAGCCCACTCATTCACGGCGGCGTCCTGCGGGCGTCTCATGAATCTGCGTATGATTATACCACATGCCTGTTCGGGGAGCAACGGAAGATTTAGAAAAAAGTATATGTCAACAAACAATAAGCGATTTCAAAAGTTGCCCGTCGCGCCTGAAAAAGGTCTTCGCCCCGCGCGCCGTGTGCAGCAACCGTCTCAACGCGAAACATGCTCCATTCAATGCAAAAATCGGGAAAAAGTCGCGTTATCCCGCGCCCGAATCCTTGCGCATGAGCGCGATATGTGGTAATATTTACGATAGGGATAATGAGTTTTATTCTAATCTTAGATCAGGGAGCTGAACTTCATGTCCGGACATAACAAATGGACGACCATCAAGCACAAAAAGGAAAAGACCGACGCTCAGAAGGGCAAGATCTTCACCAAAATCGGCCGTGAAATCGCCATCGCCGTGCGCGAAGGCGGCAGCGCCGACCCCGCCACCAACGGCAAGCTCCGCGACGTCATCGCCAAGGCCAAGGCCAACAATATGCCCAACGACAATATCAAGCGCTCCATCGCCAAGGCGGCCGGAGAGGGCAGCGGCGCGACCTATAAGGAGATCTCCTACGAAGGATACGGCGACGGCGGCGTGGCCGTGATCGTGGATATCGTCACCGACAACCTCAACCGTACGGCCAGCGAGATCCGCCATCTGTTCGACAAGTTCGGCAAGGGCCTCGGCGCCACCGGCTGCGTGTCGTGGAAGTTCGAGCACAAGGGCGTTATCGTCATTGACAACAGCAAGGGCCTCGACGAGGACACGCTGATGGAAATGGCTCTGGACGCCGGCGCGGACGACGTCGAGTTCGGCGAGGGCACGGCTGTGATCTACACCGATCCCGGCTCCTTCTCCGAGGTCCGTGAGTCCCTGGAGAAATCCGGCTGCATCTTCCTCGAAGCGGAGCGCCGCATGATCCCCACCACGACGACCCCCATCACGGATCCCGAAGTGGCCGCCAAGGTACAGCGCCTCATCGACGAGCTCGACGATTACGACGACACCCAGGCCGTCTACCATGACGCCGAACTGCCCGAGGACGAGGAAGAGGACGACTGACCGGCCGCTATGGATATTGAGAGCCCAATCGGCGTTTTCGACTCCGGCGTAGGCGGCGTCAGCGTTCTGCGAGAACTGGTGCGCCGCCTTCCCCATGAAAAGTTCATATACTACGGCGACTGTCTCAACGCGCCGTACGGGACAAAAGACGAAGACAGCATACGCACGTTGGCCCTGCATGTCGCCGACGTGCTTCTGTCATATGAGATCAAGGCGTTGGTCGTCGCCTGCAACACGGCGACCTCGGCCGCCGTTAGCACGCTGCGCGAAAGGCTGACCATCCCCGTCGTGGGCATGGAACCCGCCCTGAAGCCGGCCTCCTTTATGTGGCACGGCGGCGCGATCCTGGTGCTTGCGACGCCCGCGACGCTGCGGCAGAGCAAGTTCCAGCGTCTGAACGCCCTGTACGGCGAACACGCCGTCATCCGTCCCTGCCCCGGGCTGATGGAATTCGTCGAGCGCGGCGAACTCAAGAGCGACGATCTGATGGAATACCTTCGCGGCGTCCTGTCGGAATACAAGGGCGTCCGCTTGGACGCCGTGGTCCTCGGATGCACGCACTATGTGTTTCTTAAAAAGGCCCTGCGTCGCCTGCTGCCGGATGTGCCCCTCGTCGACGGGAACGACGGCACGGCTCGCCGGCTTGAAAGCCTGCTCTCAGAAAGAGGCCTGCTGCGCCGCGAGCGCGAGGGAAGCGTCGTCTTCATGACGTCCGGCGATGAAAACAGATACGTGCCGCTCATGCAGCGGCTTTTAAACGTCCCCTCCGACTGACCCTCATTCCCATAAACGCCTGTCGGATTAGAAATGGATTAATCCGTCGGCTATCAAATTGATTTACAGGGCACGACGTGATAAATTCTATCTGACAGCCCTGAACAAGCGCGAGGCGCGCGATGCGCCGGAAAGGACAAACACCATGAATCTGAAAGGCTTGACCCAGCAACAGGTCGAGGAAAGCCGCCGCAAAAACGGCTCCAACACACTGACTCAGATCCCGCCGGATCCGCTCTGGAAAAAGATCCTCGCGGGCTTCAAGGATCCGATGATCATGATCCTGCTCGTCGCCCTGGCGGTGCAGATCATCCTGTGGCTGATGGGCCGCGCCGAATGGTACGAGCCCGTGTGCGTGCTCGTAGCCATTCTGCTGGCCAACGGCGTATCTTCGGTCTCCGAGCACAAGCAGGAGGGCAAAGCCGGCCTCCTGAAAGCCGAGGAAGAGTCCAAGGAAATGACCAAGATCCTCCGCGACGGACAGCTGCACGAAATGCATGTCAGCGAAGTCGTCGTGGGCGACATCATCTATCTGCAGGCCGGCGATAAACTGCCCGCCGACGGCGAGATCGTCGAAGGCGAGGTCATGGTCGACCAGGCCGCTCTGAACGGCGAAACCGAGGAGGCGCGCAAGTGCCCCAACACCGACAACGCGGCATATGAGATCAAAGACCTTCTGAACACCCACTACGCCTACCGCGGCACCGTGGTCTGCGGCGGAGAGGCCTATATGGAGGTCAAGGTCGTCGGCGACAAGACGCTGTTCGGCCAGCTGGCCCTGGAGGTCCAGGAGGATACCCGCGCGACGCCCCTGCAGGTCAAGCTCGGAAAGCTCGCCAAG
This sequence comes from Clostridia bacterium, assembly GCA_017431365.1. Classification (GTDB taxonomy): domain Bacteria; phylum Bacillota; class Clostridia; order Christensenellales; family Aristaeellaceae; genus Firm-10. Next base: position 518 of record JAFRLF010000121.1, on the reverse strand, counting down.
CAGATTTCCACCTTCGGCTACATCGGCGCTGCGGCTATCGTCATCGGCGTCATTCTGGTCAATATCCTCAACGGCAGCGTCGCGGCCTATGGCGCCGAGGGCGGCCCGGGCGTCTTCGCCGGGTGGATCGGCCTGATCATCGAAGCCGTGACCGTCGCCGTGACCATCATCATCTGCGCCGTGCCGGAAGGCCTGCCCATGCTGACGAGCATCCTGCTCTCCTTCCAGAGCATCCGCATGATCAAGGACAACGTCCTCGTGCGCAAGATCAACGGCCTTGAGACCGCCGGCAGCCTGTCGCTGCTGTTCACCGACAAGACCGGCACCATCACCGAGGGCCGCCTTTCCGTCGTGGAGCTCGCGACCGGCAACCAGCACATCTTTACCAAACTGCACGACCTGCCCATGGGCATGCAGACGGACGTCATCACCGGCATCGGCATCAACAACTCCGCCACCGTCTCCGGACAGGAGATCGTCGGCGGCAACTCCACCGACCGCGCGATGATGGCCTTCCT
>JAFRLF010000120.1 GCA_017431365.1 Clostridia bacterium | reverse complement strand
GCCATCGGCCTGGTGTTCTTCGCCCGCCGCATGCTCACGCTGTCGGCAAGGGCCGAATACGCCGACGTGATGGAGCGCGCCCTCTACAACGGCGTCATCAGCGGCATGCAGCTGGACAGCAAAAAGTTCTTCTACGTCAACCCGCTGGAGGTGCTTCCGGAGGCGAGCCAGAAGGACTACTACAAGCATCACGTGAAGGTCGAGAGGCAGAAGTGGTTCGGCTGCGCCTGCTGCCCGCCGAACATCATCCGCCTGATCAGCTCTCTCGAGGACTACGTCTGCTCCGTGAACGGCGACGACGTGTACGTCCACCTGTACGTGGGCGGCGCTGTCACGCTGGACGGCTTCAGACTGGACGTGACCACGAACTACCCGTGGGAGGGCGACGTCGCGATGCGCGTGTCGGTCAATGCGCCCGTGCGCAAGGCGCTGAAGCTGCGCATACCCGGCTGGTGCCGCAATGCCGCGCTGTGCGTGTACGGCGAGGCCGTCGAGGTCAGGCCCGTGGACGGCTACGTCACGCTGGACCGCGAATGGAAGGACGGCGACGAGATCCAGCTTGCGCTCTGGCCGGCGAGAGCGCCGCCAACTACCTGAAAGCCGCGGACGGCTCCGCCGTCCGGGAGGAGGAAAGCGAGCATGAGCGAGAATAAGACGGGCAGAATCTTTTCCATAGCGATCGACGGGCCTTCAGGCGCGGGGAAATCATCCGCCGCGCGCGAGGTCGCAAAGCGTCTCGGCGCCATCTATCTCGACACCGGCGCCATGTACAGGGCGATGGCGCTGTACATGCTCAGACAGGGCGTAGATCCCCACGACGCCGCCGAGGTCGCCGCCCGCGCCGGCAATGCCAACATCGAAGTCGCATATGAAAACGGCGGGCAAAAGATGCTCCTTGATGGAGAGGACGTTTCGACAGCCATCCGTGAAAACGCCGTCAGCGCCGCCGCGTCAGCCGTATCCGCCGTGCCCGAGGTGCGCCGTCTCCTGGTCATGCGGCAGCAGCAGATCGCCCTGACGCAGAGCGTCGTCATGGACGGGCGCGACATCGGGACAAAGGTGCTGCCCCGCGCTGAGCTGAAGGTATTCCTCACGGCCTCGCCCGAAGCCCGGGCCATGCGGCGCTTTCTCGAGCTGAAATCAAAGGGGCAGGATGTCCCCCTAGATCAGCTGACCCGTGAAATGGCCCAGCGAGATCACGACGACTCGACTCGGGCCGCCTCGCCTCTGAAAGCCGCGGACGACGCCGTCCTTATCGACTCCAGCGATATGACGCTCGAGCAGGTCATCGACCGGATTTGCGGTCTCGCCGCTGCCGCATTGGAGGGCAAGTCATGAAGGCAAACAGATTTTACAGGGTCGTCAGGGCCATCGTCATCCCGCTACTGCACATGTTCTTTCCCTACAAGATTACCGGAAAGGAAAACGTGCCCGCCGAAGGGCCCGTCCTTCTGGTCAGCAATCATGTGTCTGACTTCGATCCGGCGTTTATCGTCTGCGGGCTGAACAGAAAGATCACCTATCTTGGCAAAAAGGAACTGTTCAGATTCCGGATCCTCAAATGGTTTTTCTCCAACCTGGGCGTCATCCCCGTAGATCGGGGCGGCACGGACATGCACGCGATGCGCGCCTCGCTCAGCGTACTCAAGGAAGGCGGCGTGCTGGGCATCTTTCCGCAGGGGCACCGCTACAAAAAGGACGATAACCGCGACATCGAAAACGGTGCTTCTCTCCTGGCGCTGAAGT
>JAFRLF010000010.1 GCA_017431365.1 Clostridia bacterium | reverse complement strand
CAGCCGGGAGAGCGTCCAGGTGAATATAAGCGGCACGCTTATGTCACCGGAAAAAACAAGATCGGCGCAGCCCCGCAAGACACAGCAGAAGAAATGCGCGCGCCAAGATTTTGGCCGACCATGGTGCTGCCCGCCGTCGTGAAGGACTGCGAGATCACGCCGCAGATCATATTGATCTTATTGTACACGCCGGAAAGGGCGGAGTTCTGTACGCCCGTGCCGTTGATCCAGGAGGCGAGGACGATCTTCGAAAGATTGATCGCCGCGGATTGGATCGCCATCGGTATGCCCAGGGCCATCAGGCGGCTGAAGGCGTCCCTGTCGACGCGAAAGCTGGCCGGCCTGAAGTCGAAGCCGAAGGCGTCCCGCTGTCGGTAAAGATAGATGATCGACGCGATGAAGCTGACGCCTTGACCGATGACCGTCGCCAGCGCCGCGCCGAAGACCTCCATTCCCAAGAACTTGACAAAGACGACGTCGAGTATGATGTTCAGAATGGCGGCGACGGCTATGAACACAAATGGCCGTTTGCTGTCGCCCATGCCGCGCAGGATGGCGCTGACGATATTGTATCCATAGATGAAAGGCAGGCCGCAGACGCAGGTGAGGGTATAGTCCATGGCGAAGGCGTGCGACTCTGCGGGCGTGTTGAGCCAGCCAAGGATCTGATATCGCAGTGCAAAGCATACGATGGATATGACGACGGACACACCCAAAAGCAGTGTGAACATCGTGCCGATGGTCTTTCGAATGGCGTCGGGCCGGCGCTGCCCCACGGCCTGCGCGATGATGATCTGACCCGCCGAGGAGAACCCCATGGCGATGAAGGTCAGAAGATGCAGTATATCGCCGCCGATAGATACGGCAGACATGCCCGTCTGTCCGATACAGTTCCCGACGACAACCATGTCCACCAGGTTGTATACGGCCTGGAGCGCGTTTGATATAAAGAGAGGCATCGCGAATCGGAAAAGCAGTGGCACGACGGGACCGTGGGTCAGGTCGCGGACCATGGTTTTTTGCATAACAAGACCGTCCTTATCGATGAATGACGTCCGGCGCGGGGCAAGGGTCGTGAGTGATAAGAAAACGCTTCGATACGCAAAAGAGCTGCTGCAGAAGAATCCGTCTGCAACAGCTCTGAGACGTAGAGCTATGCGCCGATCAAACGGCGTATTTGGTGATGAATTCCGGCAGGGCGTCCGCGTCGCCGCTCACGCCGATGACGAGCCGCACGCCGTGCAGGTCGCTGAGCTGAGCCAGCCGGTTGAAAAGGTTTTCCAGCTTGTCGGGGGTCACCTCTGGCGGGAGCATTTTTAACAGTCCGTCCACGACGATGAGCGTGATGTCGAAGTTGGCGGAAATCATTCCACAGATCATGCCGTAGAACATTTCAGCGGAATCGATGCCGTATTCACTGCCGTTGACAAAGCGGATATCTCGGTGAAGGTCGTACATATGACGATTATGGCTGTCGATGAAGAAAATGTTGCCTCTCTCATCCTTAAGCGCATCGTTCGCCAAAGAAATCAGCTTGAGCGTCTTGCCACTGCCCTTGTTCCCGAGGATGACCTGTATCATGTGAAATACCCCCTCACAGATTTGGTTTATCTTTATTATACACCAGCCGGAGCGCATTTGCAATCACTAAAAATAATAGTTCCATGAAAGATGACGCTCATGATGCCGCGCTGAGGCTTGTGTACTGGGGGCCGTTGTGTTATCATAAGAGCATAGAGCGCGGTTTTGGACGCTGTGCGAAGAAAGGAGTCAGCTCATGAACGCTGTCAACGATTCGTCCATCATTGAAACCATACTGGATGAGGAACGTGTCTTTGAAGGACATCTCGTAAAAGTCGGAAAGATGAACGTCACGCTGCCCAACGGTGAAAAAGCCATCCGTGAAGTCGTCCGGCATGTGGGCGCGTCGGCCATCGTGCCGCTGGACACGGACGGGCAGGTGACCCTGGTCCGTCAGTTCAGAGCGGCGGTAAACCGTGTCGTGCTTGAGATACCGGCCGGCAAGCTGGACAGCAAGGCGGAGGATCGCCTGCTTGCGGCGCGGCGCGAGCTGAGAGAAGAAACCGGCCTCGAGGCCGATACCTGGACACACCTCAGCGACATCATCACGACGCCCGGTTTCACGGACGAGCTCATCTCTCTTTACCTGGCGGAGGATCTGCGCCAGGGGGAAGCGCAGCCTGACGATGACGAGTTCCTCAATCTGGTAAAAATGCCGCTCTCTCAGGCTGTGACGATGTGTCAGACCGGCCAAATTGACGACGCGAAGTCGATCTGTGCCCTGCTTCTGGCGCAGAAGGCTCTGGATGGCAGAAAATGACGAGGGATCAACTCTTTAAGGCCGTCGCCGCGGGCCAGATCGCGCGGGCGTACGCGTTTTACGGCAGGGAAACGCTGATTCTTGACAGCGCCATAAAGGCGATAGAGGATAGGATCCTTCCCGAAGGGCTGGAGGATCTCAACCGGGTTGTCTTTGAGGGCGAAGTCCCCGCGTCCCAGATCATCGAGGCGGGGGAGACCTTTCCTCTGATGGCGGACAGGCGGCTCGTGCTGATCAAGAATTCTCCGTTTTTGACGTCGCCGTCGAAAAACCAGAAAAAAAGGCAGGGTGACGCCACCGTCGACGCGCCTGACGGCGCACCATCCGAAGAGGACGACGGCGGCTCGCGGGACAGCGCGTCGGACGACGCGCGCCGATTGGCCCAGTGGCTCGGTCGGATCCCGGAGACAGTCTGCCTGATCTTTGTCAGCGAGAACAAACCGAGCGGTCAGAAGGTTTGCGGAAAAGCGCTTGAAAAGGTCGCCGAATACGTGGAATTCGGCGAGTTGAGCGCGATCGAACTCCTGCGCTGGTGCCAGAAGGAAGTCCGCCTGCTGAATTGCAGCATGGGTATCGACGCCGTCGCGCAGCTGACCTCGATCGCGGGGAAGGATCTGCGGGTTCTTCGCAATGAAATACAGAAGCTGTGCGCCTACGTCGACGGACGCGAGATCACGGTAGAGGATGTTGAGAGCATCGTCACGCCGTCTGCGGAGTATACGGTCTTCAAGATGATCGACGCGCTGATGCTCGGTAGGCCGGCGCAGGCTGAGACGCTGCTGAAGGGCATGCTCCTTCGAGGAGAATCACCATACGCCGTCATCGCCATGCTGGAGCGTCAGCTGCGCATATTGACGAGCGTGCGCCTTCTGCGCAGCGAGGGGATTTCGCTTCAGGAAATGGAACGCCGGTTTGAGTGGCGTCAGAACGTGCTCAGAGTAGCGGCTCAACAGGCCGCGCGGTTTTCCGTCGAGTCCCTTCGGCAGGGTTATCAGGCCTGCGTGGACGCGGATTTCGCCCTCAAGAGCGGCCGGATCCGCCCAGAAATAGCGCTGGACCGGCTGATGCTCGCGCTGGCCGATATGAAAACAGTGTGACCGATTTGGAAACGTGTAGCGAAGAGAGGAATATAAATGTCCTTTTTTGACGCGGATATTCCGTTTTACGCGGAACCGCTTGAGACGAACCGACTGCTGCTTCGCCGATTGGTCATGGCGGACGCGCAGGATGTGTTCGAATACGGACGCGATCCGGAGGTGGCTCGCCATGTTTTATGGGATGAGTACAAGTCCGTTTCAGAGAGCCGATCGTATATCAGGAGCATGATGAGACACTATCGCTTCGGCGACGCGTCTAGTTGGGGCATCGAACTGAAGCAGACGGGCCGCATCGTGGGCACGATAGGTTATATGTGGTTTCAGGCCGAGCATCGTTCCACCGAGGTTGGGTACTCGTTGGCCCGGCCGTGCTGGAACCAGGGCCTGATGACGGAGGCGCTGAAGGCCGTGATCGCCTATTCGTTTGATACGCTTCACCTCAATCGGGTGGAGGCGCAGCATGAGATCACAAATCCGGCCAGCGGCGCCGTGATGCGAAAGTGCGGCATGCAATTCGAGGGAACGCTGCGCCAGCGCCTCATGAACAAAGGGGCTTATGTCGACGTCGATTTATATGCCATCCTGCGCAGCGATTACGTCTCGCGGTCGATGTACCACTGAGATCAGATGTGTACGAGCGCCACGCCGATGACCGAGAGGCATATGCCCAGAGGATACGCGATCCATTCGCCGACGCTCACGCGGCGGCGCTTCGTCAACGTCATGTATAAGACGGCGTAGGGGATCAGGTCGACCGCGTAGCGCGCGCCGAACTGCAGCCCGCCGAACGTACGGTGCAGGAGGAGAAGAAACAGCTGCGCCATGAAGCACGCGCACAGGAAGGCCTTTTCCGCCGTCATGCGGCGGGCAACAGCGTCGGCTATGATGGCGGAAAGTAGCCACATGAGCATCGGATTGGCCAGGAAGACGCTGAAACCGAACATCTTAAGCGTCCATGCGCCGTCCACGCCGCGCGCGATCGGCAGCCCGAAGACGAAATCCCTGATGTTGCTCATCTGATGATGCAGGGAGAATTCTCCGTGCGCGCTGCGCATGAATTCCGGCAGATATGACGTCCCGAATTCAAACGGATTTCCGAAGCGCGCCACGTTGTACCATGCCATGCCGCCAGCGACGCACAGCCCGAGCGCGATGCCTTTCCATAAACCGGAAACGGTTTTTTTGAGGGCGAGGGCAGGCGGATCCGAGGGATCGCGCGCGCCGCGCCACCATATGAACATGATCAGAGGGCCGTACACCGCGTTAAAGGGACGGCATCCCACCGACAGGGCATAGGCAAAGAGAGACCACGTGATATGCCCGGATCTGAGCCACAGAATGCTCAGACACATCGTCATAAGCGCGGTCATCTGGGCCTGGTACCATACGGCGCCCTGAGTGGACAGCGCCATCGCCGACCCGCAGAAGCATACGGAAAAAGCCGTCAGCGCCGCTGAAGCGGCGCTGTATTTTTGACGGACGAGTGTGAAATATACAGCGTACATCGCGAAAAGGGCATACAGCTTTATCAGAAGATTATCGGGCGTCGCGGCGCCGAAGACATATGTCAGAATCCAGACAGGTATCGTCGGTACAGGAGGGAAGCTGACATAGTAGTCCCCTTGGTAAACGGCGAGCTCCAGCCACGGGTAATCACGGCCCAGTGACAGCCGTCCTTCCCGCCAGGCGAGAGCCTGAAGCGTGTACGTATTATATGACGATTGCCCGAACATATCCGTGAAAGTGAGAGCGCTCAGTACGTCCCAGAGCGTCAGAGCCAGAAACGTCATGACGATGATTGAGATGACGGCCTCTATGCGGCGTCGCATACGTCGACTTCGCCTTGTGATTCTATGGACGGCAGTCTTGGTATCTGACAACGGATTATTCCTCCTTATCCAGGCGGATGATGACGCTCCCGTCCGGGCGGATCAGGCCGATCCAGCTGTCAGTCTCCGCTGTGAGCACGGCCTCGGCGGTTCGGGTCAGACTCGCGTATTCTCCGTCAAGGATGACGCCTTCGCTGTCCATGAGGCGATAGCGGCGCGTACCCGGTGTTTCGTCGTAAAACGTAAGACCATATGCCTCATAGCTGACAGGCGTCGTCTCATAAGACGCGCAGATATAATACATGTTTTCCTCCGCGGTTCCGGCAAAGGTCATGTATTGAAAGGGTTCGCTTTCACGCCCGCCCGCGAGCAGAGCGGCAAAGGGCTTTTCAGTGGACGGGCTTCTTTCGACGATGACGGAGCCGTTTTCGTAATGCAGCCAGACCGCGTCGTGAGGGGCCGAATACAGGGTGTCGCCTATGGCGTCAACGAGGGATAGCTCGCCGTCCAGGCGGAGCAGCACGGCGTTTCCGGCAAAGGCCGCGTCGGCTTCAGAACCTCGGAAGCGTTTTATTCCTCTGCCGGTTTTCGGGTCGATGAGATCGACCCGCCCTTTCGTGACGGCGATCACGGGCATGCCTGGCGCGGGACACATCTCGATCCTGTCGTAACCGGGGGCGATGACCCAATTCCCCGTCGTATCAATGAGGCCGAAGCCCTCGTCGGTTGCCGCGACGGCCCGTCCGTTCTGAAACGCGCCTCCATAGACGAGATATGGCTTGATGGCGTATGAACCGTCTGGAGCGACATAGCCATATCGGCCCAGTGAATCCATGATGGGCATCATGCCGTCGGAAACCGGATTGAGCGGCATGACGGCGGCGCTTTCGCATTCTGACGCCGCGCCGTCGGGGCCGACAAGCCAGAGCGTGTCGGGCAGGTCGTCAAGCGGATAAGTGCGCAGCGCAAGGTAATTGCCGTTTCCCGCCGGAACGATGCTCGTATACTGCGCGTCGATGACGGCCTCGCCGTCCGCGTTCATGACGCCCCACATGCCCTCGCGGCAGAAGATAATTCTGCCTCCGTCGTATTCAAGACGCGAATAATCAAAGCCCGTCAAACTGTCGCCACGGGCGTTGACGACGGCCCACAGCGTCCCGTCGGACGGCATGGCGGCATACAGCCCCTGCCCGTCCAGCGGCACAAGGTCGCTGAAAAGTCCGGGGCCGATGAGCAATGACCCGCTGTCGTCGACCAGCATGGCGGACCCGTTCGTATTGAAGATATGCGCCTGTTCTGCATATCCGCTCATTATTAACACAGCGTTCAGGCAGATAAACGCCGCGATCAAAAGCATTATCCTTTTCAAAACGCAGTTTACACTCGTCCTTTATTCGACTATCTGCTCGATCCGGACAAACTGGCTCCCATACGGTACGACTGTGTCCGGCAGAGGCGTGGAGTCAGACCACAAGAAGATCAGCGTGTCGTCATCGACGCCGAATTGATATACGGCGTCTTCGTCCTGCCGGTCTGTCATGTAGATGACGCCCATGAAGGCTTCCCAGGTTCCTGCGCTGAGGTCCTGATCCGAGGCGGCGTCACAGAGGACATAGGTGCCGTCTTCGTGTAGCGTGAGGGTCAGGCTGCCGCCGCTCTCCTCGTGACGATAGGCGCCGGCGAGATACCTTGTCCTGTTCCTGCTGAAGATGGCGTCGGTCATGGCGCAGAAGGTCCGATAGTGTTCAGGGAAGGCGTTGCTGCCATAAGCGCTGACATTCATGCCGTCCGCAAACGTCACGCTGAGAGAAAAATCCTCTCCGTCAAGAACGTACGGGTCGCTTTCATCAAAGCCGTCCCAGGATTCGACGTCGCATTGGTCAATGATCCGCAGTAGTTCGTCGACCAGGTCGGCGTCGAGAGGGTGGACGCTTCCGCCGTTTTCCTGAATGAAGTACCGGCCTTGTTTCATGAAGACTTCGTACGTCTGGGGCATTGCGTATCCCCCGCGTGTAAAGAAGAATCGCGCCATGACATGGTTCTGCGCGAGTCCGGCACAGAGCGACTCAAACGCCGAACGCTGCGCGGGCGAAGCAAAACGGTATTCCTGCGGGTTTTCCGGGTTGTCCGTCCGGTAAAGACAGCACCACGGGCCGTCGTCGCCGTCAGTGAGCTCATCGCCGTCTGTGGCGCGTACTGTTCCGCCGTTCAGGCAGACAAACAGCGCGGCCTTGTCTTCATCCGTAAGGCTGACCGTCCCTGAATGGACGATATCTTCCTCGTTAAGGGGCCAATCTTCGCCCATCCGCGTCTCGTGGTAGAGATACCATTTCCCATCAGCCGTGTAATAATGGTATCGCAGGAATGTAGGCGGGTATGTGGATTCGTCGATCACGCAGTAAAAGTCCGTGATTTGCGCTGGATCCAAATCTTTTCCCACAGTGAAATCCGCGTACGCCGCAGTATGAACCATGAACAGCGCCATGAGACAGAGAAGCGCGGAAAGGATCTTTTCTGCTTTCATGGTCAGCCCTCCTTGATCCTGTCAGATATCCGCAGTTCCTGAACAATCATATCATAAACAGCTGCCGTTTTCCAGTTATTATGAGGCCGTCGTCTGAGTTTTTATGAAACACTGTTTTTTAATTGCTAGGGTGTCGCGTGATATTTACAATGCCGCGGCGGAACCCAGCTCGGCTATCGGCGTCTAAAAAGATAAATGATAAAAAAGGAGCACTCTGAACATGAAAAAACACGCATGGCTGGCGATACTGACCGCGCTGGTTCTTCTCATCGGAAGCACCGCGACGGTTTACGCTGAAAAACTCCCGCCCTTTGGCTTTGGCCAGATCGGCCTTACGACCGTAGCGCTTTATGACGGCCTGCCTGTGCATAAGGAGCCGGACGCTTCTTCCGAGGTCGTGACAACGCTGCAATTCCGGGATCTTATCATCGTGACGGAACAGTCGGACGGATGGGCGCGCTGCGTTCTCGGCGATTCTGAAGACTCGCTGTCAGGATGGGTTGAGACCGAATACATTATCGTCGATCCTGCCTGGTACCGTACGGATACGGCGACGCCCGTATACGCGTGGAACGACACGGCGGCCCCCAGGATCGCTATTCTTGACGCGAATACGGTCATTATGGATCCGGACACCTTCCTGCCCATCCTGAAGGAGGAGGGAGAATGGATCCTCGTCAGCATGCGCAGCGGATTGGGATGGATTCATGCCGGCTGCGCAAGACAGGATGGCGACCGCTTTGAAACGATCATCACGCTTGAAGGCATGGAGGAGACGGTCAGGTACGAGCATGTCGCAAACGATACGATCGGCTTTGAGATGGAGTATGAATACGAGACCTTCACGCGGCGCAGTGAAACGGATCGCGAATGCTTCGTCGCCGTGGGCGAGGATGCGGATCATCCCGTGAATTATCTCGAAGTGACCCGCGATCCGGCGGATGCGGAGACCGCGGTCGCGTCTATCGCTAAGACGCTGTCAGAGGACTATGTCGTTACGTCAGAGCCGTCCGCGCTCGACGGCGTGGGCAGCTGCACGCGCATAGACGCCATTAGCAAAGACAGCCAGCGCTCGGATAATACGCTTCAGACGGTGTATGTCATCCCCGCGGGCGATGGCTGTGTCATTGCGACGGAGCATTACACCGTTGAAAGCGCCGAAGGGTTCGGCGCGCGGTTCGATCGCATGATCAATACCCTTGCGCTCATCGACGATCAGCGCTGAAAGCAACGTCTGTATATGTAATTCGTAGTCGCTGGTATTCTCAGGGATTTGTCAGGGCGGCTGCTGATTCATCGGCCACATTATAGATTGAGGCGTCTCTTCCGTGGAGGAGACGCCTTTTCATAAATGACTTATCGGGGAACATGACTCGTAGGCGGCGGAGCTGACCTGGTTTTTATAACACATTGAGTTTCTGAGAGACTGTCGCGAAGAACGAATCATAGTCTTCCAAAGGATAGTATTCATGGTCGTCCGGCTCGATCGGATCACAGCCGATGCTGAACTCGGTTTCCTCAATCTGAATGTCGACATAGTTTCGTTTGCATTTTCCCTGAATGTTGATGCACTTGTATTCTTCAAGAAAATCGATGGTGATCTCCGGTTTGTCGAGGCCAATCTGTTGCAGTTTTGTAGACAGCTTTCCGTCAAGATAATCGGACAACAGCCGCCTGAAGGTTGAACGATTATCTGGTCCGCTCGCCTCGAGGTATTTGCGTATTCCGGCCTTTTTTGACATCAGCATTATGCTGCCCCCCAACACAAGTGGTTTCAATCAGCTTATATCACAAGTTAAAGAGATGTGTCAACCGCTGTATGCATTATTGATTGTCAACCGGCATGACGGGGTATATAATAAATGAGCATTGGCTTTGATCGGAAATGCCCGACGAAATGAGGAGGAGTCATGATGAAAACGGTGAACACCAGCCCCAAGACGGTGCTTTGCGCGAATCCCGACAGCCCGTTCTATTACTTCGGGTGGCCGTCCATCACGCGCCTGCTCGACGGCGTCCTCGCCATGGCGGCCTCCGGATATCGGCTGGAGCACGTCTGTCCCTTCGGCAAAGCGGTCATCGCATACAGCAGAGATGAGGGACAGAGTTGGACGCGGCCGGCCGCCGTCATCGACACCCCGCTGGACGACCGTGACAGCAGCATCGTCCCCTTCGGGAACAGACGCGTTATTTTCACGTCGTTTAACAACACGACGGCGTTTCAGCGCAAGGTCAACGCGCGTCGGCACGCGGACGCCTCGCCCATTGTGTGGGCGAAGGCGCGCCTGATTGACGCGTATATCGATTATGTGGACGCCCTTGGCAACCCGGACCGCTATGTGGGATCCACGTATTGCCTGAGCGAGGATGGAGGCTATACTTTCGGGAAAGTCCGTTATAGTCCGGTAACCGCGCCGCACGGCCCTTGCCGCCTGAACGATGGGTCTTTATTGTACATCGGCCGCCGCTTCGACGGAAACGACGAGTTTGACGACGGCAGCAAGCCGTTTATCGAGTGCTGGTATATGGATGCCGACGGGGATGACTTCACTTACCGCGCATCCATCGAGAACATATGCGGCGAGGAGGGTATCCTCATGAGCTGCGAACCGCACGGCATTCAGCTGCCGGACGGGAAGATCATCGTCCACATCCGTGTGCAGGGCGGCAGGGAGCGCCGATTCTTCACGGTATACCAGAGCGTTTCCACAGATGGCGCAAAGACATTCTCCAGACCGGCGCAGCTGCTTAGCGACCTTGGCGGTTCACCTGCCCATCTGCTGCGGCACTCCAGCGGGACTCTGATTTCCGTATACGGCTATCGGGAAGCGCCTTACGGAATCCGCCTGATGCTGAGCAGGGATGGGGGAGAGACATGGGATACGGATTACGTGCTGGACGCGGGCGGCCAAAGCGGGGATCTTGGGTATCCCGCCACGGTCGAATTGAAAGACGGGTCCCTCCTGACCATATACTATGAGAACACGGACGGACAGTCCCGCATCATGCAAAACGTCTGGCGTCTGCCGGAGTAAAAAGGGGAACGAAATGTATGAAAAAATGGATGCTCGGCATTCTTCCAATCCTTATACTGGCTGTCATTGCCGCATTGATATTTAATGGCATCATTCAGCTGAACAGGCCGTCCAAAGATGCTTTTCCGGTAAGAGGTGTGGATGTTTCCCACTATCAGGGCAGCATTGATTGGAATCTCCTGCAAGATCAAGGTATAATGTTCGCTTATATCAAGGCAACTGAAGGCTCTTCCTATCAAGACAGCGAATTTCAAACAAATTGGGAGAATGTGAAAGGCACGAAGCTTCGAGCCGGAGCGTACCATTTTTTCAGCTTCGAATCATCTGGTCTCAAGCAGTCCGAAAACTTTATCCGAACCGTTCCCGTCATCGACGGTATGCTGCCGCCCGTCATCGATGTTGAACCGTATGGTCGATACAGAACTTTAATGGACAGTGATGAGACCACCGCCGAAATAAAAGATTGGTTGAATGCCATTGAAGCCGAATACGGCATGCGCCCCGTAATCTATACAACTGAGGCGTTTTATATGGATTGTATGGCCAAGGCATTCTCGGATTACGACATCTGGATTCGTTCGGTATACAGATCGCCCCGAGAAGAAATTAAATGGAAGTTTTGGCAGTATTCCAATCGCGTTCATTTGAACGGATACGTTGGAGAAGAGCGTTTTGTCGACATGAACGTTTTTGATGGAACAATAGAGGATTTTGAGAAATACGGACGATGACCGTTTCCGTTATAACTTGTCTACTGGATCATTTTTCCCTCTTCCGGAAGATAATAAACCCAATGTCCGCAGGCAAGACTGTTGTGGTCGTATGCTTTAGTCATGTTTATTTCCTCGGTGAAGTATCGACATCCCTTTACGCATCGTCACTGCACCGTGGCGTTCAGGGGCGTTGTCTTTGTCTGTCCTATCACAACGCCGACCGCATTTTCACAGGAAGTACGTTGACAAACGGCGAGCATCGTGTTAAAGTCAGAAACTCTGAAATAAACGATCTGAGGAGACGATATAATATGAAAAAATTGATAATGGCCTTGCTTATCGCACTGGCGCTGATGTGCCTGATGGGCACCGCGCTGGCCGGCGGCCAGACGAATACCCGGTGGAACGAGATCAAAGAGACCCGGGAGTGGGCCGGGGGTGTACGCAACCGGGCCTACGCGCAGGTCACGATCAAGTGCGTCCGCACGCCGACGCTCACCGACCCGGGCCAGTTCACCGTGAGCGTCGACAGGGATCCCAGCAATTACTTGTTTTCGTACGTCGTCCTCGACCGCGACCACGACAACGCGCTCGTATACCAAAGCATCAAGACGTCCGACCGGACATTTAACGGCATCCAGTTGTACTATACCGGCCATTACGGCTTTTTTGTGTACCTGTACAACAAGAGCACCAGATCCATCGACGATATGGATGGCATCGAGGTCTCTGTAGAGGGTCCGGCGACGGCTTCGCTGGAGTATCAGGCTCAACGGATTGTTCAGCAGTGCCTCGCCGAGGACGACTGGCACACCGCGCTGAATCTGCACGACTACCTGACGACCCACGCCTACTACGATTTAGATATGGAGTACTACGGCCCAGACATCATGCTGCGCGGTTACGGCGTGTGCGAGGGGTATACAAGGGCGTACATGATGCTGTGCGAAATGGCCGGCATCGAGGCGAAAAAGCTGGAAAGCGACATCATGAACCACACCTGGAACATCATCCGCATCGACGGCACGTGGTACCAGGTCGATGTGACGTGGGATGACCCATCCGGCGGCACCGATGCGGAAAGCGGAGCGGAAGGCCATTATTACTTCTGCATGAGCGATCAGCTGATGTTCGAGTACGGTGGTCACGAGCTCTCGGACTGCGTATACTACGTCCTTGACACGTTCCCCCTGCCTGAGTATGTCCCCATCTGTGACGGGCTGGACGCCTATTACGAGGTCCATGAAAACGAGTGGCAGTCCTACGGCAGGAACGCTCTGATCGAGGATCCGAACGGGACATACTGGATCGATGACACGTGCTACGCGTACGTAAACGACCTGCAGACCGCGTTCGAGGCCGGCTTCAGCCGCGGCGAGACGGCCGTCACTGTCGTTTGGCCCTATCATTTCGATTTCGAGCTGGACGAGGGCGTGGCACAGTACAGCGAGATCGGCGAGCGGGACCGCATCGTCTATATCTGGGGCCTGGGCCACCGTACCTTTCGGCTCGGCGACGGTCGGCTCGTTACGGTGACGGCGGACGAGTCCGGCTATACCATTACGCTGACGGTGACCGGCGAGATCAGCCCTATCGACGACCCCGACCTGCGTGTGCTGGTACTGCCGGCCGATCTGACGACGATCGAGAGCCAGGCCTTCGCCGGCCTGAGCGAAGCAGACGCGATCCGCATTCCCGCGGGCGTGACGAGCATCGCCTCGGACGCCTTCGATCAGGACATCCTTCTGTTCGTGCCTGAGGGCAGCGCCTGGGTTCAGTGGGCCGAGGACTACGGTGACACCTGCTACACCTATTGACTTCGTCTGAAACGCGTTTCCGCGGCTGAATGACGCGCTATGCGCCGCGCCTGCCTGTATTTCAAGGCAGGCGCGGCGCTTTGTATGTCTGGATCGCCCATCGCGCGGGCCGCTGTCAGCCTCAGCGCGGACAGCACCCGGGATGGCGACACGGTGACCGTGGACCTGGGGCTGAATCCGGGCACCCAGCTGGTGGGGCTGACGGTCTACAAGGCCGGGAGCACGAGCGAGACCGTGCCAGTCAGCGGCAGCGGCTCCCGCTACACCTTCACCATGCCCGGCTGCGGCGTGACGGTTAGCGCCACCTTTGAGTACATCAACTATGGCGTGACCGTGGTGACCTTCACCCCGGACACGCGGATCGGTGTCAGCACCCAGACCGCGCCTACGGCGACTGCACCCGTCATCGTCACCAGAGGCCAGCGCGGCCACGGTGCTGCGGGCTTCTTCAGCGACGTCACGGGCTGTCCGGCGGCTGTGCGCGGCGGTGAGATCTGCCTAATCTCCCTGCCCGCCTTTGTCCCGGACTTCACCCTCCCCATCGGCCTGACCGAGGTGGAGGCGGAGGCCTTCCAGGGCATCGCGGTCAGCGTGGTGGATGTCCCCGAAAACTGCACGATTATCGGCGACCATGCCTTCCGAAACTGCCCGAACCTGACGCAGATCCGCATCCCGGCAGGCTGCGCACTGGGTAAGGACGTGTTCGATGGCTGCGCGCTGGTGTATGTGTACGGTACGGCAGGCAGCGATGCGGAGGCGTACTGCAGCGCCCACGCCAACTGCGTGTTTGTGCCGGAAGAATGAAAATGAAATGAAATGACTTTAGGCCGCTCCCGGTGATGAATTGCCGGTGGCGGCCCTTTTGCGCGATGAATCATTTGGTGGCTTTGAACTGGAAACATCACAAAATGATGTAGCAGGCAGACAGTTGGAACTCTATGGCCGTCATGTCACCCAACATATCCGCCAGTGTCCTGCAATCGGCGGCGATGCTCTCCCGGTTGGACATAAGGAGATTGTAGGCCTTCAGAAAAAGCGTTTTGATCGTTTTCTCGTCCAGGGAGATTTTGTGAGCAAAGCAGAGAAACCAAAAGAAAAGCGACACAGGCAGCATGCTGTATGTTATACTATAAAGCAGTATTATCGGATCGAGAAAACATTTGGATCGATAACAGGGAATGAGGCGGGCAAAAATGAAAGCGGAAGTATACGGAGAGAACACATGGCTGTATCCGGATAAAGAGCCATCCGGGCAGGGTATAACCGAGTTGTATATCGCCCGTGGAGGCCACGCGGGCATTCAAATCTACACCACAGTTCATGGCAGAGAAGCCCGTTTGGAAACAGTCCTTCCGGAAGGTGTCATCGCGCAGTGGTATCAGATGCGGCCTGTCTCGGTGGAGCGCAACAGCGCGCCCGATACTCTGACAACGCTGAACTATGATGAAGTGAAGGACTATGTGACGCGCCGCGCTCCGTTTGAAGTGTATGATCTGATGGAGGAAATTGAGGACCCATCTCATGCGGCCCTGAAAGACGGGCGGGTGGTTCTGTTCGTACGCCTGGCGGCGTCAGCGAACGCAAAGCCCACACAGACGACGGTGCGTTTTATGCTGACCGTGGACGGGCAATTTGCGGCCGTCGAGCTGCCCCTGTTCGTAACACACGCATGCGTTCCTCCGGCGTGTGAGAGCAGCTTCTCCGTGAATAACTGGCTGGATTACGCTGAAATAGAGCAGTATTATTGCGCAGACGCTGGAAGCGATCGCTACAGGGAACTGCTGGACGCCTATCTTCGCAACCTGCTCGAACTGCGCAGCAATCACCTCAAGCTGCCATCCGGCAAACCGGTTTTCGACGAAAACGGCAAAGTGGTCGATTTCGATTTTACGGAATGCGAGACAGTGGCTCGCCGCGCGCTTGAGTTGGGCTTTCAGTATGTATACGGCGGCTTTGTCGCGCGGTTCCGGGTGTGGAACGAAGAGGAGCAGTACCTGCTGTGGGATCGCGACGTAGGCGTCACATCCATGGAAGGCTACCGTCAGCTGAAGATATACTTTACCCGTCTGTGGGATCTCGTGACGGCGAACGGATGGCAGGACCGGTGGATGCAGTGCCTCGTGGATGAGCCGCAGTTCCCCAACAGCATGAGTTACCGCGCGCTGTCCGGTATCTGCCGCAAATGCATGCCTGGCGTGACCATCAACGACCCGGTGGAATCGACCGACCTGCAGGGCGCTACGGATGTCTGGTGCGTGAAACAGGCCGTGTTCGATAAGTACAGGGACGAATTCAAGTACCTGCAGCAGCTGGGGGAGCGCATTACGGTGTACACATGCGGTTTTCCCGCGGGAAAATGGATGAACCGCGCAACAGATCTTCCCCTGCTGGCAGGCCGGCTGGTATTCTGGCGCTGCGTACAGGAAGACTTTGAAGGTTTCCTGCACTGGGGTTACAATGCCTACGCCCACGTTGATCCACTGCGGCACAACTGCTATCCCTGCGGAGAGGACATCGCTATGCCTCCAGGGAACGGCTTTATCGTCTATCCGGGTGAAAATGGCCCGCTGTACACCCTGCGCGCACAGGTTCAGCTTTTCGGTGCGGAAGACGCCGAGCTGCTGCGCCAGCTTCCAGCCGAAAAGGCGCGGGAACTGTGCGACAAGGTATGCTGCAGTTTCGAGGAGTATGATCCTTCAGAGGCGAATTTCGCCGGGGTACATCGCGAGCTGTTGACGGCATTTGACTGACTGCAGACGGCACGGATGGATTATGCCCGCATCACTGCCGTGCCAGATGGGTGGTCGGGAAGTATAGTGAAATCGTGACCGCACAATGCAACAGGCCTGTAGTCTGGTTCATTCGAGCCGGATTGCAGGCCTGTTCTTTTACTGATTCATCAGCTTCTGTTTCAGATATTCATAGCGTTGGCGCTTCTCCTCTTTAGCAAAGTGCGCCTCCCGGAATTGCTCAGGGCAGTTTTCGTAATTCAGCACGGTATCGCCAAACTGCTCGCTCGTCAGATCAAACACGCAATCTCCGACGACATTAAAACAGTGGTAGTTACCATCTTCTAGTGGAACCCCGTATACCTTGCCGCCAAACAGATCCTGTACCAAAAACGCCGTGACAGAGCACTGGCCGAGGGTGCGGTTGGCTTCGCTCCAGTCTTTCCGCATGCGGGGAGCGCAGGTGTATTCACACCAGATGTGAGTCAGTAGATCATAGATGTCCCTGGGCGTCCTGCCCTGGTCATCCGTCACGTTTGCTGTTTCCCAGCCGTAGAAGTGATACATGTTTTTCCTCCGTCAATGGCAGTCATGTTCGCCGCAGCCCTGTCCATGATGGCAGTTGTGGCCTTCTCCGTGCTCATGATCATGGTTATGGCAGCCTTCGTCTGAGATACTGGCTATCCGCGAGGAGTATGACAATATTCTTCGCTACGGCCTCGACGATCCCGAGCCTCTCATGGCCGAGCGTGACGCCTCCATTGTCAATTCTGATTTTGCTGCGTCAGGATTTTAGGTTGAGTTTCTGGCAAGGGAAAAGAACCTGTCGAATGCACCCGCTGCTCTTCTTGTTATAGAGTTATCGTTGCAGAAATAATCGACAACGAAAAGAAGCTTTCTTCCACCTCGGTGGACGAAGCTCCTTTTGTGCTTGCGGCTCATGATTGTCCCGGCTTAGTGAAAAGGGTGATTGCGCCTTATGCGCTTTACGTCTCGTCGCTCTCCCTTAAAATCTCGTACAGGCAGCGGCCGTCCACGCCCTGCATGTCGATGCCCAGAACCTTTGCGAAAGTTGGAGCCTCGTCTATCAGACGGGCGTTGGTCAGCACAGCGCCGGCACGGATGTGAGGGCCGAATGCGATCAGCGTAGGCTGCGGGCCTTTGTCGGGCAGATACCCATGGGTAGCGCGGCCCAAACGGTAATTCTGGTTGTCCAGCTCGCGTACCAAGGGCCTTTGCCAGTCGTTGGAGAAAGTGGTGTAGTTGTCAGTTTCGAGGGCAAAAGAGAAGTCGCCGTCCAAACGCTCCTCAGCGACGGCTTCCTCACGGGTATAAACGCGGCTGATGCCATAGACCTCTTCAGCACACAGATAATCCAACAGGGCTTTGGTTTTTTCGTAGTCCTCACGGCAATCGGGATTTTTCAGATAGACCAGGGCTGACATGCCGCCGGATTTGCAGAATGCCTTCCAGTCACGGATTTCGTTGTTTTCGCCTACATCGATCAAACCGGCTTCGGCGAACTTGACGTTGAGGGCGATGCATCGGCGTACGCTCATCTGGCCATGGTCACTGACGATAAAGAAGTCCGTCGTTTCGAGAAGGCCGACGTCATCTACCGTTTTAATTAACTCCTCCAGCCAAAGGTTGGTTTCATACAGACCTTGCATGACCTTATCCGTGAACAAACCGGTTTCATGGCGGTAGGCGTCCACGTTGGCCGGATGGATCATCAGCAGATTGGGCTTGAATTCGCGTATGATGCTGCAGGCGCAGTTCATCACAAAGGCGTCCGCCCAGGGATGGCGGCGGTTGCGGTTTTCTACAAAATGCAGGTTGGGCTTGATAACCTTTTCCATGACTTCAGGACTGGAGCCAGAGTTAGCGAAGCAATCATATGTGGATTCGTCAGCCGTCTGAGGCCAGTATTCGTTGACAAGATAGTCGATGCTGGCGTCATGCCCGGTAACCGGCCAGAAGACCGCGGCCGTGGTCAGGCGCTGTTCTTTGGCCCAGTCGAAGATCGTTTTGCTCTTGATGAGGCTGCGTTCGTGCTGCCAAAGGCTGCTCTTTTCGCCCATGACAGCGCGTTCATTATTGACGATACCGTGTTTGTCCGGATAGACACCGGTCTGCATCGTGGTGTGACAGGGATAGGTGATGGTAGGATAGATTGATTTTACGCGGTCAACGCGAGCGGTCATAGGCCAGCGGTCACGAAATACGGACATTTTCGAAAGCGCAGCAACGTCTTCGTAGACCATCGCGTCTACAGATACGACAATAACATGACGGTTCTTCATTTAAATCCCCCATACCGGTGCGGTAACCGGTACAAACACAGGAGAAAACGGAAGCCGCAGGATTGTCCGTTTTCCGAAACAGAATCTGGGACATACTGCATACAAAGTACAGACATGATTTAGATGAAATGTATCAATGCCATCATTTTGTAACGCATACAGTGTATCACAGGCTCTGCTTTATTGCAAGAAGGACAAATCTGAAGATATTTGTTGAACTGGCTTCTTTGTATGAATCCGGCAGATGCGCTATGAAAGGCTTATCCGGTATCAAGGAACGAAATAGTGAATTCCAGCAATCAGGCCCAATAAACTCATCGCGAAGGTCAAAGTTTAACCCGTATCTTTCGACATTGAGCATATCAGAGTGTGTTTCCAAATCCAAGAGGATGCGGCTTGAGACGCCGAAAATGCACCTTGGGGATTCTGGGAACACACTCTGGAGACTGCTTCCAAAAGCATAATGCAGCGAATTATGCAAGCAAAACAAATGGTGCTGCCCACGGTGCGGTGATTGCATGAAAGTACCAGCAGAATCTCTCAAAACTGATTGCAAGCATGTCAAGATGAATGATTCATATCTGAAACTGCAGTGTTAGTCGGATTATGGCCTTGAAATGCACACATATCTGCACAAACAGTCGCTTGATCCTGCGTAACATTCTCTTTCACAATTATAATTCTGTATGTGGATTTTGAATAGCCGCTATTTGGACAAAAAGTAACAGCCCTACTGTAATATCAGAGCAACCTACAGTACTATACTTCCATCAGCTTTGCCGCCTCTTCCGCCTCCTGCTTCGCCTTTTCGATGGCGTCCAGCAGCGCCTGCCAGGAGCCGGTCTGAAAGCCGTTCCTGTCCAGCATTACACCGGTGTGGTCGGCGCAGAGCAGGAGATACAGATGCTCCGTTTCCCGGTGATCGCGGATGTCGGGATAGTCGATCTGCACGGGCTCGCCGTCGCCGGTCTCAATCATAAGGCAATTCCTGTAGCAGCTGATCGTTCGCTGGGAGATGTCGCCGTGTTTGCGCTGAAAGGCGGCGTATTTCCGCTTCAGCTCCGATTTTTGCAGCGTCAGCGCGAAGATCACGACGATGACACCACTGAGAATCGCGGGAAAGCTCAGCATGGAGACCACGGGCATGCGAACCTGGACGGCCAGCAGGATGAGGCCGAACACGCAGAAGATGATGCCGCAGGTGAGCATCATGCGCTGCCTCTGCTTTGAAAAGATGGCGGCGTGGCCTTCCGCGAAGAGCGTTTTGTCGATGGTGATGTGATTGACGGCGATGGGCTCCATCACTTCTTCGCCTCCTTGTTCTGTTCAACGGACTTCACGAGGGCTTCCCAGCGGCGAATGCCGTCGTCTGGCGGCAGCGGCTCCTCCGGCTCCTCGCCGGTCTCCTCGAAAGCGTCCTTGGCCCAGGGGTCGCCCTCCACGGGGATGAACTGTTCCTCGATGCGCAGGTCGTTGTTCAGGTCGGCATAGATGCGGTACTGCGCCAGAAAGATGGGGAACCAAAAGCCCAGGAAGGGGATGACGATCAGCGTCCACGGCGCGAACAAGATAATGAGAGCGATCCACACCACCTGTATCACTACCGCTACCAGCACCCGTACGGAGTGCTTGATGGTGAACAGGATGGCGTTGCGCATGCGGTTGACGGCGCTCTGCTGAAACAGCACCAGCTGCGGCCAATACAGCGTGTTGAGCCAGATGACGACGGAGGCGCTCACCAGCATCATAATGATCGTGCCAAGGCTCGGCGCGACCTGCGCCACGCTCATGATATACACGATGAACGCGAACAGGCCGACGAACGCGCCCAGTACGCCGCCGGGCACGAGGCTGCTTCGCCAGTTCTGCCGCCAGCTCTTTTTGTAGTTCTTCCACCAGTTGTTGGGGGCGTCCCGCAGGCCGCGCATGATGGCGTCCACCAGCCCCGCCAGAAACGGCCCGAAGATCATGCCGCCCAGGAACGACAGCGGCAGCAGTACCACGAGGCTGCTGGTGAGGATGGCGAAGAGGATACCCGCGGCCAGGGGCAGCGCGCCGACGGTGGCCAGCATGTTGATCCTCAGCCAATGGAAGGCGTAGAAGGTCATCAGCTGCTTGTAGCGCGCAAATCCCGTCTGGCGATGGGTGTAATCGGTATCGTCTCTGAAAAACGCCATGAAGACACGCTCCTTTTACTTGTTTGCGGTGCCGTAATGGCAGCCGTTCAGGAACTCGGCCAGCATCTGTTGTTCGTCGCCGGTGAAGTCGTCGGTGCAGGTCAGCTCCGCGATGACCACATAGCTGCCGTATAGGGAGAAGGCGGAAACGCCGCGGCTGTAGGGGTTGGTGTCCGAGCCGCAGTTGTAGATCAGCATGGTGTAGGTGTGTCCGTTGTAGGTCTCGTCACGTTTTTCCAGAACCTCGTAGGTTGCTTCTTCGCGGCCCATCCAGTCGGCAAAAGCCTCGCCCGCGGCCTCCTCGTCGGCGCAGCCGTAGAGCAGCAGGTACACCTGCGCGGGATACAGATCCACATGTTTGCCCTCCGCGTTGGTGTAGTCCGTGGCGTCTCCATACACCCACGAGGCGTAGTAGGTGCCGTCTCCGGCCAGCGCGGTATCGTTGTTCAAAAGCGTCAGGCCGTTGGTCGGCGCTTCCACGCCCAGCACGCTCCCCAGCATCTCCCACTTTCGGTTCCACGGCGCGCCGTCGTCCGCCTGACTGGGATAGCGCGAAAAGGCGGGGACGATCAGCGCGATGGCCACGAAGAACGCCACGATGATGGGGATGATCAGCCACTTCTGCATGATGAACAGCCAGATTCTTCTCAACGTGCGAATCATGATCTCGCTCCTTCCGTCAGCACACGCCACAGTTCGTTGCATTGTTCCATGTATTTGCAGGTTCTGTCTTCCCAGAAGCCCCGGCGGGCGATGGACAGGCCTTCGAGCGCTGACTGATCCGCATCCAGCGCCACGAGCGCCGGGCAGCTTTCCCAGGCGTACCAGCAGGCCTCGTCGGCGTATTCCGCCAGTGCGCCGTCCTCCTGTGAAAGGATTTGATAGTTTTCGTGTAACGTTTCAGGGTGATCCAAAATAAAAAAGTAGCTCTCGCAGTTTTCCAGATCGGCCATCAGCCGCACCTGGGCGGCGGCGGCGTACTGGGCGGCGTCGCTCTCACGGGAGACGGCCATGTCCACGTAAGTCTGAACCTTCACCGCCACGCGACCGTCGCCATTGCAGTCCTGGCCATAGGCGGCCAGGCCCTTTTCCAGCGCCGCGACGGTCTCGTCGCTCAACGGCAGGGAGGCCACGTAGGCGAACTGGTAATCCGGCTCGATTTTGCCGATGCCCAGGACGTTCCAGCCGATGTCCACCGCCGCGATCAGCAGCAGCGCGCCGATGAGCAGCGGCCATCGGTGGTAATGCCACCAGTTCGCGGCCTTTTGCTTTTTCGTCCGTTCGACGGGCTCGTCGGGCCTGACGTCCCGGTACTTCCATTTCAGGTATTCGCTCGCCAACGCCATCCCTCCGGTCTTATTCTCTCGTCGTCCCGCCCGGAGCGTAGGTCACCGGCAGCGACATAAACCCCGGGAACTGGTCGGACGCGCTGTTCAGGAGGATATAAACGGCCGTCTCCGCGACCTGCTGTATGGGCTGGACGATGGTCGAGCAGTAGTACTCGCCCGTATCCGGCCTCCTGAGGCCGTCAAAGCCGATGACCTGAACGTCCTCGGGGACGCGCACGCCCAATTGGCGCAGACGCCTGATGACCTGGCAGGCCAGCAGGTCCGTGCTGCAGAAAATACCGTCGTAATCAAGCTTTCCGTCGCGGTAGCAGGCTTCAAGAAAGTCGTACACGGGCTCGACGCCGTGCCGGTCGATGAAGCGCTGAGCGCCAAAGTCGACGCCGTTGATCTGACAGTAGGTCACAAAGCCGGCGCCGCGCTTGTCGGTCTCGCCGGGTACGTCCGAGCCGAGGCGCAGAAACAGCGGCCGGCGGCATCCCAGCGCGGTCAGCCTTTCCGCGGCGATCCGGCCGCCGCCGAAGTTGTCGGACGAGACGCAGGGGATGTTTGCCCCGATGAACCGGTCGATGCTGACGTAGGGCAGGTTTTCGTCCACCTGCAGGTCCTCGGCGTAGGTGAGGCCGATGACGCCGTCTACCTTGTCCTGCTCGATCATGCGGATGCAGCGCATCTCGGCGTGGGGATCGGACTTCGTGATGTCAAGGACCATTCTGTAATTGTGCTTGTTCAGCGCGACACAGATGTGGTCGGCGAGCAGCGCGAAAAACGGATGGTCCAGGCTGGGGAGGATCAGGGCGACCGTATAGGTTTTATCGGCCCTGAGCCCGCGCGCGTAGCTGTTGACGCGGTAGCCCAGGCGTCGGGCCGCTTCCTCGACCTTTAATCGGTAGGACTCGCCGACGGGAATGTCGTTGAACACCTTTGACACGGTGCCCAGCGCCACGCCCGCCTCCCGGGCGACGTCCTTCATTGTGGGGGCTTTCCCTGTTTTGCTCATATAAGACTCCATATTTATGAACTGTTTCACGTGAAATCTTTCACAGAAAGTAT
>JAFRLF010000119.1 GCA_017431365.1 Clostridia bacterium | reverse complement strand
GGAGCTGGTTCAGGGTCTGCTCGCGCTCGTCGTGACCGCCGCCCAGACCGGCGCCGCGGTGACGGCCGACGGCGTCGATTTCGTCGATAAAGACGATGGCGGGAGCGCGCTTTTTCGCCTCGTCGAAGAGGTCGCGCACGCGGCTTGCGCCGACGCCGACGAACATTTCGACGAAGTCAGAACCGGAAATCGTGAAAAAGGGCACGCCGGCCTCACCCGCGACGGCGCGGGCCAGCAATGTCTTTCCCGTGCCCGGAGGGCCCACGAGCAGCACGCCCTTGGGAATGCGGGCACCGAGTTCGGCGTAGCGCTTCGGATCCTTCAGGAAATCCACGACCTCGCGCAGCTCGTCCGTTTCCTCCTGCGCGCCGGCCACGTTGGCAAAGGTGACGGTGTTTTTTGCCGGATCGCTGACGCGGGCGCGGGAACGGCCAAAGTTCATGACGCCCTTGCCGCCGCCGGTCTGCTGGCGCATCATGATATACCAGAACACGCCCAGCAGCGCCGTCGATATGATCAGAGGCATCCACTCGATCCACCAGGGCGTACCCTGGGGCACAGTGACATTGACGGTGAATTTGTAATCCGCGGCCGTGATATCCTCTGAAGTTTTGCCTTCCGTACGGGCGGCGTAGATCGTATTGACGTCGTTATAAAACTGAGTGGTGCTCGGCAGCAGCGTCAAAACGTTATACCGCTGACCGAATTCAGACGCCGTGATCCCGGAATCGGTCGTAGCGCCGATCAGCGTGTTTCCGCTCGTTTGAACGTAAGCCAGCTGGTCGTTTTCAATCAGTTCCAGCAGCTGCGTGTAATTCAGCTCCCTGACGATATCCCGGGAAGGCGTGCCGATCATTTGCACGATGATCAATACGACGGCGATCAGCACCAGATAGAGCAGCGGACCCTGTGCAAATTTCCTGAATTTGGACTGATTCAAAACCAGCTATCCTCTCTTTCGGAAAGATCGGGAAGATGTGACAAACGTCACATCATTTTACAAAAGTGTTTAGATAAATCAACAAATTGAATTATATCACAGCATATAGCGTTTTCAAACAGGGGCACAGGTTATTTTCTGTAAACTTCAGGTTTCAGGATGCCGATGTCCGGCATGTTGCGGTACTTTTCGTCGAAGTCCAGACCGTATCCCACGACGAACTCGTTCGGTATGGTGAAGCCGCAGTAGTCCACCGTGATGTTCGAGCGCGGGCTGCGCCGGTCCGGCTTGTCCAGCAGCGTGCAGATGCGCAGGGTTTTCGCGCCGCGGGTGATGAGGTTCCCTCTCAAAAAGGTCAGCGTGTTGCCGCTGTCGATGATGTCTTCGACGATGATGACGTGCTTGCCGGTGATTGAGCCGTCCAGATCCTTGACGAAGCGGACATTGCCGCTTGTGTCGGTGCCGGCGCCGTAGCTCTTGACGATCATGAAGTCGAGCCGGCAGTCGTGGTCTATCTGCCGCATAAGATCAGAGAAAAACACCACAGAGCCTTTCAGTATGCATACGAGGACGATAGGATCAGGATCCTTGGCGTATTCGATGGTGATCATCTGACCGAGTTCTGCGACGCGCTTCTGTATCTGTTCCTTGGAAATGAGGATCTTTTCAAGATCGTTGTCAAGTATCATTGTCAACCCAACCTTTCACGTAAGGAGTATATGTTATGCGTACGGCGTTACGCCCCGGAGATACGGCGGCATGCTGCGATATGCCCACGCCGCAAACCCAAAGTATGTCGTGCCCCTTCGCGATCAGCGGCGTTACGGATCGCATGGGACGGTCGATCTTGCGGTTTATAAAGTAATCTGAAAGCTTCTGACGTCCCGTCATGCCATAGGGAACTATGTGATCTCCCGGCTGTCTCGTGCGGACGGTGCAGCCTTGCAGCGCTTCCCTGTCCAGAACCTGTGAAAATGGATCGCGGTCGGGCACAGGGGGGCTGTCTTCGATCACAAGCGTCCCTATTTCGTCAATACAAACCGTTCCCTCGAACGGAAGCGGACACTCAAAATCCTTTGGCCCGGACCTGATTAAATACAGACTGTGGTCTGCTTTACGAACGCGCCATCGGTCTGACAGGTCGAACTCCGCGTGGGGGACACCTTGCAGCGAGACGATGCGAAGCACGCTTTCGTGATCGAGGCCGGTCTGCTCGCGCTGGCTGCGGGCGTTGATGGCCTTATCGCCTTCGAACGGTGTGATGACCCAGCCGATCGGCAGCTTCCGGGCTGTGCTTTTCAAAAAGGCCCTGGTCTGCAGGTAGAGATACGCGTTATCCAGCTGAACTGTGGCGGCAAAGCGCGCCAGAGCGTCTTTAGCGCCGGGATAGATTTGCTGCAGTCTCGGCATGATCTCCAGTCTCAGCGCGTTGCGCGGCGTATCCGCGATGCTGTTCGTGTCGTCCTCGCGCCAGTCAAATCCGTGCGATCTCAGATAGCCGATCAGAGCCTCCTTGGGCGTATTGAGGAGCGGACGCCAGAGGTGGGCCTTTGAGAAAACGCTCATGCCGCACGCGCCGCGCAGACCCGAACCCCTGAGCAGATGCATCAGCACAGTTTCAGCCTGGTCATCCCGATGATGAGCTAGAGCGATCCAATCGGCGCCTATAGCCGCACGGGTCTTTTCGAGGAAGTCATACCGGGCGTTTCTGGCCGCCTGTTCAACGCCCTGCCGGTTATCGCGGCTGAGCGCCGGGATGTCCGCCCCTCCCAGGTGAAGGGGGATCCCGAAGGACTTTGTCAGGTTTTCGACAAACGCCTGATCCTCAAGCGACGCTTTTCCGCGGATGCCGTGTTCAAAATGCGCCGCTTCAATGTGGAGCCGGTATGCCGCGGCCTGTTCAAGCAGGAGGCGCAAAAGAGCCACGCTGTCCGCGCCGCCGGATACGGCAACCAGTATGCGTGCGCCGCTTCGCAAATCGTCAAGGCCCTGCAGCTCGATCCTGTCGTCAATCATACGGGTGCTCAGACGAGTTGATTCTTGCGGGTAGCGTTCCACATGGCGGCGAGGAGCTTGCGCGAAGGATCGGAACCGTGATCCCAGTACATGATTCCGAGGAGACGCTCATCCTTCATGTAAGCGCACTTCAGGGCGATGGACTGCTCGTCGTCGTAGCTGATCAGCGACGATCCGTTGAACAGGTAGGGCGCTTTGGCGTCGTCGTCCCAGTAGCGGACAAATCCGTCCTTGCCGATAAACTCCTGCTCGAGGCGGGTGAAGCCCGGGCCGTACTGGCCGACGGTTTTGGCCATCTGGAACAGGCCGTGGTTGACGTCGGGCAGTCCGTCCCAGCGGCGCGAATAGAACGCCGCTCCGATGACGATCTTCTCCCTGGGCACGCCCGCGGCGATGTAGTCCGTGACGCTGGCGTGCACGCTGCCGTTCAGCCTGTCGCCCGGACTTGTGAACAGGTTCGTGTGGTGGCCGGCCTCCATCTGGAAGCCGCTGCGGATATCGTATGTCATGATCTGGACGTAATCGCAGATCTGAGCGACTTTGTCCATCTCGGTGCCTTCAATAAAGTAATGCCCCGCGCCCGCCGCGA
The DNA here is from genome assembly GCA_017431365.1 of Clostridia bacterium. Taxonomy (GTDB): domain Bacteria; phylum Bacillota; class Clostridia; order Christensenellales; family Aristaeellaceae; genus Firm-10. Next base: position 12,991 of record JAFRLF010000119.1, on the reverse strand, counting down.
TGGACACGATGCGCTCCGGGCCCACGGCGTCCCTCAGCGCCTGGAGAAGCAGCGTGTAGTTCTGCTTGTCGGAGGGGTCGCTGTCGATGCCGGCGCTGTTGTCGCAGGGGTATTCCCAGTCGATGTCGATGCCGTCGAGCCTGTACTGCTCCACGATCCTGAGACACGAGGCCGCGAAGGCGCGGCGTCCTTCTTCGGTGCGGCACATGATCGAAAACCCGCCCGCGCCCCATCCGCCAATCGAGAGGACGAAGCGGATTCCGGGGTTGTATGAGCGGATTCGCTCGACGTCGCCCATGTTCGTCAGTTCGTGCATGTCCAGCAGGCCGTCTTTGACCTTGCCGAAGGCCAGGTTGATGTGCGTAAGGCGGCGGGCGTCATCTTCAGTGACGGTAGGCAGAGCGCCGTTCGTCACGTAGCCGAGGATGTAATGGTCCATGGAAAACCCTCCTTTTTCCGTCAGAACGTGCAAAAATATTATATCCGCAACACCGAGCATAAATCAAGGCCCTTCGCATGAACAAATGGCAAACAAGAAGGCTAAACCGGCTGGATGAAAAAACGGACGTGTTCAAAAACGAACACGTCCGCGCATAACGCTCTATGCCGCCGGTTATACCTTCTTGGCGTATTTGCTGGAGATCCAGCCGCTCTTGGACTTGTAAGTGACGTGATACCAGGTCACGCCGCGGCTGTCAACAGCGGAATCGTCGAAGGTCAGGGTGACATTCTTCGGCACGGTGCGCAGGGTCTGGAAACCGAGCCCGGCGCCGGAGCGCAGATTGACGGAGCCGGTCGTCTTGACCTTCTTGTTGGTGCTGGAGCTGCTGCCGCTGCCGCTGCCGCCGGGAGTCGCGTACTTGGAGGAAACCCAGCCGGTCGTGCCCTTATAGGTCACGTGATACCACTTGACGCCGCGGCCGTCGATCGTCGTGGAATCGTATGTGAGGGAGACGCCCTTGGGGATCGTGCGCAGCGAGCCGTAGGTCAGTCCGCCGCCGGAACGCAGGTTGACGCTGCCCGTCGTCGTGACGGTGCCGCTGGTGGAGCCGGAGCTAGCCGTCTTGGTGTAAGTGGAGCAGATCCAGCCCGTGGTGCCGTTGTTGGTGACATGGTACCAGTAGACGCCGTTGGTGGCCTTGGCGGATTCGGAGACGGTGACCGTCTTGCCATTGTAAACGATGCCCAGGGAACGGTATTCCACACCGGGACCCGTACGCAGGTTGACGTTGGCGGTGGTGGTGACTTTCGTCTCAGCCAGGGCTGTGACGGCGGACATGCAGGTGAGCAGAACCAGGAGTACGGCCATGAACTTCGCGAGATGCTTCATAGGTGATCAACGCCTTTCTCAATTGTTTTCTCTTCGTAGGTCCGTCAAAAGCAGTCCGTTCAGCCCTCTTCGTAGTACAGGGAGTGGACGATCTTGTCCGCTTCGACCAGCGCTTCGTCGCCGTCCAGCCAGAACACGACGCAGATGAAGGAGTCCTTGTCCTCAAGCGTCAGGTACTCGACGTCGTATTCGCCTTCGCCGTAGGCTTCGACCGTGCGGAACCACGCGGCGGGGATGCCGTTGATGGTCGCCTGCGTCACCAGCTCGGTGACGGCGGTGTTCTCGCCGATGATGGCCATTACGTAGTCCTGAAGGGAGGAGATCCCTTCGGGCTTGGGTGTCTGATAGACGTCGAAGTCCAGCAGCACGCTCTCGCTGTACCAGTAGGCGACCTGATGATCCGCTATATCCTCTTCGAGCAGCATACCCTGCTGAAAATCGGAAAGCGTCACAATATGGTAACCGGACGTTCCCAGTTTGATGTCCTTGACCGTGTCGTAGGTCTCCGCCTCGCCCAGCGCGATGCCGGAGCAGGCGAGGGCAAGAACCATGACAAGCGCAAGAATCCTGACTATGCCAAATGCTTTCATAGGACAGTCCCCCTGTATGTGATGAGATGCGGCAATTCATGCTGCAGCCCGGTCAAAAAACGCTGTTCCCTCCGGGAAGTATGGATGAATTGACCATGCGCAAAGTATACAGCAAAACTTGTGAAAAATCAACATAATAAGGACTGTTTGCGACGAAAAAATGATCTTTTTGTGCGTCGAAAGGGCATTTTGTTATATTTTGATATTGTACATTCCGAACTTGACACCGTCGAGCGCGTGAATTACAATACAATCGGTCAGTGTCTGGCGCGGCACGGTCTTCGCGCAGGGCGGGATAAATGCCGCTGTTCTGGTTTATGCGTCCGTCTTCAGCCCGGACATCAAGGCCAAACGCTTAAGGAGGATGTATACATGACAGTTTTGACAAAAGATAATTTTGCGCAGGAAACGGCTTCGGGCCTGGTGCTGATCGACTTCTGGGCGACGTGGTGCGGCCCCTGCCGCATGCAGGCGCCGGTGCTCGAGCAGCTGGCTTCTCAGGCGCCGAATCTCAAGATCTGCAAGGTCGACGTGGACGAGCAGGAAGAGCTCGCCGTTCAGTTCCGCGTGATGTCCATTCCCACGCTCGTCTTCATGAAGGACGGCAAGCCCGTCCGGACTGAGATCGGCTTCCACGACCTGAACACGCTCAAGGCCGCCGTGGATCAGCTGGCCTGACGATCGAGTACCTGAACGGTCCGCCGCTCACAGCGCTACACTCAAGGCGTCCGCATGCAAAAGATGCGGACGCCTTTTCACGTCGGTCGACCGCCGACGCCGCGGCGGTTGTCACCTGTCAAGCCTGTCCACAAACTCCGCGATCATGTCCGCGAGGATGAAGCGGCCGTCTTTCTTGGCCTCGTCGTAACCGCAGTGGCCGTAGCCCGGCATGTTGGTCACGCTGACGAGGCTCATGTCGTACTCAAAGTGCCTCAGTGTCGCGACGAGCAGGTCATTCTGCTGCGGCCTGGCGGGTATGTCGTTTTCCGCGTATATGATGCTGAGGGGCCGGCCGGGGCGGGCGCTGTCGACATAATACAGCGGGGCGGCTTCGTCCACGCGGCACAGGCGCGGATCCATGCCGCGGTACTTGAGAACGTTGTAATGCGTGGTGGGCTGCGCGGCGTCGAAGATGTAGCCGTCGAAGTCCTCCGGCTGAAGACCCGCGTCGTTCAGGTACTGGCGGGCGAAGCACAGCATCATGCTGATATAAGCGCCCGCGGACGATCCGCCGATGACAATCCGGTCGCTCAGGCCGTATCGCTTCGCGTTCGCCTTCAGCCAGGCCGCCGCCTGGGCGCAGTCGACGAGGAAATCCGGGAACTTCGCGTCAGGGTACATCCTGTATTCCACGGACGCGAATCCGATCCCCTCGGCGCAGAGCTGCGCGGCGATGCCGTCAAACCCCTTGCGGGAGCCGGCTTCGAGGCCGCCGCCATGCATCCACATGACGGTGTGCCGGCAGCGCCCTTCAGGAACGAAAAGGTCGATCTCTCTTCCGGGCAGCCACGGGTCGGTATAATGAGCGTCAGGATAGATCTTCATGCGGAATCACTGCCTCGCTTCCAGGATAGACGTCATCACGGGACTTGAGCGCTTGCCGAGAAGGGGATGCCGGTGTTCGATGGCGGCCAGGGCAATTTCCACGTCCTCGTGCACTTCGTCGGGCGTAAAGGCGCCCAGCGTGACCATGTCGCAGGGGCGCAGCGTGGCATAGCTGAAGGTCAGTCCCACAAAGGGCGTTGTGCGGCCGGCGGCCATCGATTTGATGCTCATGACGGGCTTTTTGGCGTTCCAGATGACGCCGTTGACGCCCTCGACCTCGATCTGCATGAGAAAACCCATGCAGTTGTAGATCTGAATATAGGTCTGCACGTCGTATTCGTTTTCATCCGAGTACTGGATCAGCTCGGGCATATGGGCGGAGAGCCCCGGGATCATGCCGTGCTGGCGGATCATGTCAAGATAATCCGGCAGGCGGTTCAGGGTGTGCGTGTTCTTGCACACCAGCTGTTCGGCGGAGGCGTGATGAATGAGGCAGAAGGTCGCCCCGTCCTTTGCGCATTCCGCGATCGTCTGTTCGGCTTCGGCGCGGGCTTGCGCGCTGTCGTCGACGTTCAGCCCGGGCGTCACGATGCGGATGACGGGCTTGCCGTAGGCCTGTTCGATGCGCTCGATGGCCTCTCTGTGGGGCGTGCCCTGACTGAAGTTCGGCGCCATGATGGCGTCGATGCCGTACTGCATGTAGGCGTCGAGCAGGTCGTATGTGTTGCGCCAGTCGGCGTGACGCCGCTTGATCATGTCGTCCGCGGCCGGGCCGGTGTGACTGTAGCCGAGTATCCAGTTTGTGCCGATGAGCATGCGGGGCAGCGAGACGCCGCCTACCTCCGTGCGGGGAAACAGAGACATGTTTTTCACCTCCGGTTCAATTCAATGGGAAAACCCATCCGTTCACATTATAGCATTTCTTTGGAGAAATATCCATATAGAATTATCTTCTTTCACGGGCGGTTTAGGTTGAATGTGCCCAAGAGGCGGCGTGTTATTTCTGCGGTTTAAACTCTTAACAAACCCCGGCCGATCCGCCGCCGCTCAGCCGCGCAATTTCATGATGACAAGTCGGCGGCCGTCTGGTATAATAACGGATGATGGGTGTCTTGTAAGCGCGGGCGCATATAAGCCCGCGGCGGGGGTGATGATATGCCGCATGTGAAGTCCTCTGAAAAGAGCGTGTTCCGGAAAAGCTCCGGCTCGCTCCTGGCGGTCGGCGTCGTCCTACTGACGGCGGCTATTCTGTTCCTTGGCGGCGTTAGCGTCAAATATGACGAAAAGGGCCTTGACGTTCGCGCGGGCTTCGCCTACGGGACAGATATTTCATGGGACGAGATTGAAAACGTTGCGCTGCTGGACGCCTTTGATCCGGGGCGCCGGCTGTACGGTTACGCGGGATGGCGCGTCAGCGGCGGGGATTTTAACAACGACGATTACGGCGACTACGGCTTTTACGCGTACACGGGTGTTCCCCTCTACATCGACGTGACGGCCGGAGGCCGGCACACCGTATTCAATCAGGCGACCAAACAGGAGACGAAGGCGCTCTTTGACGAGATCAGCGACCGCGCGAACGGGCAAAAATGAAACACAGACCGTGGGTCCCGTTTAAAAACGAGCGCCATGCCGCAGAAAGGGAATTATTGACATGATACATGATCTTGAACTGTCTATTCTGGAAATCCTCTTTAACGACGCCCGTACGACGCCGCAGCAGATCGCCGTCATGACAGGACATTCCGAGCCGGAGGTCACAGCCGTCATACGCAGTCTTGAGGCGCAGAAGATCATCTGCCGGTATTCCGCGCTCATCGACTGGGACAGGGTGAAGACCGACCAGTTCGAGGCCCTGATCGAGGTGCGCGTAACGCCGCAGCGGGAGCAGGGTTTCGACGCCATCGCGGAGCAGATTTACCGATTCGACGAGGTGAATTCCGTCTATCTGATGAGCGGGGCTTACGATCTCATGGTCACAGTGAGAGCCGACAGCCTGAAGAGTTTGGCTCTGTTCGTGGCCGAAAAGCTGTCGACGCTTGAAAACGTCCTCTCTACGGCGACGCACTTCGTCCTGAAGAAGTATAAATTCGAAGGCGTCATCTTTAACGAACACAAGACCGACGAAAGATTGGTGGTTTCTCCGTGAATTATGACCGCGCTCTGCTGAAGCGCTTCGTCGACGTGCCGCCCTCCGGCATTCGCCGTTTTTTCGACATCGTCAGCACGATGAAGGACGCCATCTCCCTGGGCGTGGGGGAACCGGATTTCAACACCCAGTGGAAGGTGAACGACGCGGCGATCTACTCTCTGAGGCAGGGGAGGACGCACTATACCGCCAACGCGGGCCTCATGGAACTGCGCGAGGCCGTCAGCGGCTATCTGAACGAGCGCTTTGGCGTCCAGTATGATCCGAAGACGGAGATTTTCCTGACGGTCGGGGCCAGCGAGGGGATCGATCTGGCGCTGCGCGTGCTGGTCGACGCCGGGGACGAGGTCCTGATTCCTGACCCGAGCTATGTGTCCTATGCGCCGGGCGTGATATTCGCCGGCGGCCGGCCGGTGCCTATCCGGACATACGAGGAGGACGACTTCCGCCTGACGGCAGCCGCGCTCAGAGACGCCATCACCCCCCGCACGAAGGCGCTCATTCTGCCGTATCCCAACAACCCGACTGGCGCCGTGATGGAGAGGGCGGATCTTCGGGCCCTCGCCGACGTGCTGAAGGATACGAACATCGTCGTCATTTCCGACGAAATCTACGCCGAGCTCACTTATTCGGGGCATAAGCACGTGAGTTTTGCCTCCATCGACGGCATGAAGGAGCGAACGATCACGCTCAACGGCTTTTCGAAGGCCTTCGCGATGACGGGCTGGCGCATGGGTTACGCGTGTGCCCCCCGCGAACTGCTGAGCGTCATGCTCAAGGTTCACCAGTATACGATACTCTGTGCGCCGACAGCCGGACAGTACGCTGCGCTCGAGGCGCTGAGATCTGGCTATGATTCAGGGTACGCCTACGTGCGCGAGATGGTGCGCGTCTACGATCAGAGGCGGCGCATTATGCTCGACGCGTTTAGAAAGATGGGCCTCAGCTGCTTTGAGCCGCGCGGCGCGTTTTACACCTTTCCCTGCATACGCTCGACCGGCCTGAGCTCGGACGAATTCGCTCAGAGACTCCTGATGGAGCAGAAGGTCGCCTGTGTGCCGGGCGGCGCGTTCGGGGAATCCGGCGAAGGGTTTGTCCGGTGTTCCTACGCCACGGCGACGGATAAGGTCGTAGAGGCGATGCGCCGGATGGGCGAGTTTGTCGCGTCAGTTCGCCGGTAAGGCCGGAAGTCAGTGAATCATTCAGTAAACAGTGAAGGAGATTGAGTCATCATGGATCGTGAAGTACGCACGCGCTTTGCGCCGAGCCCCACGGGTTACATGCATCTGGGGAACCTGCGCACAGCGCTTTACACCTATCTTTATGCGCGTCGGACCGGCGGCAAGTTCATCCTGCGCATCGAGGACACAGACCAGGAGCGCGAGGTCGCCGGAGCGATCGACGTCATATACAACTGCCTGAAGACGGCCGGCATCAGCCACGACGAGGGCCCGGATGTCGGCGGCCCCTGCGCGCCCTACATTCAGAGCCAGCGCAAGGATATGTACATGCCCTACGCGAGGGAACTCGTCGAGAAGGGGCACGCGTACTATTGCTTCTGCACAAAGGAGCGCCTTGATCAAGCCAGGGCGGAGGCGGAGAAGCGCGGCGAGACCTTCAAATACGACAAGCACTGCCTGAACCTGCCGAAGGAAGAGGTTCAGAGACGGCTTGACGCCGGCGAGCCCTACGTCATCCGGCAGAACATTCCGACTGAAGGCAAGGCGAGCTTTGACGATGTGATTTACGGTCACGTCGAGGTGGACTGTTCCACGCTGGATGACAACGTGCTCATCAAGGCGGACGGACTGCCGACCTACAATTTCGCCAACGTCATCGACGATCATACGATGGGCATCACTCATGTCATGCGCGGGAACGAATACCTGTCCTCGGCGCCGAAGTACAACCTGCTCTATGAGGCGTTTGGCTGGACGCCGCCGACGTACGTCCATCTGACGCCGGTCATGGTCGAAGTGCCGGCTCTTGACGAAGACGGTCAGCCCGTCCTCGACGAGGAGGGCAAGCCCGTGATGGCCCGGCGCAAGATGTCCAAGCGCAAGGGCGATCCTTCGTTCGAGGATCTGATGAGCGAAGGTTATCTCAGCGAGGCGATCATCAATTACCTGGCGCTGCTGGGGTGGAGCCCGCGGGGCGAGAGGGAATTCTTCACGCTCGGGGAGCTGGAGCAGGCCTTCGACCTCGAGGGCCTGAGCAAATCGCCCTCGGTTTTCGACATCAACAAGATGAAGTGGTTCAACGCCGAGTACGTCCGCAGGCTGTCTCCCGAGGCCTATCTCGAGAAGGCGACGCCCTGGCTGAGCCGCGTGCTCGATCCCGAGAAGTTCGACTTCAAGCGCCTTTGCGAACTCCTGCAGGGCCGCACTGAGGTGTTCTCCGATCTGCCGCAGATGGTGGATTTCCTCGCCGAAATGCCGGATTTCACGCCGGATCTGTACGTGCATAAGAAGATGAAGACCAATCCCGAGGTGGCGCTGAGCGCCCTTCGGCTCGCTAAGCCGGTTCTCGAGAGCATACCCGCGTCCGATTGGCAGGAACAGCGCATTCACGACGACGTGATGGCCGCCATCGCCGAAAGCGGCATGAAGAACGGTCAGATCCTTTGGCCGCTGCGCATCGCCATATCCGGCAAGGCGTCGACGCCGGGCGGCGCGTTTGAAATCGCCTACCTGCTCGGCCGGGATGAGACGCTCTCCCGTCTGGAAAGATCTCTCAATGCCCTGAACTGACATAAAACGACTGTGGAATGGAGTGAAGACGCATGTTTGCACCGCCCCGGCTCCCTTATCTCGGCGTCGCCTATTATCCCGAAGACTGGCCCGACAGCGAAATGGACAAGGACATCGCGCGCATGAAGCAGGTCGGCATCAACGTCGCGCGCATCGGAGAGTTCGCCTGGCACCGGATGGAGCCGAGGCAGGGCGAGTATGACTTTTCCTACTTTCATATGGTCATCGATAAGCTGAAGAGCGCCGGCATCGGCGTCGTCATGGGGACGCCGACGGCGACGCCGCCCCGCTGGCTGGGCAAGCGCTATCCTGACGTCTACAAGGAGAACGCCGCGGGTCAGCGCGCGCAGCACGGCGGGCGCAGGGACTGCTGTTCCAACAACCTCCATTATAATGAATATTCCATGCGGATCGTCGAGGCGATGGCCCGCGAGTTTGGCGGCGAAGAAGGCATCATCGGCTGGCAGATCGACAATGAAATCTATACGGGGGATCTCGGCTGCTTCTGTCCGGACTGCGTGGCGCGCTTCCGTGAAAAGCTGAAGGCCGAATACGGCTCGATCGACGCCCTCAACGAGGCTTGGAATCACAACATCTTCAGCCAGTGGTATGATGAATTCGACGATATTCCGGCGCCCCGCGCATCGTGGCAGAACCCGCATCTGCTGATGGCCTGGCGGATGTTCCAGAATGAGTCCCATGTGGCGTTTGTGCGGCGTCAGGCGGAAATCCTGCACCGTTACGTCAAGGTGCCCGTCGGCACGGACAGCATGCCCGTCAACGGCATGAACTACCGGGACATGAACAGGACGCTCGACGTGGTCGAGTTCAACCATTACAACACGCCGGAAAACCTCTACGGATGCGCTTTCTGGTTCGATTATCTGCGCACCATGAAGGACCGCCCCTTCTGGAATACCGAGACGGCGACCTGCTGGAACGGTTCGACGGCGATTTCTCAGAGCGTCAAGCCCGAGGGCTACTGCCGGGCTAACTCCTGGCTGCCGATCGCGCTGGGCGGCGAGGCGAATATGTACTGGCTGTGGCGCACCCACTGGGGCGGACACGAGCTCGTTCACGGCGCCGTGCTGGACACCTCCGGCCGGGAAATGCATACTACCGGCGAGGTCAGAGAAGTCGCGGCCGGGTACGCAGCAGCCCGGGATTTCATCAACGGGACGAAGGTCAGGGCGGATCTCGGCATTCACTTTACCTCTCTGAACTGGAACATGAACCTGACGCAGGAGGTCGTCAAAGACCTCCATTACATGAAACGCGTTCAGGATCACTGGTACAAGCCCGCGGTCGACAAGGGACTCCGCCCGGACGTCATTGACGCGGAAGCGCCTCTTGACGGATACAAGATCATCGTTTCCCCGCTCATGATGTCCATGGAGGAGCACGATCTGCCCGCCCGCATGGCGGAGTGGGTCAGAGCCGGCGGCGTGTGGCTGGTCGGCCCCCTGACCGACGTGCGCGATCATGCCGGCGCGCGCTATAAGGACCGTTTCTACGGTACGCTCGAAGAACTGACGGGCGTGACATGGCGCTACGGCCTGCCGGATACGGAACACCGCATCAGGACGGAATGGCACGACGGCACGCCCTTTGAGGGGGACGTGTGGTATGAGTTGAGCGACGCGGATGTGGACAGCGCGCTCGTCAAAGTGACGGCGGGGCACAGTGCTCTTATTGGGAAATCCCTGCTGACGCTCACGCGCGTGGGTCAGGGCTATGTTCTGCAGCTGGGGAGCATCCCCTCGATTAGCGACATGGGCCGGATCATCGACCTGTGCCTGAAGTTGAGCGGCGTGACGCCCCTGCGGACGGAGGGCCAGATCATGGTGTCCCCCCGCGCGGGAGACGGCCTTAAGGGTTACGTCCTGGTGGAATACGGCGCGCAGCCGGCTGCGTGCGTGCTCGACCGACCGATGAAGAACCTTCTGACAGGCGAGACGCTTTGCGGTCGGGTCGACGTCGAACCCTACGGCGCGCTCGTTCTGAGCGAAGTTTGAGTGGACAGGCGCTTGCCGTACCTGAAACGGAGGTATTCCCTTGCCTGACGAAGTTGAACGCGACGGCGCCGATCGTCAGCCGAATCCGCCGGACGACGCCGGCGACACGGACGCGGATCGGGAGGATCTCAACGAAATGATCGGCCTGATCGGGGAGACGGCCTCTCAGGTGCGCTGGGGCGGCCTGATTCTCGGGCTCGGCACAGCCATCGCCGGGGTGTTTCTCTCGCGAGAGTTCGGATCCGCTTTTCTGATCGGCGGGGTGCTGCTCGGCCTTATACTGGGAGGCGGGCTCATGTTCGCCGGGTCGTTCATGCCGTCTGTCGTCTCGAGACAGATCGAGAAGCAGGAGAAGCGCGCGGAACGCGGTTCCCGCCCGGGATCTGGCGCGGGTCGACGCTCAATATAAAATTATTGATAAGTCGCCGCGCGTCAGTAGATTTTTGGGTGCCTGTATGATAGACTATATAAAATATTGTGTCCTGAGGTGATTCCTATGTTCCCGCGCGTTGAAAAGCTGGCCGCGATGATGCGCGAAGCCGGCATGACGCATATGCTCGTCACAAAGCCGAAGAACATGCGCTACCTCACCGGCTATACCGGCGAGGGCAGTATGCTCATTCATAACGGCCAGGCCACTTTGCTGACGGATTTCCGCTATGTCGAGATGGCCGGCATTCAGGCGCCCGGCATCGACGTCGTCAAGTGCGACTCGACCCACCCTCTCAACGGAGAGGTCAAGGCGATCCTCGCGGCGGAAGACGGCCACGCGCTCGCCATTGAGGAGGACCGCGTCACGGTCGCCGAACATAAAAAGCTGGCGGAGGCTCTGACGGGCGTTGCGCTCGTCCCGGCGAACGGCCTCATCGAAAAGCTGCGCATCGTCAAGGACGCCGACGAAATCGCCTGTATCAGAAAGGCGTGCGCCATCTCCTGCCAGGCTTTTGAAAAACTCCTGGGTGTGATGAAAGCCGGCATGACGGAGCGGGAAGTACAGCTTGAACTGGATTATACTATGCTTCGCCTGGGATCTGAGGATATGGCCTTTGATACCATCGCGGCCGCGGGGACGAACGGCTCGCTGCCGCACGCCGTGCCGTCGGATCACGTCATCGCCGAGGGAGAGATGCTGACGCTGGACTTTGGCGCGCAGTACGCCGGGTATAAGGCCGATATGACGCGGACCGTCGCCTTCGGCCGGATCAGCGACCAGCTCAGCGACATATACCATACCGTGCTGGACGCGCAGCTGGCGTCGCTCGCTGCGATCGCTCCGGGCAAGCAGGGCCGCGACATCGACAAGGTGGCGAGGGACCTGATTGACAAGAAGTATCCCGGCGCGTTCGGACACAGCCTGGGACATGGCGTCGGCCTCGACATTCACGAGCAGCCCGGTCTGAATACCCGTGAAGAGCGCGCTCTGACGCCCGGGCATATCGTCACCGTGGAGCCCGGCGTATACATTCCCGGCGTTGGCGGCTGCCGCATCGAGGACACTGTGGTCATCACCGATACGGGATATGACAATCTCATCACCGCGCCAAAGCAGCTCATTACGCTGTAATACGCCGTCGGCGTTTTGCAATATTCACTACATCTTGACCCGCGACAAAGGAGGATATACGAATGGTTACTGCTGGTGATTTCAAAAAAGGTCTGACTGTGGAATGGGACGGCGGCGTCTGGACGATCGTCGATTTCCAGCATGTTAAGCCCGGTAAGGGCGCTGCCTTCGTCCGCACGAAGATAAAGAATATTATGACTGGCGCTGTCGTCGAACGCAGCTTTAACCCCACCGATAAGATGCCGAAGGCGATTATCGAGACCAAGGAAATGGAATACCTGTACAACGACGGAGAGCTGTACTATTTCATGGATCCCGAGACCTACGAGCAGATGCCCCTGACCGGCGACAAAGTCGAGGACGCCATTCAGTTCATGAAGGAGAACACCATGGCGACCATCAAGTTCTTCAAGGGCGACGCTTTCTCGGTCGAAGCTCCGAACTTCGTCGAACTGCAGGTCACTGAGACCGAGCCCGGTTTCAAGGGCGATACGGCCTCCAACACCACCAAGCCCGCGACCGTCGAGACCGGTTATACGCTGCAGGTTCCGCTGTTCATCAACAACGGCGACATCCTCCGCATCGATACCCGTACGGGCGAGTACATGTCCCGCGGCTGATCGGCAATCCGGCCCTGTCAGATTCCTGGGAGGGATGAGAGTGTCCAAGAATACCGATAAATCGCCGGCTTATCTGCGTGGCCTGATCGAAGGACTTGGAATTGATGTGTCGTCTGACACCGGCAGGGTCCTCATGGCCATGCTGGACGTCATATCGGCGCAGTCGAAACGCATCGACAGACTGGAGCGCAGGCAGACCGCCCTTCAGAACGAGTTGAAGGAGGCCGAGACCACGCTCGAAGACATCGACGAGCTGTGCGACCTCATGATGCGCGACCTGATCCACTTAAAGGATGAAGGCTTCGATCTTTCGGACGACGACGAAGATGACGATCTGTTCGAAGACGATGAAGAGCGCGGTTTTCTGAGATATCGCAGCGGCGCTGACGATGACGACGAAGACGACGAAGACGATGACGACGATGAAG
>JAFRLF010000118.1 GCA_017431365.1 Clostridia bacterium | reverse complement strand
TCGCAAAGGATGCCGAAGCGATCCACCATCTTCAGGTGTTTGACGCCGAGGTTCATCAGGTGTTTGCCGATGGCGATACCCGCGCTGCCTGCGCCGTTGATGACGACACTGGCCTCGCCGATTTCCTTGCCGACAACGCGCAGGGCGTTGATCATGGCGGCCCCTACGACCACGGCAGTTCCGTGCTGGTCGTCGTGGAAGACGGGAATGTCGCAGATTTGCTTGAGACGTCGCTCGATCTCAAAGCAGCGCGGAGCAGCTATATCTTCAAGGTTTATGCCGCCGAAACTGCCTGAGATCAGATAAACGGTTCGGACGATTTCGTCGACATCCTTGCTTCGCACGCAGATGGGGAAGGCGTCGACACCGCCGAAGGCCTTAAAGAGGGCGCATTTGCCCTCCATCACGGGCATGCCGGCCTCCGGCCCGATGTCACCGAGCCCGAGCACAGCTGTGCCGTCCGTAATGACAGCGACCAAATTGTGCCGCCGCGTCAGCGTGAAGGACTTTTCGTAATCCTTCTGGATTTCCAGACAGGGCTGGGCGACGCCCGGCGTATAGGCCAGAGAAAGATCATCTTTGTTCTGAACCTTTACGCGCGAGACGACTTCGATCTTGCCTTGCCATTCGGCGTGCAGGCGCAAGGATTCTTCAGCGTAATTCATACATACACCTCCGTGCGGATTGAATACTTATTTTAGATTATGCCTTTTCGCTTTCGATAAACTCTCTGACGGCTCCGACAAATGCCCGTCCATACAGCGCGGCTTTGCGCTCTCCAACGCCTGTGCATTCCAAAAACTCGCTGACGTCCATCGGTCGTCGAACGGCTATGTCCTTCAATGCGGCGTCGCTGAAGATGATGAACGCGGGAACATGCGCCTTCTGCGCCAGTTGAAGGCGTACGTCTCTGAGCTTTTGCACAAGGCGCTCGTTCGGCGCTGAATACGACGCTCTCTTACGCGCTCTTGCGGATGGCTTTTTTTCTATGGCTCGGCGCGTAATGCGGCTGTTTGAGACAAGGTTCCGACGCCCCTCGTCAGTCAGATGAATGGTCGGGTATCTACCTTCCGATCTCGCCAGGTAGCCCTTGTTCAGCAGGGTTTCCGCGATGCTCCTGAGCTTCTCCGGCGAGGCGCTGCGCATGGCGCCAAAGATGATGCTGTCGTTGAGCCGCCGAGATTGAATTTCTGCGCTGTTCTTTCCCGTAACGATCGAGATGATCGACATGAGCCCCAGACCGTAGGGCATGTTTCTCTCTATATGCGCCACACAGGCCATAAAACTGTGAGCGAGTTTCGTGATATCTTCCTGACGGTATGTCGCGTTGCATCGCCCGCAGTTGCCGCAGCGATCGCCATACTCTTCGCCGAAATATCTGAGGATTTGCCCTCGAAGACAGTCTTCCGACACGCAGTAATTGACCATAGCCTCGAGACGCCGGGTTTCAAGGGCGGAAAGACGCTCCTTTTCCTCGTCGGAAAGCGTCTGGTTTTCGTAGATCTTCGCGATGAAAAACTTCTGAAGAGCGACGTCCTGCTGAGAAAACAGCAGGATGCAGTCCGCTTTTTCGCCGTCGCGGCCCGCGCGTCCCGCCTCCTGATAATAGCTCTCCAGATCCTTCGGCATATTGTAATGAAGGACGTAATTGACGTTTGACTTGTCGATGCCCATGCCGAACGCGTTTGTCGCGACCATGATGGGCGTACGGTCGAAGACGAAATCGTCCTGGTTGCTGTGCCGTTCGGCTTCATCGAGGCCGGCATGGTACCGGGTGGCAGGCAGGCCCTGCTGCTGAAGAGCCTGACAGACATTTTCAACCGTTTTTCTTGTTCCGCAATAGATGATGCCAGATTGATTCTTCCTGCGCTGGATGAAGTTGAGCGTATAGGCGAGTTTATCGCTGGGAGACACGACGTCAAAATAAAGATTGACCCGGTCGAATCCCGTGATCACGCGACAGGGTTGATCGAGTTCAAGCAGCTTGACGATATCCTCCTGTACGAGGCCTGT
The DNA here is from genome assembly GCA_017431365.1 of Clostridia bacterium. Taxonomy (GTDB): domain Bacteria; phylum Bacillota; class Clostridia; order Christensenellales; family Aristaeellaceae; genus Firm-10. The sequence goes on along the minus strand of JAFRLF010000118.1, from coordinate 1,656 downwards.
CGCCGTCGCGGTGAAGGCGCCGACCGCCGGCCTTACGGGCAGCTTTTTTATGAATTCGCGGATTTTCAGATAACTGGGGCGGAAATCCTGCCCCCACTGGGAAACGCAATGCGCCTCATCCACGGCCAGAAGCGATATCGGAACATGCCGGACGAGCGTGTCCAGAGACTCATTTTCAAGCCGCTCCGGAGCGATATAAATGATGCGGTAGCGCCCTTCGCAGGCGCGCTGCATGGCAGTCTGTACCTGTCTGGCGGTGAGGGAAGAGTTGATGTACGCCGCCGGTATGCCCATCTGGATCAGGGAGGAGACCTGGTCCTTCATGAGCGATATGAGAGGGGAGATGACGATGGTAACGCCGGGCAGCATCAAGGCGGGTATCTGATAGCACAGAGATTTTCCCGCACCAGTGGGCATGACGGCCAGGGCGTCTCCGCCTCCGACGAGCTTGTCGATGATCGTCTTTTGCCCGGGGCGGAACGAACTGTGCCCATAGTATTGCCGAAGCAGGCTTTCCGGAGTCAATGGCAGCCCTCCCAGAATTATCGTATGTTTATTATATGATGTCTTTATGTCAGGCGCAAGAGCTCCAGTGTGAAATGTCACAAATCGTAAATGATCATACACTCTTAATTGACACGAACACGCCCGCGATGTTACAATCGTCCGCGATGGATGGACAATAATGATGAGTTCAGGGGCGGTTGTATGACAGCTTTAAAGAGAAATCTCATTACGGCTTACGTTCTGATCGGCATCGCGCTGATGGCGTCTGTTCTGTCGTTACAGGGCGCTTTGCTGACCGCGTTTTCTCAGACGTTTCAGTTGAGCGGATCGGCCCAGGGGTACGCCAACACTTCCGCCTTTATTGGCTCTATTATCGCGCTGCTGTCTGCTTTTTACCTGCAGAGCCGCATGACTAAACACGCTCTTCTGCGCGTCGCGCTCATGGTTTGCGCGCTTTCACTGGCGGCGCTCAGCGTCGTGCCGGGTTACGGTCTTTTCAATTTGAGCTGGTTTGTTCTGGGCGTGGCCGTGGGCTGGATGGACGCGCTTTTGTCGGCGTGTATCGCCGATCTGTTTACCGGCCGGATGGCTCGGATCATGATGTGCATGCTGCACATGCTATTCGGGTTGTCAAGCGCTGTCTCGCCCCTGATCTACGCATCTGTGATCAACGCCGGCGTATACTGGCAGAGGATCTATCTGCCGATCGGCGTCATCGCTTTCGTTCTGGCGGTTATTTCGTTCCTCGGCCGTCGATTCGGCGTCAGCGCTGGGGAGACGCTGTCGGCACGAGGCGTGGTGTCTGGAAGTATGCTCGGGAAAGTGCGTGAGCGTCATTTGCTGCCGCTGTGCGCGGCCATGTTTTTTCACGGTTTTTTCCTGAGCGGGCTGAACACATGGATCAATCGCTTTTGTGAGGGCATGACCGGCATGGAGAGTATACCCGCCATGTCGTGCCTGTTCCTCGGGATAATGCTTTGCCGGCTGATCATGCCGTTTTTGCCCGTATCGACGGACAATTACGTGCGGTATGCCGGCATTGCGGCAGGCGTCATCTTCGCTCTGGGGATTTTTACCCACAGCGGCCTGGTGATCCGTCTCTGCGTATTCCTGACGGGTTTCACCTTTGGGGCGCTGATCCCGTGCATA
>JAFRLF010000009.1 GCA_017431365.1 Clostridia bacterium | reverse complement strand
GGCTTTACGGAGAGGCAAAGGACATGCCGTTGCTCTGCGACGAGCTGATTGCGCATTTTCGTGCACTGATGCTCATTAAATCCGTCAAAAACCCGCGTGATGCGGCCAGCGCCGCGCAGGCGCCGCTGCCGCAGGCCAGCGTCTCTCCTGAGCCGCGTTCCCATACGCGGACGTTCAGGCTTTCCGGGCCCGTGACCGTCACGAATTCGACGTTCGTCCGCTCCGGAAAGGCCGGATGCCGCTCGATGGCCGGACCGAGCTCGTAAAACTCGCCGCCCAAGGCGGGCTCGTCGAACGTGACGGCGTGAGGATTTGTCATGGAAACGGGCACAAAGCTCAGCGTGCGCCCGCAGGCCGTCAGGGTCAGATCGTCGTCAAAGGCCGGAAAGCCCATGTCGGCGGTCACGGAGACCACCTTGTCTCCCTCAAGGCCCAGCCATACCCTGTGCAGGCCCGCCCTGGTCGCGATGGTCATCTCCCGCTGTCTGCACAGGCCTTCGTCATACAATAGCTTTGCGACGCAGCGGAGCCCGTTGCCGCAGATCTGCGCTTCGCTCCCGTCCGCGTTGAAGACGCGCATGCCCGCGTCCGCTTCGTCCGAAGGATCGACGAAGATGATGCCGTCCGCTCCGATGCCCGTATGCGGCGCTGACAGGCGGACTGACAGGGCCCCCGGATCGTCGGGAGATGGCTGCGTAAACGTCTCAACGAAGATGTAGTCGTTCCCGATGCCGTGCATTTTAACGAATTTCATAGGCCCTCGCATTGTCGCCTGCGGTCAGGCGATCGTCCCGAAGAAGTGCACGATGTTCATGTCCTCGATCATTTTGCTGCCGTGCGCGCCGTGTCCGCCGGCGATGGGATGCTGCCCGTGATCCGGCGAATATGTTAGAAGCGTCCTGTGTTTGCCTTTAAAGGTCTGCATCATTCTGGCAAGGCGGTCGAACCCGTCAGCTTCGATGGCAACGGCGTTGAGGGCCTCTTTCGACTCGGGCCCGTAGGCGTGCGCGGCGTTGTCGTATTCGAAGGTATGGATGCTGATAAAATCGTACATATCGGATTCGAGCAGCTCAAGCGCCTTCTCCTGGATTTCGACCGCGTTGGCGCACTCGAAATACGGCATGTTCCGCCCCGCGAAGATGTGCAGGAAGGTCGAATCCGTTTGCGCGATGATCACGGGTTTTTTGCCCATGTCAATCAGCTCGTCAAAGAGCGTCCGGCAGGTCAGCTGCGGCCGGACATAAGTCCGGATGCCGTGGCCCTCCGGATCCAGACCCGTGTACATCGAGGCGTGGGCCACCGGCGTGACCGACTCCACCGTGCTCAGGAAGGGTAGCGCCATGGACGTATGCTCGTAAACCGGCGCGAGAAGCGAGGTGTACTGCTGCCAGATGTAGTGCCCCACCGCGTCAGCGTGATACGCGACGACGCGATCCGCCGGGCCGCCCAGCCTGCGCTTCAAAATATCGCCGACCCAGTCGATCCCCGGCGCGTAAGGCTCCGGGAGATCTATGCCCATGCAGTCGGCGACAATGCCGGCGAAATGCTTCAGGGGATAATGATTATAATGATCCGCCATACTCCTAACCCTCCGGTCTATTTCTCAAGCAGGTCGACCTCGGACACGCCGGCATCAGTGACGCGGAAAGATCTGATCTGGTACGGCCTGAGATCCGTCTCAAACCGCCGGCCGATAAAGCCCAGTTCGACCGCCGCGTGAGAATCGACGCCTGAGGTCTCGTTCAGGCGGACGATCAGGCCGTCGCCGTCCTCCGCCGCCTTGATCACGTTGAGGAGAGCGCCGTCGCACCAGGCGTACGACGCGCTCTCGGGCAGTTCGCCGCCGTGGAACGTCTCGTACGCGGGGAAGGGCGGCTGGTTCATCGCGCCGTCGGCCCGCGTCAGCGCCGCCGTATCCGTCTCGCCCATGGGGACGATGCGATAGTTCATCTCCCGCACGCCGATGTCGTTGACAAGGGTGTACTCGTCCTTGATGCCGTAGTGATCCGCCGCGCCGGAGCTGCGCACCGCGATAAACCTGAGGACGTTGTCCTCGACGCTGTAGCTGTACACGCTGTCGTTGATGACGGCCACGCTCGCCGGCTGTCCGTCACATCGCCCCGTCACCGCGGCCCACGCCTGAGCAGCCTCTTCCTCGCCGTTGGCCGGCTTTTCTATGACGCCGTACGGGATCTGGTAGACCGCCTTCGTCTCATCGCCGTTCAGGGGGAAGACCATCTTCAGGATCCGGAAGGGCTCCTGCCAGTTGACGGTGAGATGTACGTCGATGTCCGGACTGTCGCGGTAAATCGTAAAGTCCTGGATCAGCGTACTGCTCTCAAAGCGGGATTCAGCGCGAAGGACGGCGCAGACGTCGCCGTGCTCGCGCAGGGTCAGCCTGCCGTGGTCAAAGAAGCCCACCGTCCCCTTCAGGCTGTTGCGGCCGTGCGCCCAGGTGTCGTTCTGGAAGTCCTCGATCACCTCGCCGCGGGCGGCGAGGCCGGAGAAGACCTCAGCCTTTCTCGTCTTGTCGTAGAGCCTGGAGACACAGCCGCTGGCGCGGTCGAACTCGATGCGCCACCAGTCGTTTTCAAGCCAGGCGGACCCCCAGCGCAGCTTTCGTCCTGAAAGCTCGGCAGGCGCGTCCGGCTCCGCCTCGCGGCGGATGTAGACCGTTCTGTAACCCATGGCGGGCACGTCGAGGCGCAGAACCGCTTCCACGTCGCGCTGTACCTCGCTGACCGTCTTCTCAGAGCGGACGTTCTGAACGGGCAGGGCCTTCCCCTCTTCGTCCAGGACGCCCTTGATGGGACGGGAGAGCTTGACGCAGGCGTTGACGGGGTAGGCGTTCGTGTTGAAGACGACCACCGGGAAGCCGCCGACCTTTCTCTCCCAGGCCGCCCAGCCGCTGATGTTCGTCGCGCTGAGGTCACGCCCCCGGCGCGTGTCGATGTGCCATGATATGCGCTGCGCCGCGAAGTTCAGCGCCTCGCCGGAGAGCCTGAGTGCCTCGCCGTGCATGTCCCGGGCGTCGTCGTACGCAGAGCGAATGGAGCACCCGCACATTACGTCGTGGAACTGGTTGAACATCACGTCCTCCCAGGCCTTCTGCATCATCGGCCGGACGTCCTTCATTCCGATGACCGCGCGGGCGGCGTTCGCGAGCTTTTCAGCCGCCAGAAGCCTGTTCTCCGCCTTGCGGTTGTTGCGCTTGATGTCGCTTCGCGAGGAATAGCAGCCGATGGCATGGTGCTGAAGGTCTCCCTCCACCGTCCTGTGGAGCGGGTGTCCGTCGCCTATATAGGCGAAAAAGTCGCGCGGGGAGCCGAAGCGCTGGCTCGGATCCTCCTTCTCGAATCCCTCGATCTGGCGGATCTGCCTGACGGTCGGTCCGCCGCCGTGATTGCCTACGCCGTAGAAGAGCATTTTGGCCTCGTCGTCGCGCTCAGAACGCGCCTGCAGAGCGCGAAGATCGTCCGTCAGATCGGCCTCCCATCCGGTTCCGTACCCGAAGGGAATGCGATATGTCGGGATCTCGGTGCCGTCCACGCCCCGCCAGTAGAACGCGTCCGCACCGATGGCCTTCTCGTGCTCCATGGGCCGCATCATCACGTAACAGGGCATTTCAGAGAGCGCATATATCTGCGGAAGGTTGCCGTTGTGTCCGAAGCTGTCCACGTTGTAGCCGAATTCGGCCTGCCGGCCGAACAGCCGCCTGTAAAGGGCCTGACTGTACAGGGAGTGCCGCGCGAAGGACTCGCCGCAGGGCATGTTGCAGTCCGGCTGCACCCACCAGCCGCCGGCAATGACCCACCGGCCCTCCGCGACGCGGGCCTTGATCTTTTCCATCATCTCGGGCTCGTTCTCTTCCACCCACTTGTAATAGCTGGCTCCCGCGCAGGTGAAGACGAAATCGTCAGACTCGTCCATTCGATCCAGTGCCGACTGAAACGTCGCCTTGATCTCGGAAAAGCCTTCCTGCCAGTTCCACAGCCAGACGGGATCAATGTGCGCGTTGCCCACAAACCAGATGGGATGCCTGCTCATGACGAATACCTCCCTCGCAGTACAAGTGCGGATCCTGCCGCGATTCAAACATTCAAGCCGCCGTACAGCCGCTCGCAATCCGAAAAATAGCTGTCGAACCCGTCGATGTCCGACGGATAGAACACGCGCATGAGAGTCAATCCTTCCGGGGGCGCGGTGATCCCCAGGGAAAGCCGGCTCCCGTCGTCCAGCGCTCGGGAAATCGCTCCGGCGGGCAGCTTTCCGCTGCCAACCTGAATAAGCGTCCCGGCGACGATGCGCACCATGTTGTAAAGGAAACCCTTCCCGCCGATCAGCAGAGTGACCTCCGGCCCGCGCCGCACGACGCGCGCCGCGTACATGCGGCGGACGGTATCCTTTACCACAGAGCCGCTGGCCGCGAAGGCCGCAAAATCGTGCTCGCCGACGACGGCCTGAACCTCGCGGTCCATGAGACCGGCGTCCAGCGGATAATAGGCGTGCGCATGCGTCCGCCTCAGCAGCGCGCTGTGATGCGGGCCCTCAAAAATCTGATAGCGGTATATCTTCGCGCAGGCTTCGAACCGGGCGTGAAAAGCGGGATCAGCCTCGAAAGACCCGCGTACCCGGATATCCGGCGGCAGCTGCGTGTTCAGGGCGAAGGCGAACTTTTCCGCCGGGATGGGGCTCTGCGTGTCGAAGTGGGCGCACTGCCCCAGGGCGTGCACGCCCGCGTCCGTGCGGCTGGCGCCTGTGACCGTGACGCGCTCTCCCGTCAGGCGGGCGACGGCCTCCTCGACGCGCTGCTGGACGGTCATGGCGTTGTCCTGGCGCTGCCATCCGGCATAATCCGTGCCGTCGTATTCAATGATCAATCTGATGCGGCGCATGTTCTGGCCCCGATCCGCTAAGCGCTGTAGACAAGTATCAGTATCAGCGCCGCGAAGACGGCCTCGACAGCCACGGCTGCGGCGTCCAGGCGCGTGAGCTTCAGAACCTTCATGCGCGTGCGGCGCACGCCGCCGCGGTAGCAGCGCGCCTCCATCGCCATGGCCAGCTCGTCGGCCCGCCGGAACGCGCTTATGAACAGCGGCACCAGCAGGGGCAGCATGGCCCTGGCCCGCTTTATGAGACCGCCCGTCTCAAAGTCGGCGCCGCGGGCCTTCTGCGCCTTCATGATTTTGTCGGCTTCCTTCATCAGCGTGGGGATAAAGCGCATGGCGATGGACATCATCATCGCCAGCTCGTGCGCCGGAAAACCGATTTTGGCCAGGGGCTTCAGCAGCGATTCCAGCCCGTCCGTCAGAGAGATGGACGACGTCGTCAGTGTGAGGATCTGGGAGACGATGACCAGCAGGATCAGCCGCAGCGCCATGCGCACCGCCGTCTGAACGCCAAGGTCCGTGATCGTGATAAATCTCCAGGACCAGATCTTCGTCCCGCCGGAGGTGAATAGCATGTTGATGACAAACGTCATCAGCACGATGAAGAGGATCGGCTTCATCCCCCGGATAATGAACCTCAGATGGATGCGCGAAAGGGCGGACACGCCCAGCAAAAACGCTAAAAATAGCCCGTAGGTCAGCGCGCTGTTGCAGAAGAAGACCAGCACGATGAGCGCCAGACTCAGCACGATCTTGACGCGCGGATCCAGCCGATGAATGACGGAAGTCCCGGGAAAATACTGACCCAGTGTAATCGTCACGCCGTCATCCCTCCTGTCCTCAGCGCGGTTTCGATGGCGTCCGTCAGGGCGTTCCGGTCGAACAGCCCGGCGGGGATGTCCCCGAAGCCCGCCTCGCGCAGGGCGGCGGAGAGCTGGGCGCAGGGCGGCAGTCCCAGAGAAGCCCTCTTGACCAGATCGGCATCGGCGAAGATGGCGCGCGGCGCGTCGTCGGCGATCAGGCGGCCGCCGCTCATCACGAGGGCGCGGCTGCACAGATTCGCCACGTCCGCCATGCTGTGCGACACCATGACGACCGTCACGCCAGCGGCGTGGATGCTGCGCATGAGCGCCATGATCTCACCGCGGCCGCGGGGGTCAAGCCCGGCTGTGGGTTCGTCCAGGATGAGGGTGTTCGGCTTCATCGCGAGGACGCCCGCGATCGCGACGCGGCGCTTCTGACCGCCGGAGAGTTCGAAAGGTGAAGCCTGCCACACGCGCTCGTCCTCCAGCCCGACCTGTCTGAGCGCCTCGACTGCCCCGGCCTCGGCCTCGCTGTCGCTGAAACCCATGTTTTTTGGGCCGAATTTCACGTCCGCCAGGACGGTTTCCTCAAAGAGCTGATATTCAGGATACTGAAACACCATCCCCACGCGGCGGCGCACGTCCCTGAGAGAAGTGTTCTTATCCGAAAGGCTCATCCCGTCCACGAGGCACTCCCCGGACGTCGGCATGAGCAGCCCGTTCAGGTGCATGATCAGCGTGGACTTTCCGCTGCCCGTGTGGCCGATGATACCCACAAACTCACCGCTGTCGATGGAAAAGCTGACGTCGGCCAGCGCCTTTTTCTCAAAAGGCGTCCCTGCCATATAGACGTGGGTCAGGTTCCTGACTTCAATCGACACAATTCCACCACCATTTCCTCGACCGTGAGAATGTCGTTCCTGATGTCAAAGCCCCGTTCGCGAAGCGCTTTCGCTATGAGGGTCATGTCCGGCGCCTCGAGCCCGCACTCGGTAAGGAGAGCCGTATCGCTGAACACCTGACGCGGCGCGGCGTCCGCCCGGATCACGCCCCGGTCCATGACCAGCAGGCGCTTGGCCTGGGCCGCCTCCTCCATGAAGTGCGTGATCCAGAGCACCGTAATGCCCCGCTCCGCGTTGATGCGTTTGACGAGGTCGAACACCTCGCGCCGGCCCGCCGGATCCAGCATCGCCGTCGACTCGTCGAAGATGATCACCCTCGGCATCATGGCCAGAACGCC
>JAFRLF010000117.1 GCA_017431365.1 Clostridia bacterium | reverse complement strand
GGGTCAAGTGCGAAATCCCCACTGACGACGGATATATCACCGCCTGGACGGGGTGGAAGCGCTTCGACCACAGCACATTGGACATCGACACCGTACCGCTGGACGAGCGGCTGTCCTATGACGCGCCGGCAGGCTATTCTTCTTCCTCTTCTTCAGAATATGCGCGGCAGGGCGGGTATGCGCTCGCCGTCGACCGGCTCTCCACGCGCACGGGCCCCGGCACGCAGTACGACGGCGCCGGCACCTACTATGTGGCAGGGCAGTGGATCTTCATCACAGGCAAGGCCTACGACCATGGCGGCGTGCTCTGGGTCAAGTGCGAAATCCCCATAAGCGACGGATATATCACCGCCTGGACGGGGTGGAAGCGCTTCGATCACAGTACGCTGGACATCAGCGCCATTCCCGAAGAGCACTGGTGATGACGCGGCCGCTCAACCACATACGATTGAGCGGCCGTGTTCTTTTCCGTTTTGTTCGGCTGTCAGGCCTGCTTCGCGTTCAGGTAGGGCAGCGAATCATAGTTCGGGATGTCCACCAGGTAGAGGTTGATATACCCCTCGATGTCGGAGGCGTAGAGCACGTGCTTCCCGTCGGGCGTGAAGCACGGGTGCGGGTGCGAATTCTGGAAATAGAAGCTGGAATCGTGCATGCACAGGACCCTCGGCGCGTCAAAGCGGTCGCCCTCGCGGCGGATCAGCTTGATGGCCTTGCCCGCGTCGGTGACGATCATGTTCGTGTCCAGAGAGAACACGTGATCCGGGGACTGCATGGGGCCGTTGACGGCCTCTACCTCGCCCGTGCCGTCGTAGCGGATGAAGCCGGTATACGTCGTCCGGACGGGGTTGCCCGGCGTCGGCACGTGGACCTGATAGCCCACGGTCTCGCCGTCCTGCAGCCAGTACTCGTGCCCGATCATCTCGCCCTCCTGGCGGCGGGGGCGCAGGGGATGCACCTCTCCCGTGTTGACGTTCAGCACCCACATGCGGTTGTCGACCCTGTCCCACGGACCCTCGTGGCAGAATGTCAGTATCCCGTCCAGCGTCGGCGAGGGATTGATGTGCCCGACCCAGCACCGCTCCTCCCACACCTTGCGGGCCGTGCCGGTGTCCAGATCGATCTGCAGGATGACGCACAGGGGCTTCGCCTCAAAGGTCTCCTCGAAGCCCACGTAATTGGCGCCCATGCGGGTGAAAATGCGCTGGCTCAGGTCCTCCGTCAGGCCGATGTAGATGTACTTCCCGCCCGCGCCGGTGATGCCGCCGCCGGCGTTCAGGACCCCGCTGCCGGAGCAGAAGCGGTCGTCCTTCGGCGCGATGAAGATCGGCCGCACGGACAGGTCCTTAAGGCTCAGAGCGTACAGGCAGCCTCCACGCCAGTAGTACGTCTCCTCCCGCTCGCGGTTGACGTGTTTGACGATCTGCGCCGGCCCCATCCGCCGGTCGGAAAAGTCGGTCAGCTGGGCGATCTCCCCGCTCTCCAGGTCGAAGGAGAAGATGTTGGTCACGTTCTCCCTGTCGGACGTAAAGACGAACTTGCGGTTCCCGTCGAACCAGGCGTTCTCCGTGAAATAGGGATGGACGCTGTGTCCCTTGTAGTTGGTCAGCATGTGCACTGTGGCGCCGCTGACGCGGTCGGTATAGGTCGAACGCTCCGGCGGGTAAATTTTATAAGGCTTCATCGCAGGTCTCCTCTCTTATCAGGGCTGTGCGTTTAGTATACCATCCCAGTCCGTCGGCGTCAAAGGCATATTGACGTCTTGCCATTAAACCTGAGCCCGTGTATAATGATTAAAGGCTCCGGAAAGCGAGCGAGCATCGAATATAGCGGCGGGAGGCGGCGCATGGACGTTATACTTACCGTAATCCGGGAGCAGGGCATCCGCCTGCTGGGCGGAATCATCGTGCTGGCCATCGGGTTTTTCCTGACCCACTGGATCATGAAATTCCTGACCCGGAGCGACAAATTCGTCAGAATCGAGCCCACGCTCAAGGGATTCCTGCAAAACCTTCTGAAGCTGCTGCTCTACGTGACGGTCATCCTCACGGCGGCGGGGGTGATGGGTATCCCGCTGACCAGTTTCGTCACGATCCTGGCCTCCGCCGGCGTGGCCGTCAGCCTGGCCATGCAGGGCGCGCTTGGCAACTTCGTCGGCGGACTGACGATCCTCCTGCTCAAGCCCTTCAAGGCGGGCGACTACGTGAAGATCGGCGACACGGAAGGCAGCGTGCAGAGCATCGGCGTGTTCTACACCGAGCTCACCATGCCGGACAACCGGCACATCTCCCTGCCCAACAGCAACCTGACGAACACCGCCATCGTCAACTACTCCCGGGAGAGCACCCGGCGGGTGGACGTGGTGTTCGGCGTGGGTTACGGCTCGGACATCGACCATGTGCGGAGCGTCCTGCTCGCCGTGGCGAACCGTACCCCCGGCGTTCTGCCCGATCCCGCGCCGACCGTCAGGATGACCGCCTGCGGCGACAGCAGCCTCAGCTTCACCATCCGCGTATGGTGCAGGACCCCCGACTACTGGGAGGTCAGCTGGACCCTTTTGGAGGACGGGAAGCGCGCCCTCGACGGGGCGGGCATCGAGATCCCCTTCCCGCAGATCGACGTGCACATGCGCTGATCCGGGTCCCAACCATCATAAACATCACAAGGGATCCGTCAGCGCCGGAACGTCGGCAAACGCCTTCATTCGTTCCGGAAGCATCGCATTCGAGCGCCTCGCCCGTACGACGGGCGCTTTTTTCACGGTCACGAAAAGGCTAACCTTCCGCCATGCTCCACATCTTTGCCGCCAGGAGCGCCTGATACGCCCGGTTCTCCTCGGCCAGGAGCTCATGATACCGCTCGTACTCGGCCCGCGTCATGCGCCGTGCCGACACCCACTTAAGGCGCTCGGCGGCCCTTTCCGTCTTCAGGGCTACCTGGCGGTACTCAGGGCCGATCAGCAACAGCCTCAGCGCCTCCTCCCGGCTCAGAAACCCGCTGGTGAGGATGCCAAAGGTGTCGTAGATCGTGTCGTTGGCGACGGGGCCGGCCACCACGTCCGCGCCGAGGCCGTCCCGCGCCCGGCGGTTATTGAAGATGTAGTCAAACCACGCTTCGTCCCGCTGAAAGGTGTGAATGAGCAGGCCGGTCTCGTCGAGTTCGTATTCGTTGAGGACCGCGCCCTCTCCCGCCCAGCGGCAGGCGAACTCCCGGTCCGGCGTCAGGTAAAACCCCTGGCCGAAGTCGGCGTTCTTCCGCCCGAAATGGACGTCCGGCCGGGGAATCTCCTGTTTTCCCGCGTGATAGAGCGTGAGCATGTCGTTACTCCCCCTTCGTGGGCTCTGAGCGCTGTTACCCCCTTGACAACAGAGCCTGAAAGCCGTACAATATAAACGAAGAGTGAACCACGCATGCGGTTGCTCCTCAAAGCCGAAAGCTAAATTGTGGCGTAAGCCGCAAGATCAGCCGTCACTTGGCAGAGTGGCGGTTGTTCTTTTTATGCGTGCGTCTTACGATTATCGAGACCGTAAACGGCCTTCACTCTTCCGAAAAGGCGTATCCCCTCGCCGCGGCGTAGGTTTCCGCATAGCTGCCCGCCTCGCCGAAGATGACCAGCTCGCCCGGACAGCCGTCGAACGCACTGTCGGCGATGGACGTGACGCTCCCCGGGATCCGCACCTGAATGAGGTTCGGGCAGTCGGCGAACGCGCCTCCGCCCAGCGACGTCACGCCGTCCGGGATGCAGACCACCCGCGCGGCGACGCCTGAAAAGGCCTCTTCCCCGATGACCTGCAGCCCGGCGGGCAGGGTGAGATCCGCGTCTCCCAGAGCGCCGTCGATCGCCGCGAAGGTTATGCCCTTCTCCAGGGCGTAAGCCTCGGTCGTCGAACCGGAGAAGCCGTAGAGGATCAGATCCTCCGCACAGGCATAGAAGCACGCGCTGCCGAAGGTCGCCTCCCTGTTGAGGACGGTGACCTCGGAAAGCTGTCCGCAGGCCATGAACGTGATGCCGTTTAAGGCGGTCACGCTCTCGGGAATAATGAGGCTTTGCAGGCTGTCGCAGTGATAAAATGTCAGCTGCGGGATGGTCGTCAGGCCGTTTCTGATCGTCAGACGGGAGAGGCTCTGGCAGTTGTTGAACACGCTGCTGCCCAGCTCGGTCACGCTGCCGGGGATGGTGATCTCCTGAAGGCCGGTGCAGCCCCGGAACATCTCGTACTCCAGCCGCGTCAGCGTGTTCGGCAGGGTCACTATCTTCAATGATTCGCTGTCGCGGAAGGCGCTGTGCCCGATTGTCGTCACGCCCTCGGGGATGTCCACCCGCAAAAGCTTCGGACAGTACCTGAAGGCCTCCTGCCCGATGCGCGTGACGCTGCCGGGGATGGATACACTGGTCAGGTTCGGGCAACCGCCCAGCAGCGAATCGCCGATCGCGGTCACGCCCTCTTCGATGACGACGGTCCGGATCGCGCTGTTGTTTGTAAACGGCGAAGGCGTGGGATTGCTGTACCCGAAATAGTAATAGTTGCTGGTCGGGCCGGTGCCGGAAATGGTCACCGCACCGGTCTGGTAGTCCATCGTCCAATACACGTTTTCGCCGCACTGCCCGCCGGTTGCCAGCGCTTCAAACGGGATGCCGTTTTCCTCAGCGTAAGCCTGGACGGCCGACCCCGCCACCGCCCGCAGGGTCAGGCTCGCGCAGTTCTGAAACGCGTTCTCCCCGATGGCGACGCCGCTGTTATATATCGTGGCCGATTTCAGCGAGGCGCATTCTCTGAAGGCGCTCACGCCGACGTCCGTCACGCTGGCGGGCAGCGTTATGTCGGTCAGGCCCGTCGTACTAAATGCATAAGCACCGATGCCCGTCATAGTATTGGGGAGCGTGACGCCGGTCAGGGACGTACAGCCCTGGAACGCGCGCTCGCCGATACAGGTCAGTCCGTCGCGGAGGCTCAGCGTTTTCAGCGACGTACACCAGGCGAAAGCCTGAAAGCCCCATTCGGCAACCGTGCCCGGTACGGTTACGGTCAGGACATTCGGGCAATCCCAGAAAGCCTGATCGCCGATAAAGGTCACGCCGTCAGCGATCGTCACGCGGGTCACGGCCCAGCAGCTCCTGAAGGTGTTCTCTTCAATGCGCGAAACGCCCGCGGGCACGGCGATCTGCGTCATGTTCTTGCAGCGCGTAAAAGCATATCTGCCGATACTCGTCACGGTGTCAGGTATTTCAAGGCCCGCGGCGTTTTCACAGCCGCAGAACGCGTATTCGCCAATGCTGATCAAGCCGGACGGCAGCGTCAGCCCCGTCAGGGACGAGCATCCATAAAACGCCCTCGACCCGACGGATTCGATGCCCTCCGGAATGGCCAGGCTGCCGGACAGCCCGCCGCATCCGTCAAACGCGCCGTCGCCGATCTGCGTGATGCCGGAAGGGAATGTAACCCCCGTCAGCGCGACACAGCCTCGGAAGGTATTCGCCTCGATGCGCGTGACCCCGGACGGGATAGTCAGCGTCCCCGCGAGACTGGAGCACCCGTCAAACGCGCGCTCGCCGATCTGTGTGACGCCGGAGGGAATGTTGACGCTCGTCAGCGCGGAGCACTTGTAAAACGCTCGATTTCCAATACTGGTAACGCTTTCCGGCAGGACGATGTTCTGAAGGCCGGAACACTCTTCAAACGCGCCGGTGCCGATGTTGGTAATGCCCGAAGGGATCGTCACACGCTCAAGCGCTCTGCACCTGAGAAAAAGCGAATCACTGACCGTATTGAGTCCCGAGGAAAGTGTTACGTCTGTCAACGCAAAATCAGAAAAGAATACGCTATGGCCCATCGACGTCACGCTGTCGGGGATAACCAGCGTTGTTATGTAATTTTCCCAGCGCGCAAAGGCGTAGCTGTCTATCGTCGTAAGGGTGTTCGGGAGGGATACGTTCGTCATCTTCAGACAGATATTAAAGGCAAAATCCCCGATTTCCTCGACGCCTTCCTCTACAGTGAGACGTGTCAGGCCGCTGCAGTTCTCGAACGCATGCGCCGGTATGACCTTCAGGCTTCCCGGAACCGTCAGCGTTAAAAGGTACGGATTGCCATAAAAAGCGTACTCCCCCATACTGAACAGACTGTCCGGCAGCGGCACGCTGCGCAAACAACAGGAATAGAACGCGCCGTAACCGATGTGTGTCAGGGTATCGGGGAAGGAAACGCCCCAGAGGTTACTGCAATTTCTGAACGCGTTATCCCCGATCTGTCTGATGCCCTCTGAGAATGTGACGTGATTCAGATTCGTGTTGTAATAAAACGCTTCGTTGCCGATTTTCGCCACCGTGACGCCGCCCACCTCGCCGGGGATGACGATCTCCCCGCCGCCGCCGTGATACCCGGTGACCGTCAGCGTACCGTCGTCCTCGAGGACGGAATCAAACTGCGAATGGAAGGAAACGACCTCTTCATCGGTCTCCTCCTCGATGGAGAGGAGTCTGAAGCCATAGGAGGTCCTGCTGCCGTCGCTCGTCAGCCGCAGCGTAAAGCTGTTCCCCGCCACGAGGACCGTCTGCCCCGCCAGCGACGCGCCCGTGTACCGCCTCTCATAGCCGTTCGCGTCGGTGATGTAGAGGTAATCGTAGCCTTCTTCAATGGCCGTGTCTTCCGAGAAGGTCAGCCTCAGCCCGAACGCCTCCGTCGGGTGCGTGTACGCATACGTCTCGTCGGCGTTGTCTTGATACGGGTGCGGCGATTCGGGCAGGGCTACGCCCTCGGCCAGCGCCGCACAACACAGAAGCGCCGCCGCCAGCGCGGCGAGCAGGAAAACGCACAGTTTTTTCATCATGGCGGGCTCCTCCTTTGCGGAACAGAACGGATATCAAAATTTCTATTCTATGATAATTATAATGCCGCGCGTTTCGTTTGGCAAGCTCCGATTTATCGCCTGCACAGCAGGCGGAGCCAGCGAATACCCCTTAATCCTTCGCCTTTCTTATGTATCGTGAGTTTTCCCGAAGGTGAAGGCGGATTTCGAACTTGCCATCCATCCGCACCGTCGGGAATCAATGCGCGCCCGAAATGTTAAGCGCGCATTAAAATGGTAGCGGCAAGCTGTATATATATATGACTTCCATATGCCATTTACCTTTCCGGAAAGGTGGGCATCCCACGTTAGGTGAAGGACTTATAACGTCCTTCACCTCCCTGACGGATGCCCTCTTCTTACCACCTCTCTCTTTCGCCCCTATACAGGCATGGTATGAGGCAGGGTGGTAAAACAAGGCTCTTC
>JAFRLF010000116.1 GCA_017431365.1 Clostridia bacterium | reverse complement strand
CTGACGCGCAACCTGATGGCATCGATCATCATCTTCATGTCGCAAAGCCTGGCCATGTCCGTGATCTGGGTCCTTCTTGAATCACCCGATCTGGCCATCACCGAGGCTGCGGTCGGCGCAGGCGTCACAAGCATACTGTTCTTTGTCACGCTCAAGAAAATACACGCAATTGGAGACGGGAAAGACGATGGCCAGACTGAAGAACAACTATAACGAGAGCCTCTGGGCCAGGCTGAAGAGCTGGTACAGACTCGGTTCAACTGCCATAGACGACAAAATGCAGCGTAACCTGAGCGAATCCGTTCAGGAAACTCAGCGTTCCGAAGAGGAACACGCCGCCTGGGCGCAGTGGCAGGAGGCGCGCTCCGACGAAGCGCTCGAGACGGAACGCAAGCTCCAGTCACAAGTGCACACATGGTCGTCAACGCGGGTGAGTTCAGCTCTCAGAGTACTGTACTCCCTGTTCGCCGTAGCTGCCTGTCTGATGATCATCTTCATGCTGCTCAGCGCGGTCAGCGAGATGCCGCCCTTCGGCCTGGCGGACAACCCCGTCAATAACGAAGTCTCCCGGCGCTATATCGAGGACGGCCTTGAGGAGACGGGTGCCGTGAACATCGTCGGCGGCATGATCCTGGATTACCGCGCCTTCGACACGCTCGGCGAAAGCCACGTCCTGTTCGTGGCCGTTTGCGCTGTGATGCTCCTTTTGAAGATCAACCTCGACAAAAACGGTCGACCGACGAAGGAAAAACTGGACGCCGAAGCTGACGACCGCCGATATGAACCGCACCACGACGTGATCCTCCAGAAGATATCCAACGTCATCGTGCCGAGCATCATCCTCTTTGGCATCTACGTCGTCCTGAACGGACACCTGTCCGCCGGCGGAGGGTTCTCCGGCGGCGCCATCATCGGATCCGGACTGATACTCTATGTCAACGCGTACGGACTGACGAACGCCTCGAAGCACCGCATATTCAGCTATAAGACGTTCAAGGGCATTACCTTCACGGCGCTGGCCTTCTATGGGCTGGCCAAGGGATACTCTTTCTTCACCGGAGCCAATCACCTGCCAAGCGGTATACCAATCGGCCATCCGGGAGACATCCTCTCGGCCGGGCTGATTCTCCCGCTCAACATCGCGGTAGGCGCGATCGTCGCCTGGACAATGCTGAGCTTCTACACTTTGTTCAGAAAGGGGGATTTTTAATTGTTTCTACACTTGCTCGATAATCCGCATGAAACGGCTGCCATCATTCTCTTCGGCATCGGGTTTACATCGCTCATGCTGCAGCGGAACCTGATCAAAAAGATCATAGGCTTCGGCATGATGGACAGCGCGATCTACCTCTTTCTCGCGGCAAAGGGGTATATTACCGGGCGTACGGCGCCCATCGTCGTCGACGGCGTGACAAGCGTCGAAAAATACATTAACCCCATCCCCAGCGGGCTGGTCCTGACAGGCATCGTCGTATCCGTCAGCGTGACATCGCTCATGCTTGCGCTGACAGTGCGCCTTTACAGGCGCTATCATACGCTGGATATCGACGTCATCACCTCCCTGGCCCGAAAGGAGGAGAACTGATTGTCGGACTTCTGGCGCAATATCCCGTTTTTCTGCATCATGCTGTCCATTTGCTCCGCAGCTTTCACCTCGGTCATGCCAAGAAAGATTGCCCGGGGTTTCTGCCTGACCGTAATCACCGCCATCATCGTGATGAGCGCCCTGCTCGTTTCGAGGATGTACGGGACTCGGGAATCATACACCTTCATGATGGGGCATTTCCCCGCGCCGTGGGGCAACGAAATCCGCGTCGGACGCCTCGAGGCGCTGACGGCGCTCGTCTTTTCGATCATCATGGCGCTTTCCGTGCTCGGCGGCCTCATGCGCATCGAGGAACACGTCTTTGAAGACAAGCAGCCCCTCTATTACGTGATGATCGAACTGCTGATGGCGGCGCTCCTTGCCGAAGTATACACAAACGACCTGTTCACAGCCTATGTCTTTGTCGAGATCATGACGTTGACCGCCTGTTCCCTGATCATGGCCCGGTCAAAGGGCCGGACCATCGTCGCCGCGACGCGCTACATGATCTGGAACCTGATGGGCAGCGGTCTGTTCCTGCTCGGACTGACGTTTCTCTACGGCATGACGGGCCACCTTCTGATGAGCCATATCCGCGAACAGGTCGATCTCATCGCGGCGGCGGGGACGTACCCGCGCGCGCTGACCATCACCATTGCGCTCATGTGCGTTGGCCTGGCCATCAAGAGCGGGTTGTTCCCCTTCCACACCTGGCTGCCGGACTGCTACGGTTATTCGACGCCGACCTCGTCCGCCATCCTGTCGAGCCTCGTCTCAAAGGGATATATCTTTTTGATCGTAAAGATCATATACCGGGTCATCGGTATGGAGACTGTGGCCGCTTCCGGCGTGACTAACGTCTTCTTCGCGATGGGGCTTTCCGGCATCATTATGGGGTCTGTCAGCGCGATCCGGGAAAAAGACATACGCCGCATGATATCCTTCTCCTCCGTGGCGCAGATCGGATATGTCTTCATGGGCATCGGCATGGCCTCCGAAGCAGGAATGGTAGCCTCGCTCTTCCATGTTTACGTTCACGGCATATCCAAATCCATGCTGTTCCTGGCCGGAAACGGCCTGATCGAAGCGTCGTCCGACAGCAAGCTCTTCCGCGACCTGCGCGGCAGTGGACGGAGAAACCCCATCGCCGGGCTGGCTTTCACTGTGGGATCGTTTTCACTCGTCGGCATTCCCTTCCTCGGCGGGTTTGTATCTAAGGTCTATTTCGCCAAAGCCGCCATGTCGCTCAATACGGCGCCTATGTTGAGCGTGCTCATCGTCCTCGCGATCAGCGCTGTATTGAATACGGTCTACTTTATCAAAACGGTCATCACAATCTATCGCGTGCCCATGCCCGAGGATCCCGTTCATGAGCCCGTGAAGCACCGACTTGGATTGGAAAACGCGGCGCTCATATGCCTGATCTGTGTCAACTTCGCCTTGGGCGTCATGTCCCAGCCCGTCGTCGAGGGCATTCGCGCCGGTCTTAATATGTTTGCCTGAAATCCGATATTGGGGGTCATAACATGTCTAACAACCTGCTGATACTACTGCCGATCATCTGTCCCATACTCAGCGCCTTTATCGCGTGGAGAATAGGCAATCGCAGAGCAAGAAATGCCTTCACTGCCGCGGCGCTGATTGTGACGACGGCGCTGACGTTCCTTGCAGCCTTTAGGGCGAGTGATGAGTTCACGCTGTGGCGGCTCACCGACAACGTGGCGGTGTTTTTTCACATCGACAACATATCGCGTATATTCAGTCTGCTGATGAGCTGCATGTGGACCGTCGTTGGGATCTATTCCTTCGAGTACATGCATAAAGAGCACAATGAGCAGCGGTTCTATCTCTTCTATCTGCTGTCGCTGGGCGTGCTCATG
This sequence comes from Clostridia bacterium, assembly GCA_017431365.1. Lineage (GTDB taxonomy): Bacteria > Bacillota > Clostridia > Christensenellales > Aristaeellaceae > Firm-10. The sequence continues at coordinate 28,364 of JAFRLF010000116.1, read as the reverse complement.
GGCCTCAGTTTCAGCGGAAATATCGTTACGCTATACATGTTCTATGAACTGATGACCATTCTGACGCTGCCCCTCGTCCTGCATGAAATGACGAAGGAAGCCGTCGCCGCCGGCATCAAGTACCTGCTCTACTCCGTGTTCGGTGCTTCCATGGCCCTGTTCGGCATTTTCCTGATCTATCGCTACGGCGACAGTCTGGCATTTCAGGCAGGCGGCGTGCTGAACGCCACAGCCATGCAGGGGCACGAAAAGCTCATGCAGTGGGGCGTTTTCGCGATGATCGTGGGCTTCGGCGTGAAGGCCGGCATGTTTCCGCTGCACGGCTGGCTGCCCACGGCTCACCCCGTCGCGCCAGCGCCGGCGAGCGCCGTGCTCTCCGGCGTCATCACGAAGGCAGGCGTTCTCGGCGTGATCCGCACGGTGTTCTATCTGGCCGGAGCAGATTTCATCAGAGGCACGTGGATACAGACGGCGTGGATGATTCTTGCCATTGCCACGGTTTTCATGGGTTCGATGCTCGCTTACCGCGAGCCTGTTTTCAAAAAGAGGCTCGCTTATTCTACCGTCAGTCAGGTTTCTTACGTGCTGACCGGACTTTCAACGCTGACGCCTCTGGGATTTGTCGGCGCGATCCTGCACATCATCAGCCATTCCGTCATCAAGAACACCCTGTTCATGTGCGCGGGCAGCATCATCCACAAGACCGGCAAAACCCGCGTCGAGGACCTGCGGGGCATCGGCAAAGAAATGCCCGGCGTCATGTGGTGCTTCACGATCGCTTCGGCCGGTCTGATTGGCATACCGCCCACGTGCGGCTTCGTCAGCAAGTGGTATCTGGCCAGCGGAGCTTTGTCTCTGGGAGGTTCGCCCTTTGGATGGATCATTCCCGCCGTGTTGCTCGTCAGCGCCATTCTGACCGCGGGATACCTCCTCTCGATCACGATTGCCGGTTTCTTCCCCGGATCCGACTTTGACTACAGTCGTCTCCAACGCCTTGACCCGTCCGCCGTCATGCTCGTACCGATGCTTCTATTGACCTGCGCCGTCGTGTTGATCGGCCTCTTCCCCGGGCAGATCATCAGCGTGGGCCAGTCAGTCGCATCGCTCATCATGGGCGTCTGAAGATACTCTGATCAGAAAGTGAGGCCGCAGCAGAAATGCTCATTTTGCCCATACTCATCCCGATTTGCGCCGGGATAATGACCGGTATCGTTCAGTTCAAGTCCAGGACGGCGCGTTCGGTCTTCGTTGAAGCGGCCACTGTCGCGACTTCGATCGTCATGTTCATATTCATCTTCAACGGCCAGGGCATGCAGATGCGCGTCATGCCCCTGACGGAAAACCTGCGTATCGTCCTGAAGGTGGACGGGCTTTCGCGCGTGTTTGGCGGCCTGATTGCCGTGCTCTGGCCCCTGGCGACTCTGTACGCCTTTGAGTACATGGCGCACGAGGAGCGCGAGAATGCCTTTTTCGTCTATTACCTCATCAGCTACGGCGTCACGGTGGGCATAGCGCTCAGCGCGAACCTTTTTACGCTGTACGCTTTTTATGAACTGCTGACGCTCGCCACCTTCCCGCTCGTGCTGCACAAAATGGATCATAGATCCATTCACGCGTGCCGGACATATCTGTACTACTCCATCGGCGGCGCGGCGTTGGCGTTTATAGGAATGATATTTGCTCAGAATTTCGGCTTTAATTCCTCCACAGACTTTATCTACGGCGGAATCCTTGACCCGTATAAAATCGGTCATCAGAAGGACCTGCTGCTCGCCGTATTCCTGCTCTCTTTTATCGGATTCGGCGTGAAGGCCGCCGTCTTCCCCGCGTTTCACGGGCTGCCGACCGTCTCCGTCGCTCCGACGCCGGTCACGGCGCTTCTGCATGCCGTCGCCGTGGTTAAGGCGGGAGCCTTCGCCATCATCCGCATTATTTATTACAGCTTTGGCGCGGGTTTCCTGCGCGGCACCTGGGCTCAGACAGCTTCGATGAGCCTCGCTCTTTTCACGATCCTTCTGGGGTCGGTTATGGCCGTGAAAGAAACGCATCTGAAGCGAAGGCTTGCCTACTCAACCGTCAGCAATCTGAGCTACGTCGTCTTCGGCGCAACGCTCATGAGCCCCGCAGGGCTGACAGGCGCGCTTCTTCACATGCTGTTTCACGGATGCATGAAGATCGTTCTCTTCTTTTGCGCCGGCGCAATTCTCGTAAAAGCAGAGCGCGAGTATGTTCAGGACATTCGCGGTTTCGGCCGCGTCATGCCCGTGACCTTCGCCTGCTTCTGCGTCGCGGGTCTCAGCCTGGTAGGCGTGCCGCCTCTGATGGGCTTCATGTCAAAATGGCAACTCGCCACTGCAGCCGCCGCCTCGCCGCATCCGCTGGGCACCGCGGGCATCGCCGTTCTGATCGTTTCGGCGATACTGACGGCCGTGTATATCTTTACCGTTATTATTCCCTCCTGCTTTATGCCGCTCAATGAAAAGGACGGCGCTTTGGCAGGCCAAAAGCTCGATCCTGGCCCTTGTATGAAGATTCCTCTGGTTCTGCTGTGCTGCGCCATCGTGATACTGGGCGTCTGCTCAGGCAGCCTTGTACAGTTCCTCACACAGGTCGCCGCCGGTCGTTTATGAGGGTGTAGCTATGAATATGATCCTTTTGGCCGGTATTATCTGGCCTTTTCTCAGTGCCGTGATCGGATATCTCATTGGCCGTAAAAACAAGAACGCGCGCGACGCGTTCGTCCTGTTCGGATGCGCGCTCGAGTTTATCCTGTGCCTGATACTCCTGCATTCAACCGTTGTGTCCGGCGAGGTATCGCTGACGTTCGGCGGGATATGCGGTCTTGGACTCAGCTTCGTATGCGACGGTTTCAGAGCTGTGTACGCCTGCATCGCCGCGTTTATGTGGTTGATGTCAAACGGTGTCATGGCAAAGGATTATTTTGCTCATCACTACAGGAACCGCAACCGCTACTACCTGTTCACATTGATGACCGAAGGCGCTACTCTGGGCGTCTTCTTCGGCGCGAGCCTGTACACGAGCTTCGTGTTTTTTGAAATCATGTCACTGACCAGTTACGTCTGGGTCGCGCATGAAGAAAACAGCTCGGCCATGAGAGCCGCGGAAACCTATCTCGCCGTCGCTATCATCTGCGGCATGGTGACGCTGATGGGCCTGTTCAGGCTGTATCATCAGATTGGAACGCTGATGATCGACGAGATCTACAGCGCGTGCGCGGCATATGAAGACAAATCACAGCTCTACCTGAGCGCCGGGCTCATCGCCGTCGGTTTCGCCGCAAAAGCGGGCGTCTTCCCCCTGCATATCTGGCTGCCCAAAGCCCATCCCGTTGCGCCGGCGCCCGCGTCGGCGCTCCTCAGCGGCATGCTGACAAAGTCCGGCATATTCGGGCTCATCGCCGTCTGCTTTAATATCTTCCCCGGCGATATCGTGCCCGGGCTCATCGTCTTCGCGCTGGGCATCGTTACGATGTTCATCGGCGCGCTTCTCGCGCTGTTCTCCATTGACTTGAAGCGTACGTTGGCCTGTTCCTCCATGTCGCAGATCGGGTTTATTCTCGTGGGCATGGGCATGGGCGTGGCTCTTGGACATCACGGCACGATCGCCGTCCACGGAATGCTACTGCACATGGTCAATCACTCGCTGATCAAGCTCGTTCTGTTCATGGTCGCCGGCGCCGTGTACATGAACCTGCACAAGCTTGATCTCAACGAAATACGCGGATTCGGACGCAAAAAGCCGATCCTGCACTTTTCCTATCTCATGGGATATCTGGGTATCATCGGCATGCCGTTCTGGAACGGTTTCATTAGCAAATCCCTGCTTCATGAATCGATCCTCGAATACATCTCTCTGCTAATGGAAAATGGATCCCCCATCGTCGTATTCAAAATCAGCGAATGGATTTTCCTTCTGACAGGCGGAATGACGGCGGCGTATATGACGAAACTCTACGTCGCCCTCTTCTGGGAGAAAAACGACCCCACAACGCAGAAACGGTATGACGAAATGCCCGCCCTGCCCTGGCGCACGAAGACGGCGTTGATCATCTCATCGGCACTTCTGCCGGTACTCGGCATGGCCGGCAACATCATCATGCAAAAGACGGCCGTGTTTATGCAGAGCATCGCGCACGCCTCGCCGCTGCATGAGACGATGAATTACTTTACCGCGGAGAACTTCAAAGGCGCGGTCATTTCCCTGGCGATAGGCGCAGCGATCTACCTGCTCGTCGTCAGACGCTTGCTGATGAAAAAGGAAAACGGGAAGCGCGTCTATATAAACCGATGGCCGGTCTGGCTGGATCTTGAAAGCCTTGTTTACAGACCGCTCATCGAGCAGTATCTCCCCGAGGTCCTGTCTCTCGTCGCCCGGATCATGGACGGATTCTTCGACGTATTAAAGCGCGTCGGTGGATTACTGGGAACACGCGTCGCTCAACTGATGGACGCCTTCATCCAGCCCCGAGCCATAGGCAGAGCTCTGACCGTGTTCGCGCGGCTGATGGACGACTGTGTGGACACCATTGCCCTGAAACTCTGGAACACACTGTTCCACAGAGCGCGTAAACGTCGGCAGATCCCCATAGGCAACCGATTGACGTACACCGCCGGGCATGTGATGGATTCTCTCGTAGCCCTGCTCAACAGGACAGTCCGCAGGAACAAGCCCATCAGCACGAATTTTACCTATCTGTTCGCCGCTGGCTGGGACGAGATGAACATCACCTACAAGCGCGTCACATTGAGCGTCTCGTTCGGCTTGCTGCTTCTCGTCATTGGGCTGTGTTTCGCGTTTATCTATGTACTGAGTTATTAAAGGGTATTATAAAAGGCATCTGTTCACGCGAACAGATGCCTTTTGAGGAGCTGAAGAAATTATTCCTCAGAAGGAGCTCCGACAGGGCAATTCTCGGCGCAGGCGCCGCAGCTGATGCACTTGTCAGGATCGATAACGTACTTCTCACCCTCGGTGATAGCGTCCACCGGGCAGCCCGCAGCGCAAGCGCCGCACGCAATGCATTCATCACTGATCTTGTATGCCATAATCAATACACCTCCCTTAAGTTTGGATTTGATTATATCACGTATGGCCGGATATTGCAATAACCGATTAACGCATTGAAAAAAGTTCTCCATTTTATATTGGTTGGAAAGCTCAATTTTGTATACACCTTCTAAAAATCAGTTATTCATTTTGTACATGTTAGTCTAATTTAACTGTTCTAATACAGAAAAAGCCCATTATCGGCAACTTTTTCGATTTTTGCAACCTAATGACGTCATCTTACGTCAAAAATAACGATTACAGATGGTATATATGCTTATTTCGGAGTGATGCGGGCTATGCGGTTTAAACGTCTTTCGTTTCTCCTGGTTTTCATACTCATCATGAGCTGTGCGGCAGCGGAATCCGCGCCGTCAAGCTCTCTTTTCAGCACGGCCAAGAGCGCGCTGCAACTGATCGCCGCCGGAGACGATGACGGGGCCCTATCAAAGATCGACTTCCAATTCAGCTCCGACAAGTATTCCGAAGACGGTTTCAAACAGTGTGTCGAACGCTATCTTCCGGATATACGGAACACCGCCGTTCAGACGGACGTAGCCGTGTGCTACTGGGAGGGTATCGGCTCGCGCTGGCTGATCGCCGTCCCTGTGACTGAGCCGAACTCAAAAGACGTACTCTGCCTGGTGCTCATGTCATCTGACAAAAAGGTCTTTGACGGATACGCCGTCCTCACCTGGGCTGAAGTCACTGACGGAACGACGCATTCGGATTGGGTATGGTGGAGCAACGAGTACCGTGGAGGCGAGCGCTCCCTGTACAGCGACTGAACGTTCCAACCTCCGAAGCACCAATCTCTATTATAACGGCATGGATCCATTGCGATATCCATGCCTCTCTTTTTTTCAAAAGCGCTTGAATCAAATCGGGATATAATAAACGTGTAAACAATCTCATTCAGGCGCTTGCTTTCCGCACATGAGAACGGTATACTGTATGCAATGAGAGCGCATAACGTGCCGCCCTCTCTTAAACTTGTATAAGGAGTGTTGTCCCATGAACACAAAAACCATCAGACAGGTATTAAAGGACACCGATTTTATCCACGTTGGGGGCACGGAAGAGGAACTTAAGGTCGCTCAGTATCTCATGCAAAAGGCCATAGCCTACGGAGCCGCGGCGCATATCGAACCGTTTCCGGTTCAGATGGCCGACGTACACAGCGCCTCTCTGACGGTCGACGGGCGCAGCATTCCGTGCAAGGGCTACCGCTGTTGCGGTTCTGGCGAGATCGAAGCCCCGTTCATTTATGTACCCGATGAAACGGACCTTTCTCTCAGCAAAGTCAACGGGAAAATCGTCCTGCTGGACACGATCCTGCGCTACTTCGGCTATAACGACATGCTCGACCATGGCGCAAAGGGTTTCATCACCTACGACGGAAACGTCAATTACCGGGATAATGACATCGATGACCGCGAGCTGCGCAGCTTTGTGGCCAACGGCCGTAAGGCGCTGGCCGTCAATATCAATGCCAAGGACGCCGCCAAACTCGTCCGCAGCAGGCCAAAGTCGGCCAGAATCACAGTCGACGAAACGGAGTACGAAGGCGAATCACGCAACGTCGTCGCCGAATTGCCCGGTACGAGCGATGAATGGATCGTCATGACCGCGCATTATGACACCGTTCCGCTTTCTCGCGGATCCTACGACAACATGTCCGGCTGCATCACGCTGCTCCACGCCATCGAAGCTCTGGCGCCCTCCGCGCCGCACCGCTATGGGCTGAGATTCGTCTTCTGCGGCAGCGAGGAACGCGGTCTGCTCGGATCGAAGGCCTATGTCTCCGCTCACGAGGAGGAGCTCGGCAAGATCGCCCTCAACATCAACGTCGACATGATCGGCAGCGTCATGGGCAAATTCATATCCGTCGTATCCGCCGAGGAAGCTCTGGTCAGCCACGTCAAATACCTCAGCACAGAAATGGATTGGAGCGTCGAAGCCCGTTCAGGCGTCTATTCCAGCGATTCCACGCCCTTTGCGGACAAGGGTGTTCCCGCTCTCTCCTTCGCTCGAATCGCGCCGCCGGCTCAGGCCTCAATACACAATAGGTACGATACGATGGCCCTATTGAGCGAGGAACAGATTCGCGAAGACAGCGATTTCATCACGGCGTTCGCCCGCCGCATGGCGGATGCGCCGCTCTGTCCCGTAAAGAGGGAAATTCCGCAGAAAATCAAGGACGAACTCGATCAGTATCTCAACCGCAAGCGCCGCGAACAGAAAAGCTGACGAGTGAATTATGCAGCGCTCTTTTATACGATAAGGAGATGATTCCTAAATGCCTGTTCAGGATTTATTGCAATTTATAAAACAATCCCCCACCGCGTTCCAGGCTAACCAGGCTCTGGCTGACCTGCTGGACAAGAATCAGTTTATCCGTCTGAATGAATGCGAGCCGTGGAACATAGTCCCCGGCGGTAAATACTACGTCACGCGCAACATGTCAAACGTCATCGCCTTTTCCGTGCCTGAAAGTGGATTCGGCCCCTTTATGATCACGGCAAGCCATTCAGACAGTCCCACGTTCAAGATCAAGGAAAACGCGGACCTCGAGGTCAACAAAAAATACATACGCCTGGACGTCGAACGCTACGGCGGCATGATCATGAGTTCCTGGTTCGACAGGCCCCTGTCCGTGGCCGGGCGCGTCCTCGTGAGGACAGAAAAAGGCCTTGAAACAAGGCTCTGCGACGTAGGACGCGATCTCGTCATGATACCCAATGTCGCCATTCACATGAACCGTCAGGTCAACGATGGATACAAGTACAACCCCGCGTGCGATACGATGCCGCTCTTTGGCGACTTCGACGCCAAGGGTCAGTTTATCGACGTCGTCAGCCAGGCGATCGGCGCCGATAAGAGCGATATACTCGGCACGGATCTCTACCTCTACAACAGAATGCCCGGCACAGTATGGGGCGCGGGTCAGGAATTCCTCTCCGCGGGGCGCCTTGACGATCTGGAATGCGCCTACACGAGCATGCGCGCCCTCGTCGAGAGCAAAGCAGGCAATCACATAAGCATGTGCTGTGTCTTCGACAACGAGGAGGTCGGTTCGACGACAAAACAGGGCGCCAATTCCACCTTCCTCACCGATGTGACGCGGCGTATCGCCGCGGCGCTTGGCGCCGATCAGCAGGCCCTGATGTGCGCTCTGACGTCATCTGTCATGCTCTCCGCTGACAACGCCCACGCCACGCACCCCAATCACCCTGAATTCTCAGATCCGGTCAATCAGGTCTACATGAACGAGGGCATCGTCATCAAATTCAACGCATCGCAGCGCTACACGACGGACGGCGTTTCAGAAGCCATGTTCCACTGGATCCTCGAGAGGGCCGGTGTCCCCTGCCAGCATTACGCCAATCGCTCCGATATAGCCGGCGGCGGCACGCTGGGCAACATATCCGGATCGCACCTGTCGATCAATACACTCGACATCGGGCTTGCACAGCTGGCGATGCATTCGGCGTACGAAACAGCCGGCGTCAAGGACGTCAAATACATGATCGACGGCATACGAGCCTTCTATGAAACGGACATCCGCTGCCTTTCAGACGGCACATACGCGCTGAATTGATTTTCAGGCACAGATAAAGAATTGTTTTGAGCCGGCGGCTTTTGCTCCGGCTCATATTCAACCAAAAATCAGGATAAAGGATCGGTGACATCCATGTCGGTTCTCGGGCTTGACATCGGCACCACAACGATATCGGCCGTCGTCATTGAAGATCATACGCGCCAGATTCAGAAAACGGTCACACTGCCAAATCCCGGCTTTTTACCCACGCCATCCAGCTGGGAGCGGATCCAGGACGCCGAGGCCATATGCGACATATCTGCAAAGCTCATCGAACGGATCTCCGCCGAGTACCCTTTAAGGTGCGTCGGCCTTTCCGGTCAGATGCACGGCGTCGTACCCCTCGACAGCGACGGACGGGCGGTTGGGCCTCTTTATACGTGGCAGGACGCCCGCGCCGCTCAGACGGACGAAGGCGTCGCGCTGACTGATTATCTGACTGAGCGGACCGGGACGCGCGTGTGCGCGGGGTATGGCCTCGGAACACTGGTATGGAACGCTCAAAAAGCCATCCATCCGCATGCCGCGCAGGCGGCGACCATCGGCTCTTTTCTCGCCATGCGCCTCACAGGCAAAAAAAGCGCGCTCATCCACGCCTCGGACGCCGCAAGCTTGGGCGGCTATGATTTGCTGAACAACAGTTTTTGTGCTGAGGCGCTGAGGCTGTGCCCCATTCTGCCTCGCGTAACGACGGATTTCGCCTGGATAGGCGATTACCATGGTATACCCGTCGCTGTATCTCTCGGGGACAATCAGGCCAGCGTCTACGGCGCGGTGGGAACGGACCGGACCCGCGCCATGATCAATCTCGGAACCGGCGGACAAGTATCCCTCATCCATGACGAACCCCTGTCCGGAACGTTTGAACCGCGTCCATATGTCGACGGACTGTATTTGCTCGTCAGATGCAGTCTGTGCGGAGGCCGAAGCTACGCGCTGCTGGAGGAATTCCTGCGCGCCTGCGCGTCTCTCTGCGGCGTCCGCACTGAAAAACCACTTTACGACGCGATGAACAGGCTGGCCGATGAAACGGAAAGCGGGGGCTTGATTGTCGATACAAGATTTGAAGGAACGCGCGAAGAACCCGAACGGCGCGGAGCCATCACGGGGCTTTCCTCTGCCAATTTTACGCCGGCGTGCCTCATACGCGGCGTCCTTGAGGGCATGACGGAAGAACTCTATTCCGGCTTCAGAGATATAACCCAGCATATTGGCCGTCTTCCCTCCCGCCTGATCGGATCAGGAAACGCCATCGTCCTCAACCCTGCGCTTCAGAATATCATTTCAAAGCGCTTTGCCCTGCCGATGGACGTGCCCGACGTACAGGAAACCGCCGCCTTTGGGGCGGCGGTCTACGCGCAAAGTCATATGGACTGACCTGTCTGAACGCAGGCTTTCTGAATCCCGAGACGCTCGATGGCAAGACATTCCGTCATTCGGCGATCTCGACCTTCACTTCTCCTTCCATGAATCTGAAAGAAAAGCGCACGACGCTGTTGTCCCTTTTCAAAACAAAAGAAGCTCTCGGGCCGTCGCCGCTGGCGGCCCTTCTGCTGTGCTCCGTGTAGACGGCAGGCAGGGTGCCGTAAGTCGATATCGCGTATGTAAACTCTCCGGCAAAGGGCATGACCACGCTCAGCGCGTATGTTCCGTCACCCACGTAATACATTCTGGTTATTTCGCTGTTTGAATCGTTCTCGACGGCGCCCACAAACGGCTGGAAGCTCCCGTATACGACGACTTTCTCCGGCAGGCGATATCCGGTTTCAGGGTCTGAGATGTCGCGACCTTCATAGCGAATCAGATGTTCCGGATTGGCGTACGCCCGTCGGAGGCGATCGCCGTCGCGCCAGCAGGCCAGCATCACGTCTTCTTCCCCGAAGCCCATCGGACAACCGACCGACGGGTTGTTGATCTGGTAATTCTCATTGACATCCATGAGGCCGTTGTCAGCGCGCTTCATATGGACTCGAGCATCGCTCAGCATTCGCCGCATGGGCATTTCAAAGAAGGCGTGCGGGTTATTGACCTGTGTCCATCGATATGTGTATTCCAGAAAGCGTCTCCGCTCATCGGCCGGCTGGTTGGCAAACCAGCCGATCTGATCGTATCCCCACCACTGCCACAGCGCCAGCTGATGCCGCGTATAGCCGGAAGCGTCGGAATACATCTTTCCGCCCCAGTTGTCGTATTCCATCAGATAGGGCATCTGTTCGCCGTACCAGCCGTTCGGATTGAGGCCGCCCTCGCTGAAGCCCTCGCGAACGAGAACCAGCTTTTCTCCCTCACACTGTTCGAGAGGCGCCCGGGTAAACGGCATGGCATGATAATCAAAAAGGAGCCTGCCGTCGATGCACACGCCATGCGTATGCGCGTCGAGAAGCACTTTGTGCCGCCGGGCGTGACTGGCCGCGTAATCTCTGATCATCTGAAACAGGCGCCATGTCTTCTTCATGCCTCTGTCCCGAGCCGTATAGAGATGCACTTGCCCCATGTGGAGGGCCTCATATCCGCAGTCTATATAGCGGGTCGCCCGGTAATAAAACCACATTTGCGCCTCTTCGCGGCTGAGGTCCGGCATCGCGCCGCACTTCCCGACTGCCCGATCCTGCGGATAAACCGGTTCTTTCCGCTCCATTTCAGGCAGCATACGCGCCTCGTCCCAGCGAAAGCATCGATCTTCAACAGGTTTTCCAAACGCTTCGAACACGTACGGTGGAATCCTCTGCTGATCCATTCGCTTTGTCACAATCTCGAACACGCACGCCTGCAAAATGATCTCGGGATCCTGCGCGTGCACGATCTCGCACAGCCTGCGAGATTTTTTAAAATGTTCATCGTCGTCTTCCATCATGTACCAGATGCCGGAAGCCCTGCCGATAAACTTCACGCCCAATCGGCCGATCAGGCGCAAATCGTCCTCGAGGGTATCGCTTTCATACAGGCCACTCGCCGTCACTGCCCGCGAGAGATAGCTTTCCAGCACCTCGCGGCTCATATTTCCATCAAATCTGAAATTCAATTCCATAAACACCTCGTTTCTCATGAACGGGGTCTGATCAGGCGCTCGCCGTAGGCCTCCGCGTAATCGTCAAGCAGTTTTTTCGCCAGGGAGAAGGAATTCACAAGCGGATGCAGAGCCAGCGCTTCAAGGGCTTTATGTTCGCTGCCTTCTTGAAGCGCTTCCACAGTGAGGCGTTCATACCGTTTGATCAGACGTATATACATCTCGCACATCGGCGGTACGTCGGCAGGCCGCACAGGTGAAATGCCCCGGCTGTCGACATGGCAGGTCACCTCGACGACGTCGTCCTCTTTGAGGAATGGTATGGCGCCCTGATTCAGCACGCTCAAGACGAGCGTCCGTCCATTCTTGCTCTGAAGGCCCTCGATACAGTCGAGCATAACGCCGGCATAGCCCATGCCTTCGGGCACCTCAAGGCGTCCCTTCTCGATCATAGGCCGGGCGGCAGACCCGGATTCGATCGTCATATAGCTGTTTTCACGCATCTGCATCCCGTACAGGAAAGTCTGAAGCGCTTCCTCGGGTTCGGCCTCGATGTCAAGCGACTTAAGCTGATCAAACATGATCCGGTTGACCTTTTCGATCGTCTGCCCCCGCGTCAGCCCGGATCCAGTCATATTGGCCAGAGCCCGCTCCCGGTGATAGTAATAGTACAGGTATTCGTTCGGGAGAAGACCCGTCAGGCGGATTATGTCTTTATCGAAGATCTCAAGCTCCTGTATCGATGAAAGGAACTTGTCGTCAGCCAGCAGTTCCGGCATGATTTCCCTTCCATGAACGCGGATGCTCTCGATCCATGACAGATGATTAAGGCCGAAGAAACCGACATACATGTCCTCTTCCCGGACATTCAAATAGTGCGCCATACGGTATTTCATGCTGCTGGGCGCATCGCATATGCCGATCACGCGATGATATCCCGCCGCGTGCAGCGCCTGCGTGACCAGACCGGACGGATTCGTAAAGTTGAAGATCCACGCGTTCGGCGCGTGCTTTGCGATGAGCTCACAGTATTCGAGAAGGACGGGTATCGTGCGCACAGCCATCGAGAACCCGCCTACGCCGGTTGTCTCCTGCCCGATGACCCCGTTCTTCAGAGCGACCTCTTCGTCGATCACGCGCGAATGGTCTCCACCGACACGCAGCGTCGTCACGATATAGTCCATGCCGGAGATGGCATCTGTCGCCTCATCCGCCGTGCGCACGTTCAGGCTCTCCCCCGCGCGCCGCACGACGTATCTGCACAGGCTCCCGATGATGTCAAGCTTCTCTTTGTCGATGTCGAAGAGAACAACCTCGTCTATGTTGAGCTGTCTGTACCTCTTGAGCAATCCGTTGATAAAAATGACTGTGCGCACGCCCGCGCCGCCGATCACGCCAATCTTCATAAGGCAGGTTCGCCCTCCTTTTGTTCGTTCATAAACGCATTGAGCTCGTCAAGACGGGGAAACGCGGTATTTCCACCCAGCGCCGTCACGGAGAGCGCGCCGCATGCGTTCGCGCAGCGCAGACTCACATCGATCGGATAGCCGTTCAGATAGGCGTAGATAAAACCCGCGTTAAAGGAATCACCGGCGCCTGTCGTGTCCACAGCCTGCACCCGATACGATCCGGCCCGGAAAACCTGACCGTCCCTGACGGCCAATGACCCCTTCGACCCCAGCTTGATCACAGCCATCTTAGCGTACTGATCCAGAAGGCGCGCGCCGGTGAGGACGTCGTCACAACGGGTATAGTGCAAACACTCCGTCTCGTTCATGAAAAGCACATCAATGAATGGCAGTAGATCGAATATGCCCTTGTACCATGCGCCCGTCATGTCCCATCCAACATCGAAGGATACGCTGACATCGCCGATTTCGTGAATGCGCCGTATGACGTTCAGATACTCATCATGGTTCGTCGCGCCCTCATAGCCCGTTATGTGAACGTGTCTGGCCTTGACCAGCTGAGTAAGATCCATTCGGCTCAGGCTCAGTCCCTCGTTGGTTCCCCTGTATGTGAGGAAGCACCGATCTTTTTCGTTCGTAAAACTGATGGATATGCCGGTCTTCTTTTCGGCGCTGTCCTGAAGGAGCCCGTCGTCAATGTTCAGTGAGCGAAACAGGCTTCGGATATAGGAGCCGTACATATCGCGCCCCACGCTCCCCTGAAAAGCCGTCCTGACGCCGAGCTTCGCAAGGCCGAGGGTAAAAAGCGCCGCGCCGCCTCCGACAAACGTCTCCATTTGGCCGACGTCCACCTCGGTTCCGGGTTCAGGCAGAGCCTCGACGCCGGGAACGACCAGATCGATGTTCACGTCGCCGTAAACGTACACATCCCAGATTTTGTTCATAAATCCTCCTCCTAATATGAAAAGCCCCGGCTGGCGAAGCTCCTGTTGGCCGCAGCCGGGGACAATCTGTACAATGCAATCAGCCTTTGATCGCACCGACGAGCGTGCCCTTTGCAAAGTACTTCTGCGCGAAGGGATAGACACAGAGTATGGGAACCGTCGTGATGATGACAGCCGACATTTTGAGCGAATCAGTCGTCACCGCGCGCTGATTGGCGGCAATCGCGGCGGAGATGTTCTGCGAGACGTCCTGCTGAGCGTCCATCGCGCGCTTCAGCATCTGCTGGAGGACAGTCTGCACCGGCCAGAGCCTGTCGCTGGTCATGTAAAAGGCGCCGGCGTACCAGTCGTTCCAGTGATTGACAGCGGTGTACAGGCCGACAACCGCCAGGATCGGCTTGCTCAGCGGCAGCATGATCCGGAAGAACACGCCGAAGTATCCACATCCGTCCAGCTTGGCGGCCTCCTGAAGTCCATACGGCAGGCTGTCAAAAAACGCGCGCACCATGATCAGGTAGGTTACGCTGACGAGCGGCGGAATCACGTATACCCAGAAGGTATCCAGAATACCGATTTCCTTGTACTGTATGTATGTCGGAATCGTGCCGCCGCCGAAGAGCATCGTGAAGGTGAACAAAAAAGTGATGATCTCACGGCCCGGCAGCTCGGTCTGATTGAGCGCGTAGGCGGCCAGCGTCGTCACGATCAGGCTCATCAATGTACCGACGAGCGTTCGGGCGATGGTGATCCGATAGGCCCTGATGATGGAGCCGTCTTTGAAGACTTCCCGGTAATTGTCGAGCGTCCACACGCGGGGCCAGAAATAGACGCCGCCGCGCGCCGCGTCTTTGCCGTCGTTCAAGGACAGAGCTAGCACGTTCAAATAGGGCAAAAGAATCGTCAGGCACAGGAGCGTCACAACCAGATATGGCACCACGCTGACCACGCGGTCAAACGTGCTCATCCTGACCTTGTTTCTGTTATGCGTATTAACCATAATCATCAAACCCTCTTCAAACGTTCTGTCTCTGGAGAGCCCGTCCGGCCCAAAGAAGTCGGACGGGCTCATCAAACAGTCGATTATTCGGTGACAGTCGCCTCGACGGGAATCAGCTGAATCGTCTCAGGATTCTCGGCGTAGAGCGCCTCGCAGTAGTCATACAGCCGATCGATGCCCGCGGCCTTCAGCTGAGCGCGGAAGGATTCGACGATGGCGTTCACCTGCTCGTCACTGTCAGCATAGATGGCCTGCACGACCATTTCCTTGTAGTTGAGCAGATCCATGTTGGCTTTGACGTCGGCCAGTTCGTCCACAGACAGATAGGCGGATACGTCAAGGCCGGGGATCTTGACGATGTTCTTGTCAGGATTCTGCTCGGCCAGAGCGACAGAACGCGCGTAGGTCGCGCCGGCGCCCGCGCCAACGCGGCTCTCGCCGAACTCGACCTTGTTGTCGTTGTTGGTCGTCATGTAGTCGAAGAAGATCAGGCCCGCGCCGCCGAATCCGGCGCCGACTTCGTTGATCATCCAATCGGAATTTCCGTCGTTGAGAGCGGTCATGGCCTCTTCAGTCAGCACGGGGTAACCGTCCACCAGGTTGTAGCTCAGGCCTTCGATGCCGTACTCGGAAAGGAGCTTGCCCTCATGGGTCACCAGGAAGTCGAAGAACTTGAGGATTTCTTCGGGATTCTGCGCGTCGGCAGAGATGGCCCAGCAGCCGTAGCCGCCCTTGCCGGAAGTGTAACCGTCCTTGCTGCCGGTGACATCGTTGATCTTTCCCAGCGGGATCCAATCCTCATTGGAATAGATAATTTCCATGTAGTTGTGCACGTCGGAGATGATGCCGACGCCCTTGGAGCGGCAGAGCTCGTCGCAGCGGGTGGTATCCATCGTGAAGAACTCGGGATGCATCAGGCCTTCAGCCAGCAGCTTGCGGGTATAATTGATCTTATCGAAGACATAGTTGGTTTGCGCCTCGTGGACGATCTGTCCGTCGGTGGTCAGGCCATACTCCGAGCCGAAGGGGCTGAAGCCATAGCTGCGGACCACGTTGATCAGGGAATCGTAAGATCCGCCCCAGTACTTCGGGCCGATGGGATAGATAGGATTGCCGTTGTCGTCGGTGTAGTTGCCCTCTTTGATTTTCACAGCCAGATCGTAGAGCTCTTCTTCCATGCTCAGGGAGAAGGGTTCGACGCCCAGATCCGCCGCGATGTCGGAGCGGATGTACAGGCCGCCGATGTACGCGTCGTCAGCCACATACTCGGTGGAGCGGTCGACGGCCGCGATATTCAGCTGGAAGATGTAAGCGCCGTCGAGATCCTTGCGGAAGGTGATATTGTCTCGGGCGTCGGCGGGCAGATAATCGTGGTCGAGATAATTGCAGTAAACCTGCGTGTCCGGCAGATAGTCCGTCAGGTCGGCAAACAGACCTTCCTTCGCGGCCTTGAGCAGGATCGGGAACTCAGGGCGCGTGGAGTTATTCAGGTAAGAGACGATGGCGTCCGGGATATTGCCGGCGGCCAGCTGCGCGGCCATGACGGTGGCGTCGCTGTCACCGGGGGTGTAGCGCAGATCCAGCTTGATGCCGGTCAGCTCGGTGATCTTCTGCATGACGGGCGTCGAGTTGATGTCATTGGGCAGGGCATAGCCGATATCATCGACATAGCACTGGATGGTGATGGTGCGGTCGGCGATCCAGGTGTCGGGCTTGTCCTCAGCCGCGAAAGCGGTGAAGCAGCTCAGCGCCAGGACGACGGCGAGCAGGGTAGCAAGATAACGCTTCATGATTGGGCCCTCCATTCTTTTAAGTATCCGTATATGAAGATGACTCACCAGAGTCCAACTTCCGTAAACCTCTTGCAAATCGTGTTCGCGGTGACGACGAGGATCAGTCCCACGACTCCCTGAACCAGACCGACAGCCGAAGCGTATCCGAACTGTCCCTGCTGCAGACCTATGCGGACGACCCACACGTCCAGGGTATCGGCCACCGTCATGTTGCCGGGCGTCCGCAGCAGCCACATCTGCTCAAATCCCGAGGAAAGCAGGCCGCCGACGCCCATGATGAACAGAAGGCCGATCGTCGATCGTATACCGGGCAGCGTGACGTGCCAGATCTGGCCGAGACGGTTGCAGCCGTCCATATTGGCGGCTTCGTAGAGTTCCTGATCGACCGCGGCGATCGCGCCGAGATAGATGATCGAATCCCATCCGATATTGCGCCATATGTCCATCAGGAAAAGGATCCTGTGGAAATAATTGGGCTTCATCAGATAGAAGGTGCTGCTGTCGCCCCCAAACCTGCCGACGATCTGGTTAAGTATGCCCGTATTGGGCGCCAGTATGCGCTGCAGCATCGTGATGATGATGACGCTTGACAGGAAGTGCGGCAGATACGTGATCGTCTGAGTGACCTTTTTGTAGCGCAGAGCTTTGATCTCGTTCAGCAGAAGGGCCAGTATAATGGCAAAGGGAAACTCAAGTATGCATTTGATAAAGCCGATGTGCAGCGTATTGAGAATCAGGCGCTTGCAGTCATAGCTCATGAAAAACATGCGGAAATACTTCAGCCCGACCCACGGACTGCCCCATATGCCCTTGCGGAACGAATAATCCTTGAAAGCGAGGACATTCCCGAATATCGGAACATAGCAGATCACGATATAATATACGATGGCGGGCAGCAGCATCAGGTATAGCGGCCAGCAGGTGAGCATTCTCTTCCAAAGAGGTTTATTGTTGAGCGCAACGGCGTGGCCAGCGGTCATACGGTTATTCATGACACCCTACCTCACTCAAAAGATCTTCAGGGGATTGCTGCATGGACAGGCAGTCAGTTGTCTTTACACCTTATCTACTAATTATATTACACCTTTTTTCCGTTGCGTTCAAGCTCTATAACGCTCTTCTCTATGTAAAAAAGAGTTCTCAAGCTATTGACTTATTCGCTTTAACGAGATATACTAGTATTAATTACTAGATGTTGAGAGGTGATCACTTTGAAACCTGTCGCACTATGGGGAGATTCAATCGGCAAGGGCGTCGTGTTCGACGAGACGCGCCGCCGCTACGTCATCCTCAAGGAAAACTGCATGACCATGCTGCGCACTCAACTCGGCATTGAACTGGAAAACCACTCCGTCATGGGCTGCACCGCGGAAAAGGCCCTGGAGCGCTTTAATGACGACACACTAATTCCCGGCGGCGTGGCTGTGATCGAATTCGGCGGGAACGACTCTGACATGCCCTGGGCCGACATCAGCCACGCGCCGGGCGGTAATTATGCGCCGAACTCGACAGTGGAGCGTTTTGCCCAGGCTCTTGTAAATCTGATCAGTCGCATTCGGGCCGGCCGTATGACGCCGATCCTCGTTACGCCTTTGCCCGTCGTATCAAAGCGCTATTTCGACTGGGTGACGAGGAACCTCGACGCCCAAGCCGTTCTCACCTGGCTGGGAGACGTCGATCACATTTATCGCTGGCAGGAACGCTATGCCGCTGCCGTCCGCGACGTCTCCAGAGAGACGCAAACGCAGCTTCTCGACCTCAGAGATGCATTTTTGAATGTGGGTTCGCTCGACAGGTATTTTTGTCTCGACGGAATACATCCCAACGCCATCGGGCACAAGCTCATGTTCGATTTCGTGCTCAACCGTTTCATAGAAAATAGCATCGTTTGCTGAGATAAAAAACCATATAAACAAACTTGAAGGAATAAGCGCAATCTTGTATATAGTTATGACTTACAGACAATTTAACGGAAAATTTCATGTTAAGAACATACAATACGCTTGCATATTTCGATGCAAGCGTATATTATGCAATTACAATAGTGAAGAGGGGTTGTGAACGATGAAGACAGTAATGATTAAACTCAGTCTGACCGAAAACGTCAAAGCCTTTGTCAATATCGTGAGCCGTTTCCCCTACAGCGTTGATCTGAGGGTTGGACGTTACGTTGTTGACGCCAAAAGCATTCTGGGCATTTTCAGTCTGGATCTTTCAAAACCTGTCACGGTTGAAATTTACGAAGATCATTGCGAAGACCTTTTAAACGAAATCAAACCTTTCATCATCGGCTAATAGTTTTCAAAATCCTCTGTAAACGCGGTCGGTCGTCAAAACCGACCGCGTTTCTGCGTTATTACGGCTTTCAGTCCTTGAGTTCAGCTCTCATTCCCCGGATGTCTCTGTTTACGATATTTGAAGGACGATGTCCGCTCAAAACCGAAATAATGCGTTCGGCACAGGCCTGAGCCATAGTATATCGGGCTTCAAACGTATTTGTGCCGACGTGGGGCGTCAGCGTCACCCCCTGCAGCGCAATGAGCTCCTGAGGAATGTGCGGTTCGTCGGGATAGACGTCGATGCCCGCGCCGCGGATCCTCTTGCTCCTGATGGCGTCGCACAGCGCGTCGTAATCAAGCGTGCCGCCACGCGATGTGTTTATGACGACGGCCGTCGGTTTCATCAGGTCGATTTCCCTTCGGCTGACAATCCCCCGCGTTTCATCCGTCAGCGGACAGTTGATTGACAGGACGTCGCATTCTCTCAGAAGATCGTCCAGCGCTCTATAACTCGCGCCGTTTTCATCTGCTTCCTCAATCTTATGCCGGTTGTGATAGATCACCTTCATGCCGAAGGCCTGAGCCATCGCGCACAAACGTCGTCCAATCCGCCCCATGCCCAAGATGCCGAGCGTGGAACCACGAAGATTGTGCTTCATGTTTTTTCCCATGCCGAAGGTGTCTTCAGGCCTTCCGGAGCGAATAGCCGCGTCGAGCGAGGATATGCCGCGGTACACATCAAGCATCAGGGCAAACGCAAGCTCAGCCGTAGACTCGCTCGTGGCATCGGGGATGTTCGTGACGATAATGCCCGCCCGGTCAGCGGCGTTTACATCGATTTTGTCATAACCCGCGCCGAAATTGCTGATAATCTTCAGCCGGGGCGCTCGCGCGATATCCTGTTCGGTAAACGCGCCGCACGCGAGCACGGCATCCGTCTCCGGCAGAAAGTGGTCAAGTTCTTCCCTTGTAAAGGGCGAGCCATGTTCCGGATAGATGCAGTTGTACTTCTCAAACAGCTCATACAGGCCGTCTGACGGAATGGGATGCGTGACCAGGACATTTTGTTTCCCCTGCATGTCAGTTCTCCTTTCGAAGTATGCTAAGAGCCGTCTCAAGGGCCGTTTCATTCGGCGCACTGCCCTGCGCAAAGTCCGGCTTCCCGCCGCCGCGGCCGCCGCACGCCGCCACCGCACCTTTGAGAAGGACGTCCATCCGCTCATCCACATCGTCGCTCCTGGCAAAAACGACGTTGCATCCGTTTTCATTTTTCAGGCTCAGCAGCGCAATGACGTGACGGCGCTCCGTCAATGCGGAGGCGAGTTTTCTGAGAGCGTCTATCGTGCCCTTTTCATAGGCGGCCAGGACGACCGAATGCTCGCCGACTGCCGCCGCTTTTTCCAGCAGTTCTTCCGTTCCGGCGAGGAGCGCCTTTTCCCGCTCAACGTTGATCTCTCGCTGCAACGCGCTCATTTCCGACTGCATGCGCTCTATGCTCGCCGGAACCGACGTTTCCGGAACGGAGAGCAAAGCGCCCGCCTCTGTAATGGCCTGATGCTTTGACCGGTAATCCCTGACTGCGCGCATGCCGCACACGAAGCTAACGCGCACTTTTCCTTTGCTAGGGCGCGTATCGACGATCTTTACCAGGCCGATCTGGCCCGCCGAATCCGGATGCGTGCCGCCGCAGGCCACCATTTCAAAGTCGCCGATGGCGACGATCCGAACGTGTTCGTGAACCGTCGGCGCCTTGCGCAGCGGCAGCCCGTTCAGCTCATCCGACTCCGGAAACCAGCATCGGATCGGCACATTTTGCTGAATGTGCGCGTTGACATCGTCCTCGATGCAGGCGATCTGCCCATCATCCAGGCGCGTGGAGCCGTCGGGCATCTGCACGTCGATCGTCGAAACAGAAGCGCCCAGATGCAGGCCAATGGTAAAGCCGCCGTACATGCGCCATATCGCGTTGGCAATCATATGCTCGCCGGCATGCTGCTGCATATGGTCAAACCTTCTGTCCCAATCGATGACGCCATGCACCTTCTCGCCCGGATCGTGCCGCCGGGAAACGCGGTGCCAGACTTCTCCACCGGCATCGACAAAGACGTCTGACACCGGATCGCCGCTGATCGCGCCGGTATCGTAGGGCTGTCCGCCCGAGGTCGGATAAAATGCTGATTGATTCAGCGCAATCAGCCATCCCTCATCGCACGGGTTGCATTGCGTCACAACGGCGTCGAATTCCCTGAGATATGTCTGATCGTAGTACAATCTGTCGGTCATCGTCGTCACTTCCTCTTTATATCTCGTCTGCCGCAAAACGCCGAAGCCGTCAGCCGTTTGCGCGCTGCGACATGCGCGGCGCGGCTTTCAGGAAGGGTTTGGCGCACTTTTCATTAAACACCGTGATGAGCGGTCCCATAAAAAACGCGGTTATGATCGTCCCAACGCCGGGCATATATCCCAGGATCAGGCCGATGAGAACGCAGATGAGATCCGTCCCGATGCGCACGAAGCGGAACGGAACCTTATTCTGCACCTTTGCTATGTGCAGGGCGATAAAGTCGTACGTCGACACACCGAGATCCGCCGTAAAGTACATCGCCGAGGCAAAGCACATGACCACGACGCCGATCACAAGATACACGATGCGCATGGCCATGGTCGGATCGCCGAAAATCGATTGTATCGTCCACTGGCTGAACTGCGCGATATAGCCTGTCAGGAACAAATTGATGAGCGTCGCGACGCCCAGATAGTGCTTGTCGATGAGCAGCATGGCGCAAAGCAGGACCCCGCATATGATGACGTACAGCGTGCCGAAGCTGATAGACGGCACGCTCAGGTCTATGCCGTTGCAGAGGCATTGGAAAGGATCCGTTCCAAAAGCCGCCTGCTTGAAAAAGCCGACGCTCAGCGCGCAGGTGACGACGCCGATCACCGCCATGAACAGCCTGCGGCGCTTTTCGCCGGGCTGAACAAAGGCCTGCACAGATTCTCGGACTGATTTCACATTCACGATAACCACACCTTCCCATATTATTCAAAGGTCGTTTCATCCATAGGTCGCACGGTTCAACGCCTGAGTCTTCGCCGGACGCTGATGGCGTGCGCCGGACACATTTCCTGACAGCAAAAGCAGGAAATACAGCCCTTTGCGACGAATATAGCCTTATGCTCGCGGATCGTGATGATGCCGGGCGGACAGCTCTCCGCGCACTTTCCGCAGCCGACGCATTTGTCCCTGTCAAGGCGCGGCAGAGGCTTCAAAAGCCTGTCCATCGCAAACCGGGCCGGTTTTTGCAGCCATCCCGGAAGAAATCCCGCGACATCGACAGTCACGGCGTGCGGCAGTCTGAAAGGCGGGTCGGCGTATACGGGTTCGTCGCCGACATAAGTCACGTCCTCCAGGTCATACAGGCGCTGCGCGCGGGCTTTGCGCAGCATGATCACGTCTCCCGGATCCATCCCGATCAGGCGCGCGGCGAAATCGTCCTGCGCGTACATGTTGTCTGAAGCCAGCAAGAGGCCAAGCCGACGCATTGTCCCTCCCGTCGGGCCGTCGCCTTCCATGCATTCAACGGCGTCCAGAACGGTGATCTGCGGCTTTACAATTTGGGACAGATCCACGAGCATCTGCGCAAACGCCCCGGCCTCGGGATAAGTATAATGCAGTTCCGGCTTCTGCAGTCCCGGCACGCAGCCAAACAGGTTCTTCACCCCGGCCGACAGCCTGGTCATGGAATGAGTTTTCAGCTTCGCGACATTGACGATCAGGTCCGCTTCACAGACAGGGTCGATGATGTTGAAATGCCCTCTCTGTCTGTATCCGGTGCCGCGGTTGAGTTCAAGCACGTCCTGCAAAGCCCGCATCCCCGTGACCGCATAGACGGTGTCCAGCGCCTGGGCCGTATAAAGGCCGCCGGGGCTGTCGGCGAGGACGATATGTTCTACGCCCATCGACCGCAGACATTCGGCAATCGCCCGGACAACCTCGAGACGCGTCGTAGCGGCGGTTTGCGGCTTTCTCGCCGCCACGAGATTTGGCTTGATCAGGACGTTGATCCCGGGCTTAATGTACCGTCCGATGTTCAGCGCGGCAAAATGCCGCCGGACAGCTTCTCTCATCAGGTCAGGGTCATAGGAATCGCAACGGACGACAGATTGGACGGACATGACGCGGCAACACCCCAGTCAAATAAAAGAAAATACTATTTCATTAGGGAGGTTCACACGATGGCACTGCTTCACACGGATTTTTTCTCCAACACGCTGGGTATGTGCGTCCAGATGGACGTCATTCTCCCCCAGAGGACGACCGGTCAGATCGGGATGGAGGGCAGCGTCCGCGCCGGCAAATACCCGACGCTGTATCTTCTGCACGGTCTCAGCGACGACCACACCATCTGGCAGAGACGCACGTCCATCGAGCGATACGTTTCCGACCTGGGCATCGCCGTGGTCATGCCCTGTACGCATCGCAGCTGGTATACGGATACCTTCACCGGCATGAACTATTGGACCTATATTTCCCAGGAGCTCGTCGAAACCTGCCGTGACTTCTTCCCCAACATGTCTTCAGAGCGCGAGCAGACCTGGGCGGCGGGGCTGAGCATGGGCGGATACGGCGCACTGAAGCTCGGCCTCAGGGCCAGCGAAACGTTCTCCAAGGTCGCCTCCCTGTCCGGCGCCGTGGACATCGCCGGGCTGGTCAAGCCGTTGAGCGCCGAACGGCTCAGCTACTGGGAGACCGTTTTCGGGCCCAAGGAAAAGCTGGCCGGATCGTTTAACGACCTCTTCGCCGCCGCTGAAGAACTGAAGGCTTCCGGCAAGCCTCTGCCTGAAATCTTCATGTGGTGCGGCACGGAAGACGGCTTGCTGGAAGGCAACATCGCCATGCGCGAGCACCTCGAAAAGCTCGGCTACAACGTCACCTATTCGCAATCGCCCGGAGATCATCAGTGGTGCTACTGGGACGAACAGATCCAGAACGTCCTCAAATGGATGACGCGATGAGTCTGAAGCGCTGTCACGGAAAATCATTATAATACCTGTCCCGGCCGTTGTCAAAGCAGAACAACGGCCGGGATAAAAATACAACGAAGACAAAACGAAAAGGAAACGGTGAATAAACATGTCTGTTGATATGAAACGCAAATACGCGCGCATGCTGGTCACAGTGGGTATGAACGTCCAGAAAAACCAACCCGTCCTCATCGAGAGCGAGCCGGAGAACAGCTGGTTCGCCAACATGGTCGCCGAAGAGGCCTATGCGGCCGGAGCATCCAACGTCATTATTTCATATATCGACAAGCGCAAGCTCAAGCTTGACGCGCTGAACCGACCTCTCAGCGAAGTCGCCTCTTATCCCGAGTGGCAAGGCGAATCCTATACTCAGATCATGCATCAGCGCGCGGCCACGCTGCGCCTTGAGAGCGAATACCCCGACCTGATGCGCAATCTCAGCGACGACAAGGCCGCTGCAGTGTTTGAATACATCGACGGGCTTCGAAACATCATGCGCGGCATCATGGCCGTCAATCACACGCAGTGGTGCATCGCCGTGGTGCCGAACCAGACCTGGGCGGAAAAGATCTATCCCGGCGAGGACAAGGCAATCGTGCTTGAAAAGTTCTGGAACCAGCTGTTCAAGTTATGCTATCTGGATGAGACCAACGACCCCGTGGCCACCTGGAAAGCCTTTAACGAGAGACGTTCCGAGATCAGCGAGAAGCTCGACGCCCTCGACCTCGTCAGCCTGCGCTTCATGTCGTCCAACGGAACGGACCTGACGGTCGGTCTCGGCGAAAGGAGCAAATTCGGCATGCCGAAGGCCGCGCGAGAGAAACTGCGCACCGACCCCAGTCACGTCCCCTTTGCGGCCAACATTCCCAGCGAGGAGCACTGCACGACGCCTCTGCGGTACAAGACGGAAGGCATCGTCTATTCGACCAGGCCGCTTCTAGTGGGTGGAAAGATGGTTGACCGATTCTGGATCCGGTTCGAACACGGCAAAGCCGTCGACTGCGGCGCCGCCGAGGGCGAGGACATGCTCAGATCCATCATCAACACCGATGAAAACAGCGCGTATCTGGGCGAGGTCGCGATGGTGGAATACCACTCCCCCATCAGTCTGAGCGGTCTGACCTACTATACGACGCTGATCGATGAAAACGCCTCCTGTCACCTGGCCCTCGGCCGCGCGCTGCTTGACGCCCGTTCGATCGAAGAGGAAAACGGCGTCAAAACGCCGTATAATCACTCTAAGATTCACATTGATTTCATGTTCGGCGCGCCTGACACTCAGGTAACGGGGGTAACGCGCTCCGGTCAAACCGTGAGCGTCATGAAAAACGGCGATTTTTCCTTCTGAAACGCGCAAACATTGTTAAAACCGCTTGACATTCGTTGAAATATTGATATAATGAATATATGAGTATGTTTCTTTGTCATATTCATTTCAGGGAGGAGGAACTTTCGTGAGTGAAATCGCCAACAGCGCCGCGCCCCTGCCGAAGAAGAAAAAGAAGAAGAGCTTTCAGCGCATCTTCAACTCGGACAACTTCCAGGGATATCTGTTCATGATTCCCACGCTGATCGGCCTGCCGCTGTTCTGTATCTATCCTCTGGTGACGTCTCTGTACTGCGCGTTCTGTGACTGGGACGGCATCAACGCGCCGGTGTGGAAGGGCATCAAAAACTTCCGCTGGATCCTGGTCAAGGATCCCGTGTTCAAGCAATCCCTTGTGCGCACGCTGGAATACGCGCTGATCAACGTGCCGATCATGCTGATACTCGGCCTTGCGCTCGCCGTTCTTCTGAGCAAGAAAGTGCGCGGCATCAAGATATTCCGCGTCCTTTACTATCTCCCCACGATCATTCCCGGCGTGGCGACGCTGGTGCTCTGGCAGTTCATGTTCAAAAGCGACGTCGGTCTTCTCAATGGATTGCTGCGCCAGATCGGCCTTCAGCCGGTCGGCTGGCTGACGGACGAAAAGGTCGTCCTGTTCTCGCTGTCCATCATCCGATGGTGGACGGTGGGCGGCGCGATGATGGTCTTCCTGAGCGGACTGCAGTCGGTGCCGGGGGATCTGTATGAGGCCGCCGATCTGGACGGCGCGGGCGGTTGGCAGAAGTTCCGCCATATAACAATACCTGTCATTTCGCCGATCCTCTCGCTACAGCTGATCACCGGTCTGATCGGCGGCCTGCAGGCCTTCAACGAGGCCTCGATCATGACAGGCGGCGGCCCCAACAACGCCTCCCGTTTCATCAACTATGATATCTACCTCACCGCGTTCAACAGTTCCAAGTACGGCCGCGCATGCGCCGAGGCGTGGATCCTGTTCATCATTATCGCCATTCTGACGGTCATCGTGTTCAAGTCCACTGACGCGTATGTGTACTACGAGAACGAGTAAGGAGGGTGAATCGGCATGACAACCAGCATGAAGGCCGCCGAGCGGCGCAACGTGATCATCCGTTACATCCTCATCCTGATTTTCGCCATTCCGATGCTGATGCCCGTGCTATGGATGCTGACCACGGCGCTCAAGGACAACGCCGCCGTATTCAAGACGCCGCCTCAGTGGATACCGGAGTCTTTTCAGTGGGTCAACTTTAAGACAGCCATCGAAAGTTCTGCCTTCTTCAAGCGATTCGGCAACACGCTTTTCATCGCCGCGCTATGCATATGCGGTTCGGTGTTCAGCAACATGTGTGTCGGTTACGCGCTGGCGAGATTCCATTTCAAGGGCCGCAAGCTGTGGTTCTATCTGATCATCGCCTCGATGATGATCCCCGGCATGGTGACCGTCGTCCCCATGTTCCGCTTCTGGACGGCCATCGGCGCTTACGGGACCTGGCTTCCCATGATCATTCCCGCCTGGCTCGCCGCGCCGTTCAACACGTACCTGACGAAGCAGTTCCTCTCCACGATCCCCCGCTCGTACGATGAAGCAGCCCGCATCGACGGCGCGAACAACCTGATGATCCTCATGCGGGTCATCGCGCCGCTTTCCAAGCCGCTGATCGCGTACATGACCATAGCGACCTTCCAGGGTGTGTGGAACGACTACATGAATCCGCTGCTCTACGTCATCTCCAAGCCTGACAAGTGGACGCTGTCTCTGGCCATCGCGCGACTGGGCAGCGGCACGTACGGCATCGAATGGAACATCTACATGGCGGCGGACATCCTCTACTTCATGCCGATACTCATCATCTTCTTCTTCTTCCAGGACTACTTCATGGAAGGACTTGGCGCGATGACGGCGTCCGGCGTGAAGTGACACCAAAGATGACTGACCGGGACTAATAAACCGGTTGTCATAAATATCAGGGACTTATTTTAAGGAGGTAACATCATGAAAAAGACCCTGGCTCTGATCCTGACCGTCCTCATGATGGTCGCCCTCGTTCCGGCGTACGCCGAAGACGAGGTCATCACCCTCTACGTGACCGACTGGGAAAGCGACACGATGAACGCTGACATCCAGAAGGCCTGCGACGAGATCTTCTCCGTCGAGCATCCCAACATCAAAGTCGTCGTGCTGTCCGGCTCCTACAGCGACTACGGCCAGCAGATTATCTCCATGATCCAGGCCGGCGACGATCTGGACGTCTTCCAGCAGGGATATGGCGACACCGTTTCCAACTATCAGAAGGGCCTGATCTATGACTGGTCCGAGTACGTGGCCAAGGACCAGGAGTTCATGGCCGGCTTCTATCCGGGCTCCATGGACGGCTTCACCTGGCGCGACGTCGTGACCGGCCTGCCTGGCCTGGGCAACGTCTACGGCTTCTTCTATAACAAGGACATCATCGCCGAGAAGGGCCTGAAGGAGCCCACCGTCGACTGGACCTGGGACGACTTCTTCACCCTGGCCGAAGGCCTGAAGGACACCGAGAACGGCGTCTACGGCTGCTATGGCTTCACCCCCGATGTGTTCGGTCTGAACCAGATCTCCGCTTCCAACGGCGGCGCCATCTTCACCGATGACCTGACCGACACCATGAAGATCACCGTCGACGACAAGCTCGTCGAAGCTGCGACCATGATCTCCGGCTACATAGCCGACGGCACCATCCCGCCCCGCACCTACGAGGGCACCGACCTGCAGTCCAACTTCGAGGCCGGCACCATCGGCCTGCTCTACTACGGCCAGTGGGAGGTCAACACCCTGATCAAGAACTGCCCGGACCTCAACTGGGGCTACGCTCCCGTTCCCAATGGCACCAATGGCCGCGCCAACACCTATGATTTCG
>JAFRLF010000115.1 GCA_017431365.1 Clostridia bacterium | reverse complement strand
TCCGCGCCGGGCGACGTCGTGTTCGAGGGATGCGAACCGGACGAAGCGGTCAAAGCCCTGGCTCTGGAGCGCGCCGCGGCGAAGAGATCCAAGGATTTCGCCCGGGCTGACGCCCTGCGGGCCGAGATCGCCGCGCTCGGCTATGCCGTCATAGATACGCCTCAGGGACCCAGAATCACAAAATGAACGCGAAAGGATGATTGATATGATCCGTCGTCAGCAGGCTTTCGAAAACGCGAACAGATTCCTCAAGGGCGCGCTGCACTGCCACACGACCCGTTCCGACGGGCGCGGCGACCCAGCGGACGTCATCAAGCTGCACAAGGAGAACGGCTACGACTTCATGGCCCTGACGGACCATCGGTTTTACAATTACGAGAACTTCTCCGACGTGCCCATGATCATGGTGCCCGGCATGGAGATGGACCGCGACTTCAACGACGCGTGCTGCCACTGCCATCACATCGTCTGCATCGGCCCCTCGAAGGCCGACGGCAACGGCTTTAACCAGGACGACCGCTTCGAAAGCGGCGTCATCGACCGTCCGGAGGAGACCCAGGTCATGCTGGACTGGATCCACGCCAACAACAACATGACCATCTACTGTCACCCGGAGTGGAGCGGCACCCCCGCCCGTGAATTTGAGATGCTGAAGGGTAACTTCGCCATGGAGATCTGGAACAGCGGCTGCGCCATCGAGGACCGCCTGGACATGAACGCGGCCTGCTGGGACGAGCTGCTCGTGCAGGGACAGCGCATCTGGGGCGTCGCCACGGACGACGGCCACGCGATGAACCAGCACTGCAAGGGCTGGGTCATGGTCAACGCCGAGCCCGACCTCAACAGCATACTGGACGCCCTGAAGGCCGGCAGGTTCTACGCCTCGTGCGGACCGGAGATCAGGGACTTCTACGTGGAGGACGGCGTGGCGCACATCAGCTGCTCGCCTGTCAAGGAAGTCAAATTCGTCCACATGAGGGTGCCTTATCACGTTCAGCTCCCCGCCGAAGGGTGCGATACCCTGACGGAGGCCTCCGTGGCCGTGCGCCGCGGCGCCAACTACATCCGCGCCACGGTGATCGACGCGCAGGGGCGCAGGGCGTGGACGAATCCGATCTTCCTCGACGCGGAGTGAGAGGGGTGTGAGGCCTCGATGAACGCACTATTCCAGCGCGTCAGCATCCGGAAGTATCAGGACAGGCCGGTCGAGAAGGAAAAGATCACGGCGCTCCTTCGCGCCGCGATGCAGGCGCCCTCGGCGGGCAATCAGCAGCCATGGGAATTCTATGTCGTCACGGACAGGGAAAAGCTCGAGGCTCTGTCCGCGGTTCACCGCTACGCCGGCATGACCAAGGACGCCCCGGCGGCCATCGTCTCCGCCTACAGGGTCGACGCCCGCATGCCCGAGTTCGCGCCCATCGATCTCTCCATCGCCATGGAGAACATGTGGCTCGAGACCGTCCAGCAGGGTCTGGGCGGCGTATGGCTGGGCATCGCCCCGCGTGACGACCGCATGAAGGATGTCGAGCGCATCCTTGACATGCCTGAAAACCTGCGCGCCTTCGCCATTTTCCCGTTCGGGTATCCGGCGGAGGAGCGCGCGCAGCAGGATCGGTTCGATCCCGCGCGGATACACTGGGTCGAATAGCGAGTACGCGCCCTGTCGGAAGGCGGGGCGCTTGCATTGTTTCGGCCGTTATGGTATGATGACAGCATCGATCTGTGGAATGAATTCGAGGTGTCTTCATGATCTGTGTTCTGCCGCGGCGGGCTGCGAGGCTGTTCGCCTTCGCGTGCCTTGCCGCGCTCATATGCTGTTTCCCCGCCCTGGCCGAGAATGACGACGACCGCGCGACGCCGGCTTACTGGCGCGAGGTGGAGGTCATTTCTGGCCGGCTCAACGTCGACGTCAACGTCAATCTGCGCAGCCAGCCGAGCACGGACTCGTCGATCATCACGGCCATCGAGCCGGGTATGGTCTTTAGGGTGCTGAACGTGTACTCGAAGGACTGGCTGCAGATCTCCCTCGGAGACGTCAGCGGCTACGCCGCCGCTCAGTACATCGATACGTGGACTGAGATGGCGCAGATCGAAAGCGCGGACGAGCCCGACATCGCCATCGCCGGCGGTGAGGCGACCTTTCCCGCGATCTTCGATCAGGGGGATAACATCCACATCTCCGGATCCGTTGAAGCCACGCAGCCCATCGTGGAACTGAGATGCGAGGTCTACGACGTGCGCCGCAACGCCGTGGAAAAGTCGGCTTCGGTCTTTTACGAGCACAGCGATGGCGTGCGCCAGGCCGACCTGTCGCAGTTCAACGGCCGCATGGGCTTTACCACGCTTCGCGGCGGTGAGAAGGAGCTCGTCTTCACGGTGGTCTCCATCACGGGGTCCGAGGCGTCGCTTCGCAGGAACCTTTACGTGGTGGGGCAGTACGGCGCGGTGGCCAACATGACGGACGCGTGCCGCGTGACGGTCTCGCGCGGCGAAGTGAACTACTTGACGGACGGCAATCACCGCAGCGCGTGGATGCCGGGCAAGGATTCCACCCTGAGCGTCGAGATCCCCGAGGACCGGGACGCCGGCGTATTCGTCATCGCGTGGGTGCGGCAGCCCACGTCCTACCGCGTGACGTTTTCAGGCGCTTCGGGCGAAGACTTGCAGGTCATTGAGGAGAAGAACCCCTCCGACATGCTGTACATGACCTATGACATGCCCGAAGGCGTGCGCGCCGTCACGGTGGACGGCTTTGTAGACGAGATCGGCGTCTGCGAAGTCATGGTCGTCGAGAGGGGCAACGTATCCCCGTCGCTGATGCGCTGGCAGCCCCTGCCGGAAAAGGTGGACATCCTCTTTGTCTCCACGCACCAGGACGACGAACTGCTCTTCCTGGGAGGCGGGATCCCGTACTACGTCAGCCAGGGGAAGACCGTGGCCGTCTGCTACATGGCGACCTGCAACCGCGGCCGCCTCAATGAGGCGATGGAAGGCCTCTGGACCTGCGGCCTGAGGTATCATCCGATCTTTCTGGGCTACGAGGACGGACACGCCGCCTCGGTCGCGCGCGCCCGCGGCGTCTGGGGCGAAGGCGCCCTTCAGGATCTGACGGAGGTCATTCGCCGCTATAAGCCGGAGGTGATCGTCACCCAGGACGTCAACGGCGAGTACGGGCACATGCAGCACCAGCTGACCGTGGAGCTCGTGCGCGAGGCTGTGGATCTGACGAACAACCCCGACCAGTTCCCGAAGAGCGCCGAAGAGTACGGCGTCTGGGACGTGAAAAAAACCTACCTGCACCTGTACAACGAACAGAAGCGGAGCATGACCTGCTATCTCGAGCCGAACGACTACTTCAACGGCAATACGCCGCTGGAGATCGCCACCATGGCCTACGCCAAGCACTATTCCCAGCTGACGGACTTCCGCATGGAGATCACGGGCAAGCGCTACGACAATACGGTCTTCGGGCTTTACCGTACCACCGTGGGAGACGATATCGAAATGAAGGATTTCTTTGAACACATCGACTGAAGGGCCGTTGCGCTCGACTCTGAAAAAACGACGGGAGGCTAAAAGTATGTTGCTGATCAAGGGCGGACTGATTCATGACGCGGTCAACAGGGAACCTTATGTCGGAGACATCCTCGTCGAGGACGGAAAAATCAAAAAGATCGCGCCGAACATCGACGCGCCGGACGCCGAGGTTTACGACGCCGCGGGCAAGGAGATTTATCCCGGCTTTGTCGAGGCGCACGGGCACACGGGCCTGGACGGCTGGGGCATCGGCTTTGAGGGGCAGGACTATAACGAATACGGCGATCCCATGACGCCGCAGCTGCGGGCAATCGACGGCATCGAGCCGCGGGATCCGGCCCTCATTCAGGCGCGCGGGGGCGGCGTCACCACGTTGTGCGTGGGGCCCGGCAGTTCCAACGTCCTGGGCGGGACTTTTACGGCCATAAAGCCCGTGGGCGTGCGCGTGGAGCAGATGACCGTAAAGGCCGAGGTCGCCATGAAGTGCGCCTTCGGCGAGAACCCCAAGCGCTGCTACCGCGACAAGGGCAATTGCAGCCGCATGACCACGGCCGCTCATCTGAGAGAAATGCTTTTCAAGGCCCGCGAGTACATGAACAAGCTGGACGCCGCGGGCGACGACGCGAGCAAGAAGCCTGCCTTCGACATGAAGCTGCAGGCGCTCGTGCCCGTGCTGCGCGGCGAAATGCCCCTCAAGGCGCACGCGCACCAGGCAAACGATCTGTTCACGGCGCTGCGCATCGCCCGTGAGTTCGGCGTACGCATCACCCTTGAGCACGTCACGGAGGGGCATCTCGTGGCGGACGAGCTGGCGAAGGAGAACGTCATGCTGGCCGTCGGGCCGACGCTCGGGCACGCCAGCAAGTTCGAACTGCGCAACAAGACGTGGCAGACGCCCGGCATCCTGGCCAAAGCGGGCTGTCACGTGTCCATCATCACGGATTCTCCGGTCATCCCGCAGAATTACCTGCCGCTGTGCGCGGGCTTTGCCGTAAAGGCGGGCATGGACCCGTTTGACGCGCTGAAGGCCATCACGATCAACCCGGCGGAGCATATCGGCCTGAGCGACAGGATCGGCTCTCTTGAGGCGGGGAAGGACGCGGATATCGTCGTCACCGACGGCTGCCCGTTTGAGATCGACACGCGCGTGCTGGACGTGTTCATCAACGGGGAGAAGACCGAAAAGGTCGACGCGTTTGCCTCCTGAGCGCTCCGGCTGACCTGGGAGTTAGCGTTATGAAAAAGCAGTTTATATGGATCATGACCGACACGATGGGCTACAATATGGTGGGGTGTTACGGCTCCGAAATATCGACGCCAAACGTCGACGGGATGGCGCGGCGCGGCCTGCGCTTCGAGCGGGCGTACACCTGCCAGCCCGTCTGTGGCCCGGCGCGCTCAGCCCTGTTCACCGGTCAGTATCCGCACACCAACGGGAGCTGGGGCAATTCCATGCCCCTGGGCGCGGACGTGAAGACCCTCGGTCAGCGCCTGACGGCGGCGGGCGTGCCCTGCGCGTATATCGGCAAGTGGCACCTGGATGCGGGGGATTACTTTGGCAACGGCGTCTGCCCGGACGGCTGGGATCCGGCCTACTGGTATGACATGAAGTGTTATCTGGACGAACTGACCGAGGAAGAGCGCCTCTTTTCCCGCGATCCGGCGTCCAGCAAAAAGGGCGTTGAGGCCCCGTTCACCTACGGCTATCGGGTGACGGTGCGGGCTCTTGAGTACATCGAGGCGCATAAGGACGAGGACTTCTTTCTCGTCGTCTCTTACGACGAGCCCCACGGGCCGTGCCTGTGTCCCGAGCCCTACGCCTCCATGTACGACAGGCCTCTGGGCGCGAATCCGGCCTGGGACGACGGCCTTTCGGACAAGCCCGAATGCCTGCGCGTCTGGGCTGAGACCACGGGACAGGCAGATCCGGCGAAGCGCTGCCGCGGCATCGCACCGGAGCTGGCGGCGTGTACCAGCTACATCGACTCGCAGATCGGGCGCGTGCTGGATTGCGCGCGTGAAAATACGCCGGACGCGCTGCGCCTATTTACCTCCGACCACGGGGACGCGGCGCACGCGCACGGCCTGAACGGCAAGGGGCCGTCCGTATGCGACGAGATCGCGCGGATCCCGCTCATCTTCGAGGGGCCCTGCGCGCCCGTCGGCGCGGTGTATGGGCATGTGGTTTCGCACATCGATCTGCCGGCCACCGTGCTGGATTACATGGGCCTTCAGCGCCCCGTGATGCTGGAAGGAGAGAGCCTTCTTCCGCAGCTGCGGGACCCGTCCGCGCCGACGAACCGGCCGGCTCATGTCGAGTTCGGGCGGTACGAGATCGATCACGACGGCTTCGGCGGCTTCCAGCCCATGCGCGCCGTCGTGACGGACGAGTACAAACTGGCGCTGCACCTTCTGGACGGCGACGAGATGTACGATACGGCCCGCGACCCGCACGACCTGCGCAACGTGATAGACGACGGCGCGTACGCTGAGATTCGCGACCGCCTCCACGACGAAATCATCGACTGGATGAACCGCACGCGGGATCCCTTCAGGGGATATCAGTGGCAGTGCCGCCCATGGCGCGGGGATAAGACGCCCTCGTGGAACGTGGACGGGTACACGCGCCAGCGCGACAACGACCCCGGCGAGTACCGACAGCTGGACTACGACACCGGCCTGCCCATGGAGAAGGCGACGCGGCACAAGAACCTTTCGGGGAAGTAAACAGCCTTCAGTCGGGCGCGGATCGGGCGGCGGCTTTCGCCATTTGGGAACAGAAGGGCGAAGAGCTTCGTCTATCATGTACAGCCGCGCATTTGCGCAGGTGAACAGACAGGAGGACAAAAAAATGAAACGCATTCTGATATGGACGCTCGTTCTGGCGACGGTTTTCGGGCTTTGCGCCTGCGCTGAGGCCGCCGACGTCACCGGCGACTGGTATCTGAGCGAGATCCTGATCGGCGAAACGTCTTATCCCGCGTCGGCCGTGGGCACCGAAGTCGCCATGACCGTCAACGCGGACGGCACGGTGCGCCTTGTGAGCGGACAGATGGGCGAACAGAGCGTCGACGAGGGCACGTGGACTTTCGACGGCGAGGTTCTCACCGTCCTGTCTGGCGAGGGCGAAGAGCAGGTCAACATGCCCTTTGCGCTGGCTGACGGGAAACTGACGTGCGAAATGGGAGACGGCGTGTCCGTTTTCACCCGCGAAAAGCCCGAGACCCGGGAGATTCCGGCGCTGGTTTCCGCGGCGGACGAGAGCGAATTCTTCGGCGCGTGGGCGCTTGAGAGCGTCAGCGTCGGCGGGTATCTTGCCCCGGCGGACAGCTTCGGTCTGGAGACTGAGCTGATCGTCGACGCGGGCCAGGTGACCATGATCATGTCGGGTTCCGAGATCCTGGCGCCCACGACCTTCTCGGACGGCGTGCTCAGCTTCGGCGAGGAGGCGGTGACCTGCCTGCAGCTGACGGACGGCGAATACCTGGCCATGTACTCCCCAGCGGAGGATGGCGCTGAAGGCGGCGTGATCATGTATCTGGTCAGGCAGGGCTGAAAAAGACCCTCGCGCCTAATAAAGCCTTCCCCTGAGCGGGAAGGCTTTTCATCGGTTTATGTAAGGCCGGTCAGGGCCTTTTTCAAATTCAGATAGCGCGCCGTGTCCGCGGGGTCGGGTTCGTCGCCCCGGTTCAGGGCGATCATGACCCGCTGACCGGCCAGGGCGTCTTCGCCGTTCGGGGGGAGACTCCGCCGCGCTTCGGCCGCGCGGCCCGTCACCGTGACGACGGCCCTGCAGCGGGGCGGCCGGCCCTCCATGTCGAGGATGGATTCGTCTTCGGGCAGCAGGGGCTGCTCTTCGACGCGGACGGAGAGCCCCG
>JAFRLF010000008.1 GCA_017431365.1 Clostridia bacterium | reverse complement strand
GCTTTCCTTGCAAATATATGTCCATTATTCGCTGTGGAAAGCGCCTCGTCTGATACAAATCCATCTCGCAAATCTTTGTCTACTTTCTATCGGGTATTACTATGAAAGCTGCGCTTCCATAGTAATATTTGATTGAAACGCGCCATTCTCGCCCCTGACGGGGCAACCGAATGGCATGCGTAAAAAACCCCATGCTGCCGATGCTTTCATTCATCGTGGTGCGGATTCTTCCGCATGGGGATTTAGTATAACAACTTTGATTTGACTTTTACAACTCTGAAAGAGCTTGCAAATAACTCTCCATTCGATCCGCGCTGTTTTCTTCATCTCATCGGTTACATGACCATAAACATCCAAGGTAAAGGCGGCTGTCGTGTGCCCCAAATTGCCTTTTTTAGCTTTTTGAGACAACGCCTTCATTCAACAAGAGAACGATCCCGCAGAAAGGCACGACACCTTTCCGCGGGATCCGTCTTTTTGCTCCGTTTTTTCTTAGCGCATCGAAGGCTTCCTCAGTCCTCCGCACCGTCCACCAGCACGATCGCCGCCTTCTGCAGGAAGGAGGCCGGTACGGCGGAGCCGTACTCGGCGATCACCGCGTCGATGTTGCTCGCGTAGGTCTCCCCTGTCGCTTCGTCGCTCACGTCGCCGTTGGCGATATACAGGAGCTTCTCGCCGAGCGCGGTGAGGGTCTGACCCTTGGCGACGGTGACGGGCTCGCCGTTCAGCGTGACCTCGGCCGTGTTGTTCCGACAGCCGGAATACGCGACGCTGCCCGGATCGGCGAAGATGAGCTGCACGATGCAGTAGGGTACGTTGGTACTGCCGATCACCTGGCCGACATAGACCTGGCTCGCGGCCTCATCCAGCGAGAGATCAGTGGTAATTGTCGTCTTGATATTGTTGTTTTCGGCCACCTGATAGCGCTGGGAACCGGTGAGGCCGCCGATGGAGACCGTGGCCGCGCCGACGGGCTTGACGACCTTGACGTCGATCGCGGTGTCAAAGCTGCCCTTGGTCTGGGTGGTGTTGGTGCCGCCCATGCCGCCGACGTTGACGATGAGATCACTGTCCTTTTCCGCCTTGCTCTGATCCTGAATGTCCACGGAGATCGCGGCTGTGGCCGTGTTGCTGTCCATGAAGGCGTAACCTTCGCCGAGCATGCCGCCGACATAGTATTCCGCGCCGTGGGCTTTCGTCAACGTTCCGTTCAGGCTGACAGCGGAATCGACGACCGCGCAGTTTTCGATCACCGTGCTCCAGCCGCCCGCGGTGAGGGCGGAGGCGGCCGCCCAGGTGCTCGAACGGGCCTTGATGTTCGCATCGTCGGCGGTCACGGACACAGTCGCACCCTTGACCGTGACGTTCCGCATCGTGCTGCCAATGTCGAAGCCGTTGACGACGGCCGCGTAGGGCGTTGCGTCGTTGTCGGACTTCACGGTGACGGCGGCGTTTTCAAAGCTGACGTTTTGAATGCTCGCCTTGGCCGTCGCGCCAAAGAAGGCCGCCTCGCTGCCGAGGGCCTCACCGTCGTCGCGCCAGACGGCGACGCTCGTGTCGTAGTCCGCGAAGGGAGAGCTGCAGCCCTCGACCTCGATCGTCAGGCCGCTGATCGTGTGGCCCGCGCCGTCGAAGGTGCCGCGGAAGGCGTAGGTCCAGTAGGGGGCGTTCACGGTCTCATAGTTGGAGAAGTAGATGCCGACGGGCTGCCAGTTCTCACCGGCGAGGTCGACGTCCTCGGCCAGCACGTACCAGCCACAGAGATCCTCGGACATGGCCTTGAGCTCGTCTGCGTTGTGGATCTCGGTGGGCTCGACCCAGCGGGCGTAGAGCAGCAGCATCGTGCCGTTCAGGCTTTCCAGCTCGGTAAGGTGGGTTGCCCCGATCTCCCGCGAGGGGCAAGCCGGATGAGGTGGTAATACTAAGCCTTGATAGAAAGCGGACTTGTAATTCTGAGCAAAAAATGCGCCAGACGAGGCGGAGTCCGCAGAGCATAATGGACATATATGGTCAAGGACTTCAACGAAGTATGGCACATTTTTTGCCAGAAGGACTGTCT
>JAFRLF010000114.1 GCA_017431365.1 Clostridia bacterium | reverse complement strand
TACCGGCCTGGCGGGCTTCGATGGTGATGCACCAGTAGTCCTTGTTGTTGGAGAAGCCCATCGTGTAGTCGCCGCTGTAATCGGAGACACTCACCGGCAGGCCGTCCTCGTTCAGGTTGTAGTTCTCGCCCTCAACGCCCCACTGGAAGGTGAACAGGTTTTCGGGCTGGGTCAGCCACTCCATGTACATCCAGGCGGCCTTCAGCTGATCCTCGGTGGCGTCCTTGGAGAAGCCGACCATCATGCCGAAGGGGTTGTCGGTGCGGTAGCCGGGGGTGGTGCCGTACTCGGCGTCGATGGTGCCGTTCACGGGCACGATGGCCAGTTCGGCGTCGGGATTGGCCTCATAGAAGGCGGTCAGCCAGTCCATCGAAGCGGAGATGTACCCGCCGTACTGATAGGAATTGCCGTTGATGAAGTTGGTCTTGTCGTCCTCGCCGCTGAGCAGGTAGTACTCAGGGTTGGTCAGGCCGTGGTTGTACTTCCAGTTCTCGTTCTTGAGGAGCTTGTAGTTCGGCTCCCAGCCGAGGGAGGGGATGTTGTAGTCGCCGTACATAGCCCATTCCTTCTCGTCCAGGGGCCAGGTGCGCCAGCCGTAGTTCTGGTCGGAGCCGACGCCGGTGATCATGGTGCCGCCCGCGGGGTATTCGCAGATGCCGGCTTCCTTGATCTTCTGCATGGCGTCGTTGTACTCGGTGGTGTTCCTCGGCACATGGTCATAGCCGACCTGCTTCAGCCAGTACATGCGCACGAAGTTCTGGAACGTGTAGGTGGTGTCGTAGTAGGGGCGCAGGGCGGCGACGAAGTAGGTCTCGCCGTTGATCATGGTGTAGGTCAGCTGATTGTTCTCCACCATGCGGTTGTAATAAGTGGGGGCGACCGCGGCGAAGGCTTCGATGTCGAAGGTCGTCAGATAGCCGTCGCTGGCCCACTGGGTGACCTTGGGATAGTCGTACTCCATCAGCACGGTGGGCAGGTCGTCCGCCGCGGCCAGCATGGAATACTTGGTCATGACGTCGGTACGGGGGATAGCGACGTAGTTCACGGTGATGTTGTACTTGTCGCCGAAGTTCTCCTGAATCCACTTGGTCCAGTAGTTGTCCTCGACGTTGGGGACGCCGGCCTGTCCGCGGTCATACACCGGGATGGTGATGGTCACGTTCTCGGCAAAGGGTTCCCAGTCCGTCGTGCTCTCCGCCATGGCGAAGGACGCGCAGCTCATCAGCAGCAGCGCGCAAAGAGCCAGAGCCAGGATTTTCTTCATGGGTTGTTCCTCCTTATGTATTCTGTTATCTTCATGCGGCGGAGCCGCGGATAACCTTAACCCTTCACGGCGCCGATCATGACGCCCTTGACGAAGTACTTCTGCAGGAAGGGATAGACGCATATGATGGGTATCGTGGCGAACATGATGCACGCGGACTGCAGCACCTCCGGCGTGCTGGTGACCTCGATGGCCTCGGAGAGCGTGGCCGTCTGCGCCTCGGTGGCGGAGGCGACGAGCTGGTACAGCTTGTACTGGATCATCTTGAGGCCTTCGCTGGTGATGTAGTACTTGTTGTCGGCGTAGCTGTTCCAGCGGCCCACGGCGTAGAAAAGGGAGAGCGTTGCCAGGATGGGCTTGGACAGCGGCAGCACGATGCGGAACAGGATCTGGAAGTTGTTCGCTCCGTCCAGGAACGCGGCTTCCTCCAGGCTGTCGGGGATGCTGGACTGGAAAAAGCTCTTCATGATCAGCATGTTATAGGCCGAGTAGATGAGCGGCAGGATCAGCACCCACATGGTGTTGAGCAGCTTGTAGCTCTTGTACAGCAGATAGCTGGGGATGAGGCCCGCGCCAAAGTACATCGGGAACATGAGGATGAAGGTGAAAAACGCGCGTCCCTTCAGCCTCTTGCGCGACAACGGATACGCGGCGCAGGTGCATACGATCATGCCCATCAGCGTGAACAGCAGTACCACCCACACGCTGTACAGGAAGGAATGAACCAGTGTCCCGTCCTGGAAGATGGACGTATAGGCGTCGAAATTGAGGCCCTTGGGCCACAGGACGACGGACTTCTGCATGACGGCGGTGTTGCTGGATATCGACTTGGCCGCCAGGTGAATGAAGGGCAGCACGCACGTCAGGCACAGTATCGTCAGAAACAGCATGATCAGCGCGTCGCCTATGCTGAACTTGTTGACGGCGTGGGTGGCGTCGGTGTTGGGGGTCATATCGTTGACTTTTTCCTTAGCCATGTCTGCCACCTCCTTACAGCAAACCGTCTTCGCCGAGCAGCTTGGAAACCCTGTCGCTCAGCAGCACGAGGATCAGCCCTACCAGAGACTGGAACAGGCCGACGGCGGTCGCCATGGAGAACTTGGAACTGGCAAGGCCCTTTTCGTAGATGTATATGGCCAGCTGGTACTGGAAGTCCTTGACCTGCGTGTTGCCGAAGACGTCCAGCCGCTCGTAGTTGCTGCCCATGAGCTTGCCGAGGTTCATGATCAGCAGGATGACGATCGTCCCGCGGATGCCGGGCAGGGTGATGTGCCAGATGCGCTGCAGGCGGTTCGCGCCGTCGATCATCGCGGCTTCGTAGAGCTCGCCGCTGATGGAGGTCATGGCCGCGAGGTATATGATCGTGCCCCAGCCCATGCCCTGCCATACGCCGATGAGCAGGTACGTCGCGGCCCAGTGCCACTTTTCCGTCAGGAAGGGGATGCCCTGGTCAATCAGGCCCCAGTTCATCATCAGCACATTGATGATGCCCGTCGAGGGCTTGAACAGCTGATACGCCACCGATCCGATGATGACCCAGGACAGAAAGTGCGGCAGATACAGCACGGTCTGCGTAACTTTCTTGAACTTGGGGAAGCGCAGCTCGTTGAGCATGAGCGCGAGGATGATCGGCATGGGGAAGCTGACCAGCAAATCGAGGATATTGAAAACCAGGGAGTTTTTCAGCGCCCGGATGAAGTCCTTGTCCTTGAAAACCTTGGCGAATGTCGCCCAGCCGACCCACTGACTTCCGGCATAGCCCTTGGCGGGCTTGTAATCCATGAAGACCATGCGCAGGCCCGGATAGGCCGCATAGTTGAACAGGATCACCAGCGCTACGGGTATGAGCAGCAAGAGGTACAGATGCCAGTCCCGCTTGAGGGACTTTTTCCACGAGTTCAGCTCGGCGGTCAGTTTGTTCATTTGATCACCTCCGTGAATGACTGTACAGCCGGACAATGTCAAAAACCCCTTCAACCGCCGCGCAGCTGAAGGGGCTGTTGTGACGGGATCAGTCGTTGTGATCCTGCGGGATCGAAATGCCTACGGCTTCCAGCACGGCGTAACGATCCATCTGCAGGTGCTTGGTCATCTGAAGGGCTTCCTCGATCGGCGTCTCGACAATGCCGCCGTCGCGCGTGGTGATGACCACGTTGGACCGTCCCTCAGCCAGCGCCTTGACGCCGAAATAGCCCATGCGCGTGGCGGTTTCGCGGTCGCGCGCGTTGGGCGCGCCGCCGCGCTGGATGTGTCCGAGCACGGTCACACGGGGCTCGATGCCTACGGCCTCGTGGATTTGCTTGCTGATCTCTACCGCGCTGCCGACGCCCTCGGCCACGATGACCATGAAGTGCGTGTGCCCCGCGAGGCGGGCGTTGCGGATGCGGTCGACGACGTCGCGCTCGAGGTTGAAGTCGCGCTCGGGCACGAGCACCGCCGTCGCGCCGACGGAAATGCCCACGTACAGCGCCAGGAAGCCGGCGTTCCGGCCCATGACCTCGACGACGGAGCATCTCTCGTGCGACTGCATGGTGTCGCGCAGCTTATCGATACATTCGATGGCCGTGTTGCACGCGGTGTCGAAGCCGATCGTGTAGTTGGTGCAGCCGATGTCGTTGTCGATCGTCGCGGGGATGCCGACCACCGGCACGCCCAGGCGGCTCAGGTCGAGCGCGCCGCGGAAGGTGCCGTCTCCGCCGATGGCCACGACGGCGTCAAGACCCAGCATCTTGCAGGTCGCCAGCGCCCTCTTCTGACCCTTTTCCGTGCGGAATTCCTCGCTGCGGGCGGTGTAGAGGATCGTGCCGCCTCGGTTGATGATGTGTCCCACGGTCGCCGCGTCGAGCCTCATAAAGTCGGTGTTGATGAGGCCCTGCCAACCGCGGCGGATGCCCACGCATTCCATGCCGAAGGTGATCGCCGTGCGGGCGACCGCACGGACGGCGGCGTTCATGCCGGGCGCGTCTCCGCCGCTTGTCAGAACGCCGATGCGCTTAATCTTTTTTTCCATGACGATCTCTCTCCTTCTCTCTGCGGGCATCGCCGTCTGGCTACCCTGTATGAACAGGATTATAACATTAACTTCGTGATTTCGCAATACATAATGTATGATAATGTTGTGGCGGCGAGGCGGCGCGGGGCCTGTGCGCCGTCCGACTGGCTGATGCCGATAAATCTTGACCGAGGTGAGGACCGATGATCTCCCTGAGACAGGACGTGATCGACTTCGTCGTCCGTCGCTTTCAGACGGATTTTGAGAACCCCTGGATGCGCGACCCCATGAGCGGGGGCTTCCGCCACGCGGACAATCAGAAATGGTTCGCGCTGATCAACCGCGTGCCGGCGCGCAGGCTCGGCGGGGACGCCCAAGGCGAGGTGGACGTCGTATCCTTTAAAGTGGGGGATCTGCTGCTCCGGGACGTGCTTTTGAATCAGGCGGGGTTTTATCCTGGTCTGACGCCGGCCCGCGGCAATTGGGTCTCGGCGCGCCTGGACGGTGCGGTGACGCTGGACAGCCTGCGGCCCCTCATCGAGGACAGCTATCTGCTCACGGCCTCGACGGCGACAAAAAAGGCTCTCCGCCCGCCGAAGGAGTGGGTGATCCCGTCGAATCTCAGGTATTATGACAGCGTCCACGCCTTTGACGGCGTCAGCGAGATCGACTGGAAGCAGGGGCGGGGCATCAAGGTCGACGACGTCGTATACCTCTACGTCGGCGCGCCGGTCTCCGCGATCCTGTTCAAATGCGTCGTCACGCAGACGGATATGCCGTGGTTTTACTGCGAGGACGGGCTTGAGATCCATCATCTGATGAAAATCCGCTTTCTCCGTCGCTATGATCCGTCCCGATTCACGTTCGACGTCCTCAAGAGGGACTACGGCGTCTTTGCCGTGCGCGGACCGAGGGGAATCCCGGAATCGCTGAGCCGCGACTTGAATGATCCGAACATTTAGGATAATTTCGCGAAGTTCATACGGATTTAACGTAACGTTTTGTTGACAAACCTCGGATCGGCGTGATATCATGCAGCAAAACCGATGAGGGAGAGCAAGTAGCCGCTCATCAACCGTTCAGAGAGCCGTCGTCTGGTGTGAGTACGGCACGGATTGAAGCGCGTGAATGGGCTTCCGAGGGCGAGCAGAAAGCGTAAAAGGCTGCGTATGTGAGCCGGAGCGGGCGCTCCGTTACCAAAGGCCGGCATATGATGGTATGCGCAGAGAGGGCGTATTGTACGATACGTCAAGTCGGGTGGCACCGCAGGAATTGTATCCTGTCCCAGCAAGTTTATGCTGGGACAGTTTTTAATTATACGAATGTTCAAAAAATGCGGCGGCATGGCAGATAAGCATTAACCGGAGCGGATCCGGGATGCGTGTTCAGAAGGAGGCGTGATCTTCAGTGAAGGCCAAAATTACGGTTATCGGCGCGGGACACGTGGGTTCCCATGTGGCGCGGGCGCTCGGGCAGCTCGACGAGGTGGGAGAGATCGTCCTCGTCGACTGCGTGCCCGGCAAGGCCGAGGCTCAGGCCATGGACGTCGCGGACGCCCTCGTCTGGCGGACGGACGCGCCGCTCCTGCGCGCCGGGAGTTACGCCGACTGCGCGGACGCGGACGTCACGGTCGTTGCCATAGGCCAGGCAAGAAAGCCCGGGCAGACGCGGCTCGACCTGCTGGACGATTCTGTCAGAATGGTGACTGAACTGGGGCGCGCGCTGCGGCCCTTCGAACCGGAGGGGCCCGTCGTCAGCATTACGAACCCCTGCGACATCGTCAGCGGCGTCCTCAGGCAGGCGCTCGGTTTGTCCCG
Organism: Clostridia bacterium; assembly: GCA_017431365.1. Classification (GTDB taxonomy): domain Bacteria; phylum Bacillota; class Clostridia; order Christensenellales; family Aristaeellaceae; genus Firm-10. Next base: position 11,783 of record JAFRLF010000114.1, on the reverse strand, counting down.
CTTCCGCGTCTTTGGGACGGGGACGCTCCTTGACACGGCGCGGATGAAGCGCGTGGTCGCCCGGCAGACGGGTTACCCCGCGAGCGAGGTGGACGGCTTCGTGATGGGGGAGCACGGCGATTCGTCCATGATACCCTTCAGTCGGCTCACGGTCGGCGGGCGGCCGGCTGCGTCGGTCAATGGGTTTGACGAGCAGAGCGCTCTCGAGCGCACGCACGCCATCGGCATGGACATCATCGAAGGCAAGGGCTCCACGGAGTTCGGCATCGGCCAGGCGACGGCGCGCCTGTGCCGGTCGATGCTGACGGATTCGGGAGACGTGCTGCCGCTGTCGGTCACGCTGGAGGGGGAATACGGCCTGCAGGGCTTCAACTGCGGCGTGCCCTGCGTCGTCGGCCGCGGCGGCGTGAAGGGGATCGTCACCGTAGCTCTGGACGAAGGAGAGCAGGCCGCGCTCCGGGCCTCGGCGGAGGTACTCGCGCGTTACACACATCTCGCGGCGGATATCGCCGGGGGTTTGTGATAGAAGAGCAAGAGAGAAAAAAGAGGAGGAAACCGTCATGTCAAAAAAGAATTCAGTCCGTCGTCTCGTCGCCTTTGTGCTTGCTTTGGCTATGTGCGTCCTTATGATGGGTTCGGCCCTGGCCGATCCGGTGAAAGTCGCCGTCGTCCAGCCGCTCACGCATACGTCGCTCAACCAGATCCGCGACACCATCATTGCCCAGCTCGAGGCCTCCGACATCGAGTTCGAGATCGTCACCCGCAACGCCGAGGGCGATTCGGCTTCCCTCGCCACCATTCTGGAAAACGTGAAGGCGGACGGGGTGGACATTCTCGTCCCCATCGCGACGAACACGGCTCAGTCCGCCAAGATGATCTACGAGGATACGGGCGTCCCGGTGGTCTTCGCCGCGGTGTCCGATCCCGTGGCCGCGGGCCTCACCGGCGAGGACAGCTATTTCATCACCGGCGTGTCTAACAACATCCCCGCCGCGGAGATCGTGAACCTGATCTCCGACTTCCAGCCCGGGTATGAGCTGATCGGCTTCGTGTACACGTCCTCGGAGACCAATTCCGTCTCCACGATCAACGCCGCCAAGGCCTACTGCGACGCCAACGGCATCGCCTATAAGGAAGTGTCCATCGCCAACCTCAGCGAGCTGCAGACGGCCGTCGAGACCCTCATCTCCGAAGGCGTCGACGCCCTGTACACCGGCAACGACAACTCCATCGCCTCCGCCATGTCTACCTATATAGACGTCGCCTACGAGTACGGCGTGCCGGTCTACTGCGGCGCGGACTCCATGGTGGCTGACGGCGGCTTCGCGACCATCGGCGTGGACTATGTGCAGTTGGGCCGTCAGGTGGCGGACATCGTCGTCCGGATCGCGGGCGGCGAGCAGCCGGAGGACATCCCCTACGAGACGCTCACCGACTACGCCCGGTTTGTGAACCTTCAGGCCGCCGAGCGCATCGGCATCGAGATCCCTGAGGACGTCCTGGCGGCGTACAAGGTGCTCGTCGAGGCCGACGGCACGAGCCACTTCGGCGAATAAGGCATTCGATAGCGGGCGGCGCCCTCGCGCGTAGAAAGGCGTCGCCCGCCTTACTATACGGGTGATTGAAACGGAAGTGTGTGTATGAATCTGTTTGCGCTGCTCATCTCGGCGCTCAGCCAGGGCATGATCTACGCCCCGATGGCTCTGGGTGTCTTTGTCGCGTTCAGCGTCCTGAATACGGCCGACCTGACGATCGACGGCAGCTTCGTCGCCGGCATGTCCGTCTGCGCGGTGGTCGCCATATCGGGACATCCGTACCTGGCGCTGCTGGCCGGCATCGCCATGGGGGCGCTGGCCGGCCTAATCACGGGCCTTTTGCAGACGAAGCTGGGCATCAACGCCATCCTCAGCGGGATCCTCACGATGACGGGGCTCTATACGATCAACTTCGCGCTGCTGGGCGGGCAGTCCAATCTGTACCTTCAGCGGATGGAGGTCAACGCCGCCGGCGCGGAGACGCAGGTCGCCAGCGAGACGGTCTACAAGACCTTCCGAAGCCTCATGGTACAGCTCACGGGCAACAAGCGCTTTGACGCGAACCTCAGCGCCCTGATCGTCACTTCGCTGATCGTGGCGGCGACGGTCGCGCTCCTGGCGCTGTTTTTCTACACGCGGACGGGCATGGCGATCCGCGCCACCGGCGACAACGAGGAAATGGTGCGCTCCTCGTCCATCAACGCGGACCGGTCCCGCATCCTGGGCATCATGCTGTCCAACGCGCTGGTGGCCTTTTCCGGCGCGCTTTTGTGCGAGCAGCAGAGATACGCGGATCTGCACTTCGGTTCCGGCATGCTGGTGGTGGGGCTGGCGTCCGTGATCATCGGGCAGGTGTTCTTCGGGCAGCGGGGCGTGACCATCGGGATCATATCGGCTGTGATCGGGTCGCTGGCGTACAGGCTGATCCTGCAGCTGGCCTATAAGATCGAAATGCCCAGCTACGCGGTCAAGCTGCTCTCGGCCGTGATCGTCATCGTCGCCCTGACCCTGCCGAAGCTGAAGCGCGCGCTCAGCGAGCGCCGTGCCGCAAAGGAGGATGTCACATGACCGAGCTGACGCTTAAGAATCTGCGCAAGGTCTTCGAGCGCGGGACGCCGAACGTGAAAGTCGCCCTCGACGGCGTCTCTCTCGATGTCGAGCGGGGCGACTTTATCACCGTGCTGGGATCGAACGGGGCGGGGAAGTCCACCCTCTTCAACGCCATTCTGGGGAAATTCCGCCTGGATCAGGGGCGCATCGTTCTGGACGGCGAGGACATCACCCGTCAGAGGGACTACAGGCGCGCCCTGAATATCGGCTGCCTGTATCAGGATCCGATGCGCGGGACGGCGCCTCACATGACCATCGAGGAGAACCTGGCCCTGGCCTATACGCGCAAGGCGAGCCGCAGCTTTTTCGCCGTGAACCGGCGGGACAGCGCGAAGTTCCGCGACCTGCTCAGGGAGCTGGATCTGGGCCTTGAGGACAGGCTGAAAACGCGGATGGGCCTCCTCTCCGGCGGGCAGCGGCAGGCGGCTTCTCTTTTGATGGCCACGATCGCGGAGCCGAAGCTCCTGCTCCTGGACGAGCACACGGCGGCGCTGGACCCCGCCACGGCGGAGAAGGTCCTCGACCTGACGAAGCGCATCGTCGCGCAGCGCCGGCTGACGTGCCTGATGATCACCCACAACATGCACCAGGCCCTCGAAATGGGCAACCGCACGATCGTCATGGACGCCGGGAAGATCGTCCTGGACGTGTCGGGCGAGGAAAGGGCGCGGCTGACCGTGCAGGGGCTTTTGGACCGGTTCCGCGCGGACGCCGGGCGGGATCTGGACAACGACCGGATGCTCCTGCAGGCGTGACGCGCCGGGAAGGCCGCTTGACCGCCCGTCACCGTGAATATATCCCGGTCAGCACTTCCCGCTGATAGGCCGCCTTCATGGGCAGGTCGGGGAAGAGGTCGGCCCGCTCCGCCGCCGCGTGGTTGTCGTACGGGACGGAGAGGATCGTCATCCGGAGCGGTGCGGGGCCCTTTTCGCCCTCCAGGAGCAGCGCATGCGCCCTCGGCAGGCTGATGCTGTTGCCGACGCTGCCGGTGTTCATGGCGTATCCGCCCACCAGAGGCCGGACGAAGGGCCTGTGGCTGTCCGCGCAGATCAGGCCGTTCGCGTCGGGCCGGCCGTCGTGAAAACGGAGGCCCTCCATGAGCTGGCTGTCCGCGTCGAAGCTCTGATAGAGCGGATCCAGGAATCGCCCGTGCACGAGGCGGAAGCGAAACCCGCTCAATTCGAGCTCGTCCTCCAGCGGCAGGGCGTCCAGCCAGGCGAAGCGTTCCTCTCCGATCTGCGCTGCGTAAAAGGGCTGTCCCGCCCGGTTTTGGCTGAGGCCGCGATCCCAGTTCCCGGCGATGCAGCGGTGGCAGTTTTGCCTGACCCAGTCGCAGGTCTTGTCGCTCTCGGGGCCCTTGCCGACGGCGTCGCCCAGGAACCAGATCTCGTCCGGTCTGATCCTGTCGATCTCGCGCGCGATGGCCTCCGTGGCGACCATGTTTCCGTGCAGGTCGGCCAGAAGTACGATTTTCATGAGCCATGCTCCTTTGTCGATAAAGTCAAATCCCTGTCTGTGTATGATGGTAACACAGAATCCCAAAAACCGAAAGAGAAAAATGACGCAAGGGGCGGCGCGCGGTCAGCGCCGCCTTTCGCGCTTCATTCTCTTTTCGTATACCGGTTGAAACAGTATTGACAAACTGGAACTTATGGGTTACAATTTTGTTAGACTCGTGATGAGATTTGGTAATTCATTTTTTTATAACATTATTGAGATGGAAGAGGGGAATCGCGTGAACAGGCAGGCTTCGGTCGCCGTCAAAAGGCTGAACCACAATTCTCTTCGCTACGACGCGAAGAAGAACTGGCAGCTCTACATCATGCTGCTGCTGCCGGTCATATACATTCTCATATTCGCCTATGTGCCCATGGGCGGCGCGCTGATCGCCTTCAAGGATTACCGCATCAAGAAGGGCGTCTTCGGCAGCCCGTGGGTGGGCATGCAGCACTTTGTGAACTTCTTCAATACGCCGAACTTCCCGATGCTGCTCAAGAATACGCTGGCGCTGAGCGTTTACAGCCTGCTGGCGTCGTTCCCGTTCCCGATCCTTCTGGCGCTGGCCATCAACGAATGCGCCAGCCGCCGCTACCGCAAGACCGTTCAGATGATCACCTACGCGCCGTACTTTATCTCTACGGTCGTGCTCGTGGGCATCATGAGCAACTTCTTCTCCCTGAGGACGGGCTTTGTCAACAGCGTGGCAAAGCTGCTGGGCGCGCCGCAGATCAACTACATGGGCGTTTCCTCGCTGTTCCGGCACATGTACGTCTGGTCGGGCATCTGGCAGAGCGCGGGCTACAGCGCGGTCATCTACATCGCCGCCCTGGCCAGCGTCGACGAAAGCCTCGTCGAGGCGGCGCTGATCGACGGCGCGGGGCGCCTGAGGCGCATATGGCACATCGACATCACGACGATCCTGCCCACCATCGTCATTCAGCTGATCCTAGCGGTTGGCGGCATCATGGGCATCGGGTTTGAAAAGGTCTATCTGATGCAGAACCCCATCAACCTCGACGTCTCGGAGATCATATCTACCTTCGTCTATAAGCGCGGTATGACGCAGTTCCAGTATTCCTACGCCGCGGCCGTCGGCCTGTTCAATTCGGTGATCAACCTGGTCCTGATCGTGATGGCCAACACCTTTGCTTCCAAAGTCGGATCCACCTCGCTGTTCTGATGGGAGGCGCAGCATATGACGCATAAAAACAAACTCATCAGGTATAATTCGCTGTCGGATCATCTGACGATGGCGTTTGTCTGGATTTTCACGGTGTTCATGGTGCTCGTGATCCTGGTGCCGCTGGTCTTCGTCGTGGCCGCCTCGTTCTCGTCGCCGGAGGCGCTGCTCTCGGCCAAGGTCTTCCTCTGGCCGGTGGACTTCACCCTCCGCGGCTACAGGATGGTCATCGAGCATGAAATGCTCCCCACGGGCTTTAAAAATACCTTTATTTACGCCATTCTCGGCACGTGCATCAACGTGGTCATGACCGTGCTGGCGGCGTACCCGCTTTCGCGCAGGGATCTGAAGATCCGCAACGCCGTCATGATGCTCTTCGCCTTTACGATGCTGTTCAACGGCGGCATGATCCCCACGTACCTGCTGGTTCGAAACCTCGGCATGCTGGACACGATCTGGGCCATGGTCATCCCCAACGCGATGGCGGTCTGGAACCTGATCATCACCCGCACGTACATGCAGACCACGATTCCCGGTGAAATGCTCGAGAGCGCGAACATCGACGGCTGCGACGACTTCACTTTCCTCCTGAAGATGGTCATCCCCCTGTCGGTGCCGATCATCGCCGTGAACGTGCTGCTCTACGCCGTGGGCCACTGGAACAGCTACTTCAACGCCATGATGTACCTGAACAACAACAAGCTCTACCCGCTGCAGCTGGTGCTCAGGGACATCCTCATCCAGGACGACACCGCCGGCATGTCCATGGACGTGACCAAGCAGCTGGAAAAGCAGCAGACGAGGTACCTTCTTCAGTACACGACGATCGTCGTCGGCACCGTGCCGGTCATGCTTCTGTACCCCTTCATCCAGAAGTACTTCGTCACCGGCATGATGGTCGGCGCCGTGAAGGGCTGACATGCCCGAAACCCGGTTTTGAGCGCGATAGCGCTTGAAATAAAATTATGAAAGGGGAGATTCTCTATTATGAAGAAACTCTTCGCGATCGCTCTTGCGGTATGCCTGGCGCTGTCATGCGCCTCCGCGCTGGCTGACGTGACCGTCAGCAAGGCCGGCGAGTTCCCCATCACGAACGAAGTCGTGACCTTCGACGTGTGGATGGAAGGCGGCACCGATCAGGACTGGACCAACAACGGCTGGCTGAAGGAAGTTGAAGGCATCACCAATATCGCCGTCAACATCATTCCCTCCTCCTCCGCGGACGCCCTGACCAAGCGCAACCTGCTGCTGGCCTCCGGCGACTATCCGGACATCTTCCTGACCGACTGGGGCTGCACCTTCACTCAGGCCGACGTCATGCAGTTCGGCGTGAAGGAAGAGATCCTCGTGCCCATCACCGACTGGATCGATGAGTACGGCACGGAGCTGCCCGCTCTGTTCGAGTACAACCCGCTGTTCAAGACCACGTCCACCGCGCCCAACGGCGAGATCTACGGCGTGGCCCGCTTCTCCGAGTGCTATCACTGCTCCGCTTACCCCAAGATGTACATGCGTACCGACTGGCTGGAGAAGCTCGGCCTCGAGATGCCCACCACCACCGAAGAGTTCCGCGATGTGCTGACCGCCTTCGTGACTCAGGACCCGAACGGCAACGGCGAAGCCGATGAAATCGGTCTGACCGGCGCCACCACCTGGAACACCATGCTGGAGTACTGCCTGCTGGGCTGGTCCTTCCAGAACATCAAGCCGGACTTCTGGCTCTACCTGGATGAGAACGGCGAGGTCGCCTTCTCCGCCTCCACCGACGCCTACCGCGACGGCCTGCGCTACATCAAGTCCCTGTACGACGAGGGCCTGATCGATCCCGCCGCTTTCTCTCAGAAGGACGACCAGGAAGCTCAGACCGTCCGTCAGGATCCCAAGATCGTCGGCGCTTACGTCTGCGACCACGTCGGCATGGGCGTTTCCTCCACGGACTATGACGAGTACAAGACCTATCAGATCGTGATGCCGCTCGAAGGCCCCACCGGCTTCCGCAAGCAGCCGCAGAACGCCAACGAAGGCGAAGTCCAGGGCTTCCACGCCGTCATCACCGACGCCTGCGAATACCCGATCGCCGCGTTCCGCTGGATCGACTATCATCTGAGCGAGGATTCCATGGTCAAGAAGGGCTGGGGCAAGGAAGGCGTCGGCTGGGAGGTCGCTCCCGAAGGCACGCTGGATCTGTTCGGCAACCAGGCCAAGTGGATCCGCCTCGACGCGAACGAGGCCACCAACCCCGAAGCCTACGCCGAGAACCAGGCCTATCAGTTCTGGATTGGGCCGCAGGCTGACATCGCCGATCGCCGCCTGGCTCAGCTGCCCGCGGTGGACGATATCTACCTGCCCGAGAACTACGAGCAGCGCATCACGCTGGACACCGTGCCGCTGACCGAGTTCATCGATCCCGTCCGTCTGCCCGCCACCCTGTTTGTGGCCGAGGCCGATTCCGACGAGTTCAACGAGATCAAGACCAACCTGAAGGACTTCGTCCGCAAGACCTGTGTCCAGTTCATCATTGGCGAGCGCGACATCGAGACCGGCTGGGACGCCTATCTGGCTGAGCTCGACAACTTCAAGGTCGACCGCTATGTGCAGATCTACAGCGACGCTTACAAGGCCGCTATCGCCGAATAAGAGCGTTCTCTGAAGAAAGCATCACTAAATCATCAATGGAAGGGGCCGCTGCAGTTTCGACGCTGCAGCGGCCCTTTCGTCTTGTTTTGGCTATGTCGTCGCTCGATCACGGCATGACGGGCTTTCCCACCACAGCGCACGCGGGGAGGCTGGAGACCTCTTCTGTCAGCCACCTGACAGCGTCCGTCACCTTCCCACGAAGACCTCTTCCGTCTGGCCTTGCGGCCAGCCACCTTCCCCACGAAGACCTCTTTCGTCTGGTCTTGCGGCCAGCCACCTTCCCCAAAGGGGAAGGCTTTTGGAACCCCGCGCGCAGCCAAGCCTGCCTTCCCCTCTGGGGAAGGTGGCGCGTGAGCGCCGGAAGAGGTCCCAGCATCCTCATGGCAATGGATTCGAGCGCCCGGAAAACAGCCCGGTGGGCTGTATTAGACGCTTCGCTAGATGCCTGCGGCATTGCATGCGAGTATGGGCCGGCAGGCCCCGGATAAGGTGGCGCGTGAGCGCCGAAAGAGGTCCCAGCCTCCCCATTTACATGGGAAGGGAGACCGCAGCGGTGGCGGGGAATCTCATCGCGCCGTATGAGATTTCACACTATACCAGCAGCCACGCCGCAAGGATGATCCCCAGCATAGCGACGGCTGTGATCAGCTTGATCAGGGGCATGCGCCTGAGGATCGCGTTGGAGGCTGAGAGCATGTTCCGGCTGCGGACGACGACGAACGTCACCACGGCCGAGGGCAGGACAAACGCCAGGCTGAACACCAGCAAGAGCAGGAGCATCCGCCCGTAGGCCGTGCCCGCGCTGAGCCCCGCCGTCAGGCTGGCCAGGTACAGCTGCCCCGAGCACAGGAATTCGCTGGCCGCCACGACGACGCCCAGCGCGGCGACGGACGCCATCAGCGCCGCGCCATGGCCCTTGAGCGAAGCGCGGATGTGCCTGTCCAGGAATCCGCGCACGCGGCCGGGGAGCTGGTTTTTGATCTCGCCGTAGCGCCGCCTGTGGGCGTTCCAGGCGTCCAGCAGGTTGAGGACGATGAGCGCTCCGCCGATGACCGTGAGGATGACCTTCGCGGCCGTGGGGAGCCATGTGGGGTTCCACGCGCTCAACAGGGACAAAAGCGCCGTCCCCACCGCCATGTAGGTGACCAACTTGGCAACGAGGTACGCCGCGGCGTACCGCCCGGCGCGCTCGCCGGAGGCCAGCAGTACAGAAAGGAACAAAAGCAGCATGCTGAGCGCGCAGGGGTTGAACCCGGCGACGAACCCGGCGGCCGCCGTTCCCGCCACCGTCAGCGCGGAGAGGTCGGCCTCTTTCGTTTCGGAAATCAGGGGCGTCCCGATCGCCTTGCCCTGCCTGAGCATGTAGGGGAGCCGACTTTCGATGTCGTCCGCGCCCCGGACGTAGTCCTCGCCCAGGAAGACGATCGGCGTCGTGCGCTGATCCTCCGGCACGCAGTAGCGCTCGAACAGGGCCTGGGCGGCGGAGGGATTGTCGTAGATGTTGATCTGCTCGATGCGGACGGCGGATTCGAATTCGACCTGGCCGCGGCGCACGGTCACGCTCTCCGGCGTGCCTTCAAGGTGTTTTTCAGCCGCGGCGCAGCTCTCGCAGGCCGGCGAATACAGGTAGTAAAGGAGGCTCTCGGTCGATTCGTTTTCGAGAAAGTCCATCGGCATGACGGACTCCACCTTCGAATTGCCGACGTAGGCCTTTCCGTCGACGACGACCATCGGGACGAACCGGTCCTCCGGGGCGACGCCGCAGGCCTCGGCGGTCTCGTTGAAGAGCGCCCGCGCGCTTTCCGAACGGATGTTGTAGTACAGGTAGTCGTAGTCGGTGACGTGACGCCCGGTCAACTCGTGGAACGTTTCGATGAATTCCACCTCCGGGTGACAGGCGTCGCAGTAGTTTTCGAAGAAGTATAAGAGCTGCGGCCGGGGCGTCTCCGCCTGAGACTCGGCGCGGACCGGCGGCCGCAGAAGGGCGCCCGCGGCCAATATGACCGCGAGCAGCAGATAAAGGGCTATCGGAGCCCGGCGTCGGAAAAGTTTGGGCATGTTCAGTCGTCCTTCCATCGGCTGTGCCGGGTGTTCAGGCCAGGGCCGCGTAGATCATGTCGTAGATGCGGGCGCAGTCGCGCGTCGAGGCGTGGGGGACGACGGGGCTCTCCGTCAGGCCGGCTCTCACGCAGCGGACGACCTCTTCGATCTCATAGGTGAAGCCGTTTTCCGTCGTCTCGTCTGTCCAGCGCTCGATTTCGCTCCCGTCGGGGCCGTAAAGGGTGGCCTCGGACGCGTAGTGCGCGTGCGGCACGACGATTCTTCCCTCGCGCCCGACGATAGTCAGCCCCTCACCCATGGGGGACAGCAGGCTGCTCCTGACCGTCGCGGGCAGGCCCTGAAGGTCTAAAAGGACGATCGACGACCCGTCCACGCCCGTCATAGCCGGCGACGCGGCCGCGTATGCGCGAGTGATCGTCCGGCCCAGTGTCCATGTGAGGATCTGCAGCCCGTAGACCGTCAGGTCGAAGGCCGCGCCGCCGCCCAGCGCGGGGTTGAAGTAGCGGTTATTCGGGTCGTCCGGCGCGCGGAACCCGATGTCGAAGCCCGCCATCACCGGCTGGCCGACAAGGCCGTCCTTCAGCCAGTCCCGCGCCTTATTGACCGCGGGCAGAAAGCGGCTCCACAGCGCCTCCATCGCGAAGACGCCCTTTTTCTCAGCCAGGTCGAACACGTCGTCCGCCTCGCGGGCCGTCATGAACATGGCCTTCTCGCAGAGGACGGGGCAGCCGCGCTCCACGCACAGCTTTGACAGGGCGTAGTGCGCGTCCGCGGTCGTGGCGACGTAGACGGCGTCGGGCTTTACTTCGTCGAGCGTGGCGGCGTAGTCGCCGTAGGCGGCGGGGACGCCCTTCTCATCCGCGAGGGCCTGCGCCCGCTCGAGGGACTTGCTTGCGACGGCGGCGACCGCGCAGCCAGGGACGAGGGCGACGGCGTCGCAGAACTTCCGCGCGATATGCCCCGCGCCCATGACGGCAAAGCGGAATTCGTCTGTGTTTTTCATCGTTTTCTCCTCAGTTTTCAGAAGATCAGTTCATAAGTCGCGCCGGCTTCGGTATCGAAAGAGACGATGCCGTCGCCGCCCGGGCGGACGACGGATCCGTCCGGCATCTTGACGCCCAGAAGGCCCTGAGCTTTGATCCGGCAGGGCTGGCCCCTGAGCGAGGTGATCCGGCCTTTGTTGAGCTTATCGTCCTTCCAGGACAGGCCGCATTCAAAGCCGCCACGCGCGCGCATCCCGCTGAACGAGCCGCTGCGCCAGCCATAGGCGGGCGTGGGCAGGAATTCGATGTATCCGTTGTGGCTCTGAAGGAGCATCTCCCCGATGCCCGCCGCGAAGCCGAAGATCGCGTCGATCTGAATGAAGCCGCGCACCAGCAGGTTGGCCGAGAGCCCGCCCGTCACGCTGGCGAGCTGCCGGGTGCAGAGCGTCCTGTCGTGGAAGCGCGCGGCCAGGCACAGCGCCCACGACCCGGGCCAGTGCATCGTCATGCCGGCGTGGGCGACCCGGCGCTGCAGCGACAGATACGCCGCGCGGTACTCGTCGGGGTAGTCCCGCTCGTTGATGATCGAGGCCGGGTACACGCTGTACAGGTGGGAGACGTGCCCCATGCCGGGGGTGCACTCCTCGTAATCCGCCTGCCATTCCTGCAGCGCGCCGGTTCTGCCGATCCGGTACGGCGCGAGGCGCTCAAGCGCCGCGCCGAGCGCTTCGTTCAGGGCGTCGCCCTCGACGCCGAGGATCTGCGCGCCATTCAGCG
>JAFRLF010000113.1 GCA_017431365.1 Clostridia bacterium | reverse complement strand
GGCCGTTCCTAATCCTGTGGACGTCTTGACAAAATCGGGCTTAACCTCCGCCGCGATGGCGCAGATGGATCTGACCTCCTCTTCCGTAAGGTAACAGGTCTCCAGGATGACCTTGACGCGTGCGCCGGCCTGATGACAAAGCGCCGTCAGCGCGAGCATTTCCTCGCGGACATAATCCCAGTCCCCGCCTTTTGCCTTGCCGATGTTGATCACATAATCGATTTCACCGGCGCCGCCCGCAATGGCCTCCCGGGCTTCCGCGCTCTTGATGTTTATGCTCGTCTGCCCGAGGGGAAAACCGACGACAGCGCAGAGAGCCGTTCCCGTACCCCGCAATACGGGCGCGCAGACCGGCACGGCAGTCGAACTCACGCATACAGAGGCGAAACCGTGCCGCGCTCCCTCGCGGCAAAAGGAGATGAGCTGTTCGTCCGTGGCATACGGCTTCAGAAGGGTCTGGTCGATCATACGGACGAGATTGTCCTTAGTCATTGTCTGAATCACGCTCCAGTCTTGGCTGAGATTACTGGTCCCAAAGGCTTTCGATAAAACCATCATATATCAAACGCCGCGAAACGTCAACCGCCAGACTGCGCATATGCATTTATCGTTCAAAGGGGCTAACGATCCTGCCCGTCTTATAGCCCGTTACAATTTACACAAAACTTTGTTTTCCTTCATACATATGTGATACACTTATTATGGTAAAGTTTTCTTTGTATACCCGTTCACGGAGGATGTTTCATGTCTCCCACGCTTTCACTGGGCATCGATATCGGCTCTACGACAGCCAAAATCGTCCTTGACGATAACGGCAAAACTATATATCAAAAGTATGAAAGGCATATGTCGCAGGTTCGTCAGAAACTGTACGACATGATTGCCGAAATTCGTCCCATGCTGGAGGGCAAAACGTTTTCCGCGTCCATCTCCGGATCCGCCGGCATGGGGTTGGCGGAGGACTGCGGCATTCCCTTCGTGCAGGAAGTCTATGCCACCAGCGAGGTCATCCGGGCTCTGGAACCGGATGCCGGCACGGTCATCGAACTGGGCGGCGAAGACGCCAAGGTCATCTTCTTCAAAGGCGGGATCGACGAGCGCATGAATGGTTCGTGCGCGGGCGGCACAGGCGCTTTCATCGATCAGATGGCGACGCTGCTCGACCTTTCTGTCGAGCAGATGGACGAGCTCAGCCTGCGGGCTGAACGCGTCTATCCCATCGCCTCGCGCTGCGGCGTCTTCGCCAAGACGGACATTCAACCCCTGCTCAATCAGGGTGCCCGCAAGGCCGACGTTGCGGCCAGCATCTATCAGGCCGTCGTCAACCAGACCATCGCGGGCCTTATCCAGGGCCGCACCATCGAAAAAAAGGTGCTCTTCCTGGGCGGACCTCTGTACTATTGCAAAGGACTGCGCCAGCGCTTTGCGCAGACGCTGTCCCTGAAGGACGATGAAGCGATCTTCCCCGAATACGGGCGGTTCGCCGTCGCGTTCGGCGCGGCCATCTATGCGCGAAAAGCCGGAAAGGCGTTTACCGACGAGTCTCTCTTCAACGCCCTGACTCTCGGACTGCGTGCCCGGTCCGCCTCGAACCGGCTGCCGCCGCTCTTCGCCACAGAGGCTGAATTTGACTCCTTTACGGCGAGACATGCCCGTGCGACTGTTCCCCAAAGGCGTATTGAAACCTACAGCGGAAAGGCCTGGCTGGGCATCGACTGCGGCAGCACGACGACCAAGCTGACCCTCGTAGCTGAAGATAAAGCCCTGCTCTACTCGTATTACAGCGCTAATCTGGCCAATCCCGTCGGCATCATACGTCAGCAGCTGATCAAATTGCGCGAGCTGTGCGGCAGCCGAATTACAATTGCCGGGAGCGCCGTCACCGGCTATGGTGAGGAACTCGTCAAAAGCGCCTTCGGCGTCGACATCGGTGTCGTCGAAACCATCGCGCACTTCACTGCGGCGAGACACTTCAAACCGGATGTGGACTTCATCATCGACATCGGCGGTCAGGATATAAAGTGCTTTAAGATCAAAGAAGGCGCCATCGACTCCATCACGCTGAACGAAGCCTGCTCCTCCGGCTGCGGATCGTTCATTGAGACGTTCGCGCGCTCCATGGGCTATTCCGCGGCGGATTTCGCCGGACTTGGGCTTCGCTCCAGGGCGCCCGTAAACCTTGGCAGCCGGTGCACCGTCTTTATGAATTCTTCCGTCAAGCAGAGCCAGAAGGAAGGCGCGACCGTCGAGGACATCTCCGCGGGTCTCTCCATCAGCGTCGTAAAAAACGCGATCTACAAGGTCATACGCGCCAATTCCCCGCAGGAACTGGGGCGCAACGTCGTCGTTCAGGGAGGAACGTTTCTCAACAACGCCGTCCTCAGGGCCTTTGAAAAAGAGCTTGGGGCCGATGTCGTTCGGCCTCAAATCGCCGGGCTCATGGGTGCGTACGGCGCGGCGCTGTATGCGATGAAGCTCGAGCACAGCACGCTCATCAGCGCCGAGGATCTTGCCGGATTTGAGCATACCTCCAAATCAGCCATATGCCAGAGGTGCACCAACCACTGTCATCTGACCGTCAATACCTTCACAGGGGGACGGCGCTTTATCACGGGCAATCAGTGCGAACGAGGCGCAGGGCTCAAACTGAGCGGCGAAGAGCTGCCGAACCTGTATGAGTTCAAGCGCAGCCAGATCTACGGTCTCAAACCCGGTGAAAACAGGCGGGGGCGCATCGGTCTGCCCATGGCTCTGGGCACGTTAGAACTCGCGCCTTTGTGGCACGGCATATTCACGCATCTGGGGTTCGAGGTCGTCCTCTCGGGAAAGTCGAGCCGCAGGACGTATGAAAAGGGCCAGTTTTCCATTCCATCCGACACGGCGTGCTATCCTGCCAAGATCATGCACGGCCACATCGAGACCCTCATTGAAGAAGGCGCGGATACGATATTCTATCCATGTCTGTCGTATAACGTGGACGAAGGCGGCGACAATCACTACAACTGCCCCGTCGTCGCCTACTACGGCCAGCTGCTGCGCGGCAACATGGACAGTTTGAAAAGAGTTCGCTTCCTGCACCCGTTCTTCAACGTCAACAGCGAAAAAGAACTCGCCCGCGAGGTCTACAGCGTCATGCGTGAATCGTTCCCGGAGCAGGCCTTCACAAAGAGCGAGGTCAAGGCGGCCGTGAACCATGGCATGGCTGCGCAGGCCGCGTACCGCGACAGTGTCCGCCGCGAAGGCGAAGCGGCCCTGGCTTATGCCCGCTCGCACGGAAAGCCCATCATGATCCTCGCCGGACGGCCCTATCATATCGATCCCGAAATCAGCCATGGAATCGACAAGCTGGCTGTATCTCTGGGGTTTGTCGTCGTGAGCGAGGACGCTGTCGCGCATCTGGCGGAGATGCCGCGCGTGCGCGTGCTCAACCAGTGGACGTATCATTCGCGGCTTTACAGGGCGGCCGTATACGCAACCAGAAACGAAGATGTCCAGCTCGTGCAGCTCGTATCCTTCGGCTGCGGCGTAGACGCCATCACGACCGACGAAGTCCGCGCCATTCTCGAGGAAAAGGGCAAATACTACACGCAGATCAAGATCGATGAAATCACCAATCTCGGCGCGGTCAAGATCAGACTGCGCAGTCTCATCGGCGCCCTGGAAGAGAGAGAGGAAGCCCATGCCTGAGACGGAAAGCTATTATGTCCGGTTCACGGAGGACATGAAAAAGGAATATACCATCCTAACGCCCAACATGCTGACGCTGCATTTCCGTCTGATGATACAGGTGCTGCGCAACCATGGATATCGCATGGAACTTCTTGAGACGGACGGTCCGGAAATCGTGGAGACTGGGCTCAAATACGTCCATAACGACACCTGTTATCCCGCCATACTGGTCATCGGGCAGTTCATTTCGGCACTGCAGAGCGGCAGATACGACCCGCACAAAGTCGCGCTGATCTACTTCCAGACAGGCGGCGGATGTCGCGCCTCGAATTACATCAACCTTCTGCGAAAGGCGCTTAAAAAGGCCGGGCTGGAGTTCGTGCCCGTGATTTCCATGAGCCTCAGCGCTCTTGAAGATCATCCAGGGTTTAAGCTATCGGCAGGCGTGTTCATGGAACTGCTGCACGCCGTGCTGTACGGCGATCTGCTCATGTCTCTGCACAATCAGTGTAAGCCCTATGAGCTCAACCCTGGTCAGACCGACGCGCTGGCCGACGATCTGACCAGGCGGCTCGCCGAACGCATCAGAACGGATCACAGATACTTCAGCCATAACGAAGCCATCTATAAAGAACTGATGGACGCTTTCGGCGCTTTGCCGCGAAAGAAGGATAAAAAGCTCCTGGTCGGCATCGTGGGAGAAATATATATCAAATACTCGCCTCTGGGCAACAATCATCTTGAACAGCTTCTGGTGGATGAAGGAGCCGAAGTCGTCACGCCCGGGCTTTTCGATTTTCTGACCTTCGGGATCTACGTCAAACTGGTCGACACGCGCCTTTACGGCATAAACAGGAGCCGTTACCCCGTCCTCTCCATCGCATACCGTGTTCTGCTCAACAGGCAGCGTCAGCTGATCGAGGCTGTGCGGGCGGACGGGCGTTTCCGGGCTCCGACGCCCTTCACGCGCATTCTCGAACTCAGCCACGAAGTCATCGACGAAGGCGTCAAAATGGGAGAAGGATGGCTCCTGCCCGCTGAAATGCTGGAGCTCAACGACAGCGGCGTGCACAACGTCATCTGCGCGCAGCCATTCGGGTGCCTGCCCAACCACATCGTCGGCAAAGGCATGATGAAGCCCATAAAGGAAAAGCATCCCGAAATCAATCTCGTCGCCATAGATTACGATCCGGGCGCGACACGCGTCAACCAGGAGAATCGCATCCGTCTGATGCTTTCAAACGCCAGCCGGGAATCTTGAGAGGAGATGCAACAATATGTCCACGACGAGCGCCGCGTCCCAGAGCGATTTTTTCGCCGCGCTTGGTACGGAGCAGGTCAACGCCCTCAGCGAAAACCTCGATCAGATGACTTCTCTTGAAATCGTCAAACTGATGAACGCCGTCACAGAAGACGCGATTCGCGCCGTCGACAGCGCCTCAACTCAACTGGCCGCCGCTATTGACGCCGTCGTCGACAGGATGAAGCGAGGCGGCCGGCTGTTTTACCTGGGCGCGGGGACGAGCGGCAGGCTCGGCGTGCTGGACGCCAGCGAATGCCCGCCCACTTTTGGCGCTTCACCCGAGTTAGTGCAGGGCCTCATCGCCGGCGGAGACACGGCTCTGCGCAACGCCGTAGAAGGCGCTGAGGACAACCCTGAACTCGCCGCCGCCGATTTGCGCGAAAAAAGCCTGACGCAGACCGATGCCATCGTAGCCATCTCGGCCAGCGGATACGCCCCTTATTGCGTCGGCGCTCTGCGATACGCGCGCCAGGTCGGCGCGCTGGCGATCGCCATGAGCTGCAATAAAAACGCCAACATATCCAAAGAAGCGGATATAGCGATCGAGGCGCCGACCGGCAGCGAAGTCCTGTCCGGATCGACTCGGCTTAAGGCCGGAACCGCGACCAAAATCATGCTTAACGCCCTGTCTACGGGAATCATGGTACGCCTCGGGAAATGCTACAAAAACCTCATGGTCGACGTGCAGCCCACAAACGTCAAGCTCAGAGACCGAAGCATACGCATCATACAAAACGCGACCGGTCTTTCGCGCGAGGCGGCCGAAGCCCTCAGCCTTGAAGCCGGGGGCAGCATCAAAACGGCCATTGTCATGCATGAAGCTAACGTAACGTCCGAACGGGCGCGACGCGCCCTGACAAGTGCCGACGGATACGTCCGCAAGGCGATAGAGAGCCTCAGATAGACTCCTATATTATCACCTGAAAGGTAGAGAGATATGCTGATTCATAGACAGAGTCTGGAAAAGCTCAGTCTCCGGCTGTCGGAATACATTCCTTCTCAGCGCTTGCTGAAGGACGAGCCCATGTCCCGCCATACGACTTTCCGTATCGGCGGCCCGGCTGACCTTGTCCTGCTCCCCGCGTCGAGCGATGAGATCGTCCGCGCCATGGACGACTGCGCCGAACTCGGCATTCCCGTCTTCGTCATGGGCAACGGTTCGAACCTGCTGGTACGAGACGGGGGTATCCGCGGTCTGGTCATCATCATCGGCGAGGCCATGAGCCGCATAAAAACGACCGGCGCCGTCATGTCCGTTCAGGCCGGCGCGGCGCTGACGCGCCTCAGCCGCGAAGCCCAGGCTCATGGGCTCGACGGCCTTGCGTTTGCCAGCGGCATACCGGGAACAGTAGGCGGAGCCGTTGCCATGAACGCCGGGGCCTATGGCGGACAGATCAGCGATGTGCTACAGCGCGCGCTCGTCATCACGGACAGGACAGTCCGGTGGTTCGACGCCTCTCAATTGAACCTCGGTTACCGCAGTTCTCTGATTCTCAGCCAGGGTATGACCGTCGTCGAAGCCGAATTCGCGCTAAAGCCGGGAGATCCAGCGCAAATCCTCTCGCAAATGAACGATTTGGCGGTTCGCCGCCGCGAAAAGCAGCCTCTCAGCCTGCCCTCAGCCGGTTCCACTTTCAAACGGCCGGAAGGATACTTCGCCGGGGCGTTGATCGAAGGCGCGGGGCTCAAGGGCTGTCGGGTCGGCGGAGCGGAGGTCAGCCAGCTGCACGCCGGGTTCATCGTAAACCGCGGCGGAGCGACGGCGCGAGACGTCCTTTCGCTCATAGAGCACATAAGACAAACGGTATATCAAAAGGATGGCGTGCTCCTCGAACCGGAATTGCGCATCCTGGGCGAGGACTGAAACCATGTCCTTCTCTTCAGACGCCAGGGCCGAAATCATGCGCACATCCCCCGACGACAGAACCGAACTGCGCGTCGAACTGACGGCCGCGTATATCCTGGCGGGCACACTCACCTATCGCGGAAAAGGCCGGTATCAGGTCAGCGTCAGCAGCGAACACGCCGCCGCAACGCGTTACTTTTACGCTCTGACGCGGCGCTTCGAGTCGCTCGTCAGGCCCCAGCTGCAGACCGTTTCAAGCGCTCAGCTCGGCGGAAAGACGCGATATCGCTTTGAGCTCGACGAAGACGAGACGCTCATCATGCTCTCATCGCTTGAACTGCTGGATGACGGAGCCTTCATGGGTGTAAGACGTGAGCCTGACCCTGCCGTCTTTGCCAGCGAGAGATTGACGCTCTGTTGGCTGAGGGGGGCTTTTCTGGCCTGCGGCTGGGTGAGCGATCCCGAAAAGTCATATAATCTCG
>JAFRLF010000112.1 GCA_017431365.1 Clostridia bacterium | reverse complement strand
TTTCACCGGGCGGCGGGAGCGAGGTCCCAGAGGCTCTCTTGGAACCGGGCGTGGGGGCTCACCGGGAGCCCGTGGTCAATTGGGGCTACGCGCCCGTGCCCAACGGCACCAACGGCCGCGCCAACACCTATGACTTCGTCGGCTGGGCCGCCAAGAAGGACCTGGCTCACCCCGATGAGACCTGGGAGCTCATGAAGTTCCTGTCCTCCTACTGCTATGAGACCGTTCTGGCCAACAGCCCTGTCGCGGCCTGCGCGCACGAGGCCTCCGCTCAGGTGTTCTTTGACACCCTGATCAACGCCGGCCATGCCGACGCCGCCGACACCGTCTCCGCTCTGATGGCCAACCCCGTCAAGACCCCCGTCCGTTACTCCTCCAGCTGGCGTGATGACGCGGGCAAGATCTGGGACGCCACCTACAACAACATCCTTGATGGCAAGGGCGGTTCTCCCGAGGATCTGTACGGCCTGGCCGATCAGGTCAACGAGCTGATCGAGGAGGAGAGCTGATCTCCGGCTAAGGATCAGTGATCCGTTCTGAATCAAATCCCGCGCCGCTGGCAAACGCGTCAGCGGCGCGGGATTTTCCTTGCCGATACGGCGAGCATCTGAAAAAGCCTTCAATTGATCCTTTTGACACGACGGAGTGAAGAAAAGAGCATGAACAGGTTCTTCAATTTTGACAATCCCGTGTGGCGCTTTCTCGGCGGCGTATTCGACGCGGTCGTTCTCAACCTCTGCTGGATCATCTGCTCCCTGCCCCTGATCACGATCGGAGCTTCGACAGCGGCGCTCTACCACACGCTGATGAACGGCATTCTCAACGAGGAGGGGCGCTTTTTCTCGTCCTACTTCAAATCCTTCAAAAAGAACCTCAGACAGGGCATACCGTTAAGTCTCGTCATCATCGCGGCGACAGGCCTGTTATTGCTGTCATTATACGCGCTCGACTCATTTGAACCCACACCTGTATGGGCGGCGATCCGAGGCATCGACCTGGTGTTTGGCGCGGTCATGCTGTTCACGCTTCAATACGTGTTCATCCTTTTCGCCTTCTTTAACGACCGACTCGGGAATCTGGTCGAAACGAGTTTTTTTCTTTCCGTCCGACACTTTGGGCGCACGCTCCTCATGATCGCCATTCCGGTGCTCATGGCCGTAGCTATACACTATTTGCGGTTCACGGCGCTCCTTTTGCCCGGTTACGGCCTGGTCGCCTATCTTGACTGCTATATACTCAAACCCGTCATCAAGCCGCTGATCAAACAGGCGCTGGGAGACGACGCGGAGGAGGTCGATACGTCAAGCCCGAAAAAAACAAGCCATAGCGGCATGCTATGACTCGTCTTTTTGATTCATCAGGCACTTCAGGAGATTCCCTTTCTCTATATCACGCCAGTCAACGACCTCAATGCGCAGTTCCGAAGCCCGACGAAGCGTCTGCGCGGGAACGCGTCTCGTGCCAGCCGAAGAGACAATCATAGCCCGTGACACCGCGCCGCCAAATCTGTCCCGCAATATCGCAAGCTCGTTGAGCGCCTCAGTTCTGATTTCGGACGTCTTACAGCTTATAAACAGCGGATGCACGCCCTGTATGGCCATCACGTCGATTTCATTGGTGACGGCCTCTCTCTTGAGATCCTGTTTCCTCCATGAGACGACGGCGCTCAACACGACGTCGTCAAAACACCCGGCCTTCAGACAGCTTTGAAAGACGTAGAGTTCCAGCGCGGCGCCGATATCCCGCAGCCAAAAGCGTACCATCGCGCTGTCGAACTGAAACGAAACGTCCTTGTCCGTCAGGCGCAGGCCCGAGATAAGGCCATGTTCCTCAAGAGCGCGCAGCCAGTCGGGGCTCAGTTCCGCCCATCCGCGGTCAACCTTGACCCGCAATTCACCTGATGCGGTCAGGTCCTGCCCCGTCGGCTGAGAAATATGCTGAACGCACGCGATCTGCCGGTTCCATATCGACCTGAAGCGGAAAAAGCAATCACATATGGCGTCGATCTTGGGCAGCATTCTCCGCAGGACGGCGTTGTCCTCCCTGCCCGGCAGCAGTTCTCCGCCCGCCATCAGAAAACAGGAAGCGGCGTCGAGTTTCACATCACATGGCAGGGCCCTCGCAAACGGCGCGTTCTGTATCTCGTAAAAGGTGTTGCTCTTTCGGCTGTAAGTGAATACCGGCGTGTCGCTGCCGGCTGCGGCGCCGGCGGCAAACAGCGTTGCGTCCGTTCCGCCCGAAATGTCGATAGCGCAGTCTTCATGACTTTCAAGCACGCCGCGCAGCGTCTTTTCAATGCGCCTGGCGTTCAGCAGACTCACAGGTATAAAGGTGAGCTTTACACGGCAGCCGCGCGCTTCAAAATAGCGGCGAAGCTGCTCGCGCCACACCATGTCGTTCGCCTTGTCCGGCGGACAGATCAGGATCGTCTCCTCGGGACGAAAGACCTCCGTGGACAAGACGTTTTCGATGGGACGCTCGTCGTAAAGCTCGATCAGTGTTTTCATGCAATGATGCCCTGGATCAGAATTCGGCGCTGCCCGTGGTGCGCGGGAAGGGCAGTACGTCGCGAATGTTGGATATGCCCGTCAGATACATCACCATGCGCTCAAATCCCATGCCGAAGCCGGCGTGTTCCACAGAGCCGTACTTGCGCAGCTCAAGGTACCACCAGTAATCGCTCGGCTTCATGCCCAGTTCTTCGATTCGCGCGGTCAGCACGTCAAGGCGTTCCTCGCGCTGACTGCCGCCGCAAAGCTCGCCTATGCCGGGAACAAGCAGGTCAGCGGCCGCGACCGTCTTGCCATCCTCGTTCTGCCGCATGTAAAAGGCCTTGATCTCCTTGGGATAATCGGTCACGAAGACGGGTTTGCCGAAGGCGACCTCCGTCAGATAACGCTCATGCTCGGTCTGCATGTCGCAGCCCCAGTAAGGCTTGTACTCAAAGTCATGACCGCTCTTTTCGAGGATTTCAATGGCCTCGGTATAGGGCACGCGCGCGAATTCCGCGTCACGCACGGCGGTAAGGCGGTCGATCAGGCCCTTCTCGACGAAGCTGTCAAGGAATTTCATTTCCTCAGGTGCCTCGTTCAGGACGGCGTCGATGATGTACTTGATCATGTCCTCCTGCAGGTCCATATCCTCTTTCAGCGTGCAGAAGGCCATCTCAGGCTCGATCATCCAGAACTCCGCGGCATGGCGCTGCGTATAGCTCCGTTCGGCGCGAAAGGTGGGCCCAAAGGTATAGATATTGCCAAACGCCAGGGCAAACGTCTCGCCGTTCAGCTGCCCCGATACCGTCAGAGACACGGGCTTCCCGAAGAAATCCTGACTGTAGTCCACTTTGCCTTCGGGCGTCTTCGGGAGGTTTTCGAGATCGAGCGTGGTGACCTGGAACATCTCGCCCGCGCCTTCACAGTCGCTGCCGGTGATCAGCGGCGTAGGCACATAGACAAACCCGCGGTCATGGAAGAATCTGTGGATCGCCTGCGCGGCAATCGAACGGATGCGGAAGGCGCACTGGAACAGATTGGCGCGCGGCCGCAGATGCGCGATGGTGCGCAGATACTCAAGGGTATGGCGCTTTTTCTGCAGCGGGTAATCCACAGGACTCTCGCCCAATATGACGGCTTCGCTGGCCCGAAGTTCGAAGGGCTGTTTCATCTCGGGCGTCATGACGACTGTGCCCGTCACGCGCATCGAAGCGCCGACGCCAATCCCCTTGACCAGATCGCGATAATTTGAAAGAGTCTGCTCGTCCAGAATGATCTGCAGATTTCTGAAAAAGCTGCCGTCGTTCAATTCGACAAAGGCAAAGGTCTTTGACTGGCGCATGGTGCGCACCCAGCCGTTGACCGTGACATCGCAAAGATCCTGGGTTAGCCCTGCTGTATACAACTGTTTGATGCTGTACGTTGACACGAAGCAATCGCCTCCGGCAAATAAGTATGATTTTATATTTTACGCCTTTGAGAAGTAACTGTAAAGCAAACTCACGTTAAGTGACGCGGTTCCCGCCCTGTGGTTCGTTCGGGAAAACTGTACTTAACCTGCAGTATCGGGATGTAAAAATTCGGTATATGCGTGTACACACGCCCAAAATCCTGTATAATATGGTCAGGGAATCACATAATGTTCAGTTAGGAGGACATTCACATGAAAAAGTTTGCTTCCCTGATCCTGGCTCTTTGCATGATCCTGTCCGTTGCCGCTTTTGCGGAACCCGAAGCCGCTGTTATGACCTATGCGGACTTTATGGCCGCCGCCATCGACGACGAAGTGACCGTCGAAACCTACGTCCAGGCTAACCAGTCCTGGTGGGATGGCAAGATCAGCCTTTACACCCAGACTGAAGAAGGCGCCTACTTCCTGTACAACGCCGCTTGCGACGAAGCGACTGCCGCCCTGCTCGTTCCCGGCACCAAGATCCGCGTGACCGGCTATAAGGCCGAGTGGTCCGGCGAAGTCGAGATCGCCGACGCGACCTTTGAGATCATCGATGGCGAGCCCTGGCTGGCCGAACCCCTCGACGTGACCGAATATCTCGGCACCGACGCTCTGATCGACTATCAGAATCAGCTGGTCAAGTTCTCCGGCGTGACCATCGAGCCCTACACCTATGAGGATAACGGCGAGACCGTCAACACCGAAGCCGCCTTCGCCTACAAGTGGAACGGCACCGGCGAGCAGGGCGACGACCTGTATTTCAACGTTTCCCTGAACGGTCAGACCTACACCTTCACGGTTGAGAGCTATCTCTGCGGCGCGGATACCGATATCTACAAGGCCATCGAATCCGTCGAAATCGGCGAGACCGTCGACCTGGAGGGCTTCCTCTACTGGTACAACGGCGTCAATCCCCACATCACCGCCCTGGCCCGCGGCTGATGCGCCGATAACGTTCATTTGCTGTCCCGACTTCCCGTCGGGACAGTTTTTTATTGCGTATCGACAATGCACATTCTGTGAAATGGCGGCCATGAATCGGAAAAACAGCATTTATCCTTGCGCATCCGTGAAGCCGGTTGTATAATGAAAGGCGAACAAACGCAAGGAGGTTTTGGCATGAAAAAGTCTTTGAACGCATGGTCCGTACCGTCCGAAGTAGGATTTGAAGAGATGTTTTCCGACCTTAAGAAAGCCGGCTTTGAAGGCGTTGAACTGAACCTCGATCCGGTTGGCCGCGGCAATCACATCCTGTCCATGGAGACGCCCTACAGCGTCCTCGAGAATATCAACCTGATCGCAAAGCAGACCGGTCTGGCCGTCAGCGGCGTTTCAAGTTCGATGTGGGGCTCATCCACGCTCGGTAATCCTTCGGGTGAAATCCCCGCTACGCGGCTTATGGAGCGGCAGATCGAGCTGGGCCGTGCTCTGAGCGTCGACGGCATACTCGTCGTGCCCGGCGGCATCAGCGAATCCTGCTCTATTACCGACGCCTGGACGAACGCCCGCGCCGAACTCCAGAAGTGCAAGCCCCTGATCGAGCAAGCCGGGCTCAAGGTTGGCGTTGAAAACGTGTGGAACAACTTCTTCCTCTCCCCCCGTGAGATGGCTTCCTTCATCGATGAAGCCGAGATCGAAAATCTGGGCGCGTATTTCGATGTCGGCAATGTGCGCCTCTTCTCCTACCCCGAATATTGGATCGACATCCTGGGCAACCGGATCGTAAAAATCCACGTCAAGGACTTCAAGATCACAGGCTGGAACGCCGGGCACTTCTGCAATCTGCTTGAGGGCGACGTCGCGTTTGAAAAAGTCATTCCCGCGCTGCGCAGAGCCGGATACGACGGTTACATCACGGCCGAGCTCGACGCGATGCCCAAAACCCCGTATTATCTTTACGATATAACGAGTTCTGCTCTCGACACCATTTTCAGCATGTGAACACATATGCATAACGGAAGGAGTTATTCTAATGAAAAAGCTGGCAATCATCGGCTGCGGCGGCATCGGCACCTATCACCTGGAACATTTCATTGAGTATACTGATATCGAACTGGCCGGATTCTGCGACCTCATTCCCGAAAGGGCGCAGTCCTTCGTCGAAAAGGCCGGTTGCGGGCAGGCCTTCACCGACTTCCGAGTCATGTATGACACCGTAAAGCCGGATATGGTATTTATCTGCGTGCCGCCGTATTGCCACGGCGATATCGAATTTGAAACAATCAGGCGCGGCATTCCCATGTTTGTCGAAAAGCCCGTCGCCCTCGATCTTGAACTGGCCTACCAGATCCGCAACGAAATACAGAAAAAGCGCCTGATCACGGCGGTGGGACTGCAGTGCCGTTACGCCTCCATTGTCGACGACACGCGTGACTTTGTCAACAAGCACCGCGTCACATTCGTCGATATGGTGCGAATGGGCGGCGTCCCCGGCGTCGAATGGTGGCGCGACAAGAAGCGCTCCGGCGGACAGATCGTCGAACAGACGATCCACAACATCGACATGGTGCGCTACATGATCGGCGAGCCCGTTGAAGTGTATACGATGGCTGCCCGCGGTTTTGTCACCGATGTCGTCAACTACGACACCGACGACGTCTCCACCACCACGGTACGCTTCGAATGCGGCGCTCTCGGCTCGCTTTCAACAGGCTGCTACGCGACCACCGGTGAAGCCTTCGACAGCCGGATCACCTTCAGCGCCCGCGACTGCCGCCTCGATCACTACATTCTCGACACGGTCAATATCTACGGTTTGGCCGACGAACAGGCTGGAGAGAACGGCCTTGTCTTTAAGGGCGACGGCACCATGCAAGCCGGTGGCAGCGCCGTGACCATCAAGGATAAAGTCGACGCCGGACGCATCTGCGACCGCACATTTGTCGACGCCGTGCTGACCGGCGATCCTTCCGCCATACGCTCTCCCTATGCTGACGCCGTGCGCACGATGGAATTCGTCATGGCGATGAACAAGTCGATCGAAACGGGCATGCCCGTGAAAGTGATTCACAACTGACGCAGGATGTAATTGAAATGATACACAAACTCGTAAGGCAAATGCTTCTCGCTCAGGCGCTGTCCGCTCTGACCGTATCCGTATGTCTCCTCGTCGACAACATCATGATCGGCCGCTTCTTAGGCGAAGACGCGATCGCGGCATACGGATACGCCAATCCCGTCCTTTTGGTCCTCGGGGCGCTGGGCAGCATGCTTGCGGCGGGCGTCCAGGTCAGCTGCAGCCGTTCCCTCGGCATGGGCTCGCAGGAGGAAACAAACCGCGGCTACTCCTCAGCGGTCGCCGTGACGCTGTCCGCCTCAGCTGTGCTCATGCTTGTCGTGCTAATCTTCCGAAATCCGCTGTCGACGCTTCTGGGAGCCGGCACGCAAGGGTCCCTCTACGACGGCACGCGCAGCTACCTCGCAGGCTTCATCATCAGCGCGCCCGCGGCGATCGGCGCGCTGATGCTCGTCGCCTTTCTGCAAATGGCGGGTAAGACGAATCTCGTCATCGCTTCGGTCCTCAGTATGACTGTCGCGGACATTGCTCTGGACCTCGTGAACGTGTATCTCCTGCACTGGAATATGTTCGGCATGGGGCTCGCGTCGGCTCTCAGTTACTACATCGCCCTGTGCGTTGGCGGCACGTACTTTCTTTCAAAGAAATGCGTGTTCCGCTTTTCCCTGAAGTACGTCAGCTGGAAAAAAGTCCTGGAGCTGTTCCAAAACGGCATACCTTCTCTGGTGTCGATGGCTTCAACGGTGATTTTGATTTTCACCATGAATCAGATACTGAGCCACGTCAGCGGCAGCGTAGCCGTGGCGGCGTTCACCGTCCTGACGACGATCGGCAATGCCAGCAACTGCATTTCAACCGGCACAGGCGGCGTGTCACTGACGCTCAGCGGCATCTTTTTCCAGGAGGAGGACCGTTCCAGTCTCGGCGAGGTAGCGAGGACGCTGTTTCGCAGTTCAATCATCATCGGGCTGGGCATGGGCGCAATACTGCTCGTCTTTGCGCCGGCGCTCGTGTCGCTCTTCCTGCCTGAAGTCAACGAGGCGCAGCGTCTGGCCATATTGGGCGTGCGCATTTTTTCAGCCGGACTGATCCCATGCTGTCTGAACAACGCTCTCAAGAGTCACTACCAGGCGTGCGGGCGTCTCGCCCTCACGGAGATCATCTCCCTGCTCGAAGGCGCCATTATCCCCTCGCTGGCGGCGCTTGCGCTCAGTGCGGTCTTCGGCGTTACGGGAGCCTGGCTGTATTTTGTGACGGGAGAACTACTGATGTTTATCGGCATCTGTGCCTACGCGCTCCACAGACCCGCCAACGGCAACGATAATATCCTCGAGCGCCTGCTTCTTCTCTCCGATGATTTTGGTTTCCGACCCGATGAAACGATCGAGCTTGACATCCACAGCATCGACGATGTGATGGCGGCCTCGCGCAAGGCCGAGGACTTCTGCGCTCGCCGAAACGGCTCTGACCGCCTGAGCAAGCAAATCGCCCTCTGCGTGGAAGAAATGGGTTCAAACGTCGTCACGCACGGCTTCGACCGGAGCGGCCGTCAGCACCTGAGCATGAGACTCCTGCAGAAGGCGGAAAACTGGGTGCTGCGCTTCCGCGACGACTGCAGGGCCTTCGACCCTGTCAACTACGTTCCGCAGAGCGAAGAGCAGGGCATTGGCATAAAGCTCGTGATGGCCATGGCCAGCGAGGTGCGTTACACTTATTCGCTGAGCCTGAACAACCTGACGATCCTCATCCGGGAAAGAGAGAACGAGTCTGCTACATAGACGCGCGCCATCTTGCCTTCAGACATCCTCTGGCTTCAGAGAAAAAAACACAGCGGGGAACCGGTCGGCCCGGTCCCCGCTGTGTCGTTTTATATTGAGAGATGTGATTACTTCTTCGCCTTGATGGCAGCCTGCGCCGCGGCCAGTCGAGCGATCGGCACACGGAAGGGGCTGCAGGAGACGTAATCCAGTCCAACTTCGTTGCAGAACTCGATGGAGGACGGATCGCCGCCATGTTCGCCGCAGATGCCGCAGTGCAGCTTCGGATTGGCGCCCTTGCCCAAATCCACAGCCATCTTGATCAGACGGCCAACGCCGATGACGTCCAGACGGGAGAACGGATCAGACTCATAGATCTTGTTCTGGTAATACGAAGGCAGGAACTTGCCGGCATCGTCACGGCTGAAGCCGAAGGTCATCTGCGTCAGGTCATTGGTGCCGAAGCAGAAGAAATCCGCCTCTTTCGCGATCTCGTCAGCCGTCAGCGCGGCGCGCGGGATCTCGATCATCGTGCCCACTTCGTACTTCAGTTCAATGCCGGAAGCCGCGATGATCTCGTCAGCCGTCTTGACGACGACGTCCTTGACGAACCTGTATTCCTTCAGCTCGCCGATCAGCGGAATCATGATCTCAGGCACGAGATTCCAATCGGGATGTTCCTTCTGGACATTGATGGCCGCCTTGATGATGGCGCGGGTCTGCATGGCGGCGATTTCAGGATAGGTGACCGCCAAGCGCACGCCGCGATGTCCCATCATGGGGTTAAACTCGTGCAGGTCGGCGATGACCTGTTTGATGTACGCGACAGTCTTTCCCTGGGCCTTTGCCAGCGCGCGAATGTCGGCCTCGTCGGTGGGGACAAACTCATGCAGCGGCGGATCAAGGAACCGGATGGTCACGGGATAGCCGTGCATGGCCTCGAACAGGCCCTCAAAGTCAGACTGCTGCATGGGCTCGATCTTCGCAAGGGCCGCCTCGCGCTCTTCAAGGGTTTCGGAGCAAATCATCTCACGGAAGGCGCCGATGCGCTCTCCGTCGAAGAACATGTGCTCCGTCCGGCACAGGCCGATGCCCGTCGCGCCGAAGGAAGCCGCCTGATCAGCGTCGTGAGGCGTGTCCGCGTTGGTGCGAACGCCCATGGTCTTGTACTTGTCAGCCAGATCCATCACACGGCCGAAGTAGCCGCTGTTGGGGTCGGCGGGCACGGTCGGGATCAAGCCGGCATAGATATTGCCTGTGGAACCGTCCAGGGAAATAAAGTCGCCCTCACGGAACACTTCCCCGGCGAGGGTGAAGCACTTGTTCTCCTCGTCCATCTTAATATCGCCGCAGCCGGAAACGCAGCAGGTGCCCATGCCGCGCGCAACGACCGCCGCGTGACTGGTCTGTCCGCCGCGCACCGTCAGGATGCCCTGAGCAAACTTCATGCCCTCGATGTCCTCGGGGCTGGTCTCCAGGCGCACCAGGACGACCTTTTCACCGTTCTTTCCGCGCTTTACGGCGTCTTCGGCTGTGAAGACGATCGCGCCGGCGGCGGCTCCCGGGCTGGCGGCGATGCCATGGCCGATCACTTCCGCCCGTTCGAGCCTGTGACGGTTGAAGGTGGGATGCAGCAGCATGTCCAGAGACTTTGCGTCGATCTGCATGAGAGCTTCTTCCTCAGTGATCATGCCCTCGTCAATCAGATCGCAGGCGATCTTAATGGCGGCAGCGGCTGTGCGCTTGCCGGAGCGGCACTGCAGCATGTAAAGCTTGCCGTTCTCGACGGTAAACTCCATATCCTGCATGTCGCGGTAGTGGTTCTCGAGGATATTGCAGACGTCGACAAACTGTTTGTACGCTTCGGGGAACAGTCTCTCCATCTCCGTGATGTTCATCGGTGTGCGGACGCCGGCCACGACGTCTTCGCCCTGAGCATTGGTCAGGAACTCACCCATCAGCACTTTTTCACCGGTGGCGGGGTTGCGGGTAAAGGCAACGCCCGTGCCGGAATTGTCGTTCAGGTTGCCAAAGACCATGGGCATCACGTTGACAGCCGTGCCCCAGCTATAGGGGATGTCGTGATCCATGCGGTAGACGTTCGCGCGGGGATTGTCCCATGAACGGAAGACAGCGCGAATCGCCTCGTAAAGCTGAACCTTGGGATCAGAGGGGAAGTCGCTGCCCAGCTGGTTCTTGTACTCAGCCTTGAACTGCTGCGCCAGGTCCTTGAGGTCGTCGGCGCTCAGTTCGGTATCGTAGGTCACGCCCTTCTTGTCCTTCATGATGTCTATGAGCTTTTCGAAATGCTTCTTCCCGACTTCCATGACGACGTCGGAGAACATCTGGATGAAGCGGCGATAGCAGTCGTAGACAAAGCGCTCAAACTTCGGGTCGGGATTGCCCTTGATCATAGCGGCGACGACGTCATCATTGAGGCCCAGATTGAGGATCGTATCCATCATGCCAGGCATGGACGCGCGCGCGCCGGAGCGAACCGACACCAGCAGGGGATTCTCCAGATCGCCGAACTTCTTGCCGTTCAGCTTTTCCATCGTCTCGACATACTGCATGATCTCTTCCATGATGTCGTCGGCGATCTTCCGGCCATCCTCGTAATAACGCGTGCAAGCCTCTGTCGTGATGGTGAAGCCCTGGGGCACGGGCAGACCGATATTGGTCATCTCGGCCAGGTTCGCGCCTTTGCCACCCAGCAGATTGCGCATGCTGGCGTTGCCCTCCGTGAACAGGTATACGTACTTGTGGGCCATAAAAGAACCTCCTGATCTTGTACGGTATTAACCGTTTGGTTTCATGTCAAATACAGTGACTACTGTGACATAATATTTTACTTTTTTATTTTCATTATGTTCAAGAGGATGTATGTAAATTTTTACAAGAAGAATCCATGTTTATTCTAGTTTGCTTATGCTGAAACGTCTTCCCCGCCCCTTTATAGCGCAAGTTTGAACAAAACCGCTCTTTGGCGCGTCATAGAAACGCGTGTTGATACAGGCTTCCCGGCAATCGGCGAAATAAGTTTACCCAAGACGGCTATCTGTTTCGGCATTCACATGTTATAATGACGAGGATGGAAGAACTGCTGCCGTACTACGCAGAGCAAACGGGACGTTCCATATGAGCGGCGTGCCCCTGAAGATAAAAAGAACGCTTACTATATAAGGAGGATTTTGTGGCAAAATCAAATAACGAGCCAAGGCTGCGCGTGATACCGCTCGGAGGCCTTGGCGAGATTGGCATGAATATGACCGTATTTGAATACGGTAACGATATGATCGTCGTCGACGTCGGTTCCATCTTTCCCAGAGAAGATATGCCGGGTGTTGATCTCGTCATACCTGACACGACATATCTCGAACAGCACAGGGAGAAGCTCAGGGCTTACGTCTTTACCCATGGGCATGAGGATCACATCGGCGCGTCTCCCTATGTACTCAAGCAGCTCCCCGCGCCGGTGTACGGCACGAGGCTGACGCTGGCTCTCATCGAGCACAAGCTCAAGGAACACAGAGTGTCGGGCATATCCTTAAACGTCACCTCACCTGGCGACGTCATCCAGATCGGCGCGTTCAAAGTCGAGTTTATCCACGTGAACCATTCCATTACCGGCGCGTGCGCCCTGGCGATCCATACGCCCGCGGGGATCATCGTTCACTCGGGAGACTTTAAAGTCGACTACACGCCCATCGACGACCGGACGACCGACCTTGGCCGCCTGGCGCAGCTGGGCTCGCAAGGTGTTCTGGCCCTGCTCTGTGAATCGACGAACATTGAGCGGCAGGGCTATACCATGTCGGAGCGCACGGTCGGCGAGACGTTCAACACCTACTTTCAGAAGGCCGACGGACGGATTTTCGTCGCCATGTTCGCAAGCAACATCCACCGCATTCAGCAGGTCGTCGACGCTGCCGTGCGGTATCACCGGCGCGTTTGCCTCGTCGGCCGATCCATGATCAACGTCAGCAAGGTCGCCATGCAGCTGGGCGAGCTGGTCATACCCGAGGGGCGTCTTTTGTCCGTGGACGACATCGACCGATATGACGACAACGAGCTCGTCATCATTACCACGGGAAGTCAGGGAGAGCCCATGAGCGGCCTGGCGCGCATGGCCTTTGCCGAACACAAAAAGCTGGAGATCAAGGCCGAGGACATGGTCATCATTTCCGCGACCCCCATCCCCGGCAATGAAAAATCCGTCTCGCGCGTGATCAACCAGTTGGTTCGCACCGGAGCCAACGTCGTATACGAGGCGCTCGCGGAGGTTCACGTCTCCGGGCACGCCTGCCAGGAAGAGATCAAACTCATGCACGCGCTGACAAAACCTCAGTATTTCATTCCCGTGCACGGCGAATACAGGCATCTGTATCAGCACGCCGAACTGGCCAGACACCTCGGCATGGACGAGAAGAACATCCTCATCGCCAACACGGGCGACATCATCGAATTCACCGCCAAGGGCATGAGGGTCACGGGCGAAGCGCCATCGGGCGAAGTCCTGATCGACGGGCTCGGCATCGGCGATGTGGGCAATGTCGTTCTGCGCGACCGCAAGCACCTCAGTCAGGACGGCCTGCTCATCATCGTGCTGGCGATCGATCACCAAAGCGGCGCGATCCTGTCAGGGCCCGACATTATAAGCCGCGGCTTCGTCTATGTGCGCGAATCCGAAGATCTGGTCGAAGGCGCGAAGACCGCCGTCAGGCAGATCCTGGACACCTATGACAACATCGCACTGGGCGATTACGCCGAGCTAAAGGCGAGCATCAGGGACACGGTGCAGCGATATGTGTATTCATCTCTCAAGCGCAGCCCCATGATCCTGCCCATCATCATGGACATCTGATTGAACGCAAGCGGGGTAAAGCATCATGAATATCTACGATCAGACACACGAACTTGCCAGGGCGCTCAAACAGTCTGAAGAATATACCTCCTACGCCGAATTGCGCCAGCGCGCCTTTGACGATCCGACAAACAAAGCGCTCCTCGACGAGTACAAGCGCCTGCAATATCGCATGCAGTTATCCCTTGCCGCCGGTGAGCGCATGTCGGAGGACGATTATCAGCGCATGCAGAAAATCGCCTCGCTTCTGCAGTTCAATCAGGACGCAAGCGCGTATCTGATCGCGGAATTCCGCCTGCAGAAGCTTCTGGGCGATATGTATAAAATCCTCGCCGACGCGGCGGGCATAGACCTGGACGTCCTGACCGGACACTGATATCGGGGAGGCCTCATGGCAAAGACCAAACGGCGCATTGTCTCAAAAAAATTTTATAATTCGAAGACCCTCATGCGCGAGCGCGAATACGGTTTTTATTGGTATGACGCACTTTGGCGGTTTGCGCGTCCGATCGTCATTTTCCTGATCAGTCTGACTATCACGGCGGGATTTTTCGTCAGCGCCTGGCTCAGGATTTACGACGGCTTCCTCGCTCCCGTCGACGTCAACGACAAATCAACGCGCACCTTCGTCGTACAGAGCGGCGAATACGTCGCGACCATAGCCAATCACCTGGTCGAGCAGGGCTTTGTGCGAAACAAGGGCATTTTCCGGTATATGGTCATGTTCAAGGGCCTGACAAACGACATTCAGTACGGCAAATACGAGCTTTCTCCCAGCATGACCACATCAGAGATCATCGACATCCTCTCTTCGGGGTCGTCCTCCAGAGAGAGGACGATCACGATCATTCCGGGATGGACCGTCGAAGACATCGGCAGGTACCTGCTCAGCGTCGGCGCCATAGAGGATATGAGCGAATTCCTCACCTACTGCGACAGCGCCGATTACTTCGCCGGGAGTTTCCATCAGGTACGTCAGGCTGTCGAAGGCGGTCGCACCTCCGAACGCAAGTATCTGCTTGAGGGATACCTCGCGCCCGACACGTATCGCGTATTCGTAGACGCGTCGATAGAGTCTATACTCAGAAAACTCCTTGGACAGACTGAAATCGTCATGGACCAACTGTACGCCGGCTTCGAAGGCGGCTACGAGGAAGACGACGTTTTCGACGGCTTTGTGACAAACTTGACGCAGGACGAGATCATCATCATGGCCTCGATCATCGAAAAGGAAGCCGTCACCCCGCAGGACATGGCGCGCGTTTCAGCCGTGTTTTACAACCGCCTCGCGGACAATGCAAAGCTGGAGGCGGATTCTACCGTCAAGTACATCACCGGCTCAACGGAATTCATCCTCTCAACCAGCGAGCTGAACGAGCAGAATCCCTACAACACCTATGTCGTGACCGGTTTGCCGCCGGGACCGATCTGCAACCCCTCTCGAACAGCGCTCAACGCCGCGCTGCATCCAGACGAGGATTATCTGAACGAGGGATACTTCTACTTCTGCTCTACAGACCCCCACTCCGGGACGCTGTACTTCAGCAAGACGCTGGAGGAGCATAACGCCGCCGTCGCCGAGTACATGCCGCTCTGGCAGGCTTATGACGAAGAACAGCGTGCGCTGCGGGAATCCGCCGAACAAGCTGACACGGAGGCTCAGCCATGAACACGCCCGAACTTCTCGCGCCTGCGGGCGGTCTGCGTCAGCTGAAAGCAGCGGTTCGCTTTGGCGCGGACGCTGTCTATCTGGGACTTGAGCGATTCGGCATGCGCGCACATGCCGGCAATTTTGACCGCGACGCACTTTTGCAGGCGGTGAGCTATGCCCATGAGCATGGCGTAAAGGTATATCTCACGCTGAATATTTTCCCATACGACGAGGACATCCCGCTTCTGACCGATGACGCGGCTTTCGCGCATGACGCGGGTGTCGACGCCCTGATCATGAGCGACCCCGGCGCCATCATGTCAGTGAGGGATTCCATCCCCGACATGCCGATCCATCTGAGCACTCAGGCCGATACGCTGAACGCCGCGAGCGTCAGATTCTGGCACGCAAATGGGATTAAGAGAATCGTCCTTGCCAGGGAATTATCTCTCGACCGCATCCGTAGAATTCACGAATCGATTCCCCCCGACTGTGAGATCGAGACCTTCGTGCACGGCGCGGTGTGTATGGCGTATTCCGGCCGCTGCGCGCTCAGCAAGCACCTGACCGGCAGAGACGCCAACCGCGGCGACTGCGCCCAGGCGTGCCGCTGGCGATATGTCCTGGAGGAGGAAAAGCGCCCAGGGCAGTATTTCCCCGTGGAGGAGAACACCCGAGGCACAGCCATTTTCAGCGCCGGAGATATGAATCTGATCAGCCGGCTGGATGAGCTCTGCAGCGCCGGGATCTGTTCGTTTAAGATCGAAGGGCGGATGAAGAACGAGTTTTACGTCGCGACGGTCGTCGGCGCATACAGGCGCGCGCTCAACGCCATACGGAACAATCGCTACACGCGCGAAGTCAGACAGGCGCTCTCCGACGAACTCGATACCATAAGCCATCGTCCGTATGACACGGGCTTCTATTTCGGCGAACCGGAACGGCCCGGTGGGAACGAGGGGCTTACCCAGACGAAGGAATTTGCCGGTATCGTTCTCGATAGTCGGGATGGCCGGATCTCCGTTAAGCTTAAATGCGCCGTCAGTGAAGGAGAAACCCTCGAATTGTTGACGCCCAGCGGCGTGTATGCCTTCAGCGTCGATGATCTGCGCCTCGAAAGCGGCGAACCAATCGCGCGATGCGCCGTTCCCGACGCCATCGTTACCATGACCCTTCCCTTCCCTTGTGAAGGCGGGGATCTCCTTCGATGCGAAAACAAGAATCATCGCTGATCATCAGGATTTACATGAGAAGCGCCTGACCCATCGGGTCAG
>JAFRLF010000111.1 GCA_017431365.1 Clostridia bacterium | reverse complement strand
TTCATTTCGAGGAGATGTATTTGAGCGACAACCTATTCTTGACATGATGCTTCCCGATAAACCGCCTTAAGGCAGCCTCAATCTTGTTTATGTCGGCATTGAAAACGGCACGCTTTTGTGGTAAGCTATCTGTGTTATGGATTATCGCATTGATCCTTCAGAATCATGTAATGAACCGTTTACCCTTCAATTCGGAGAAATGCGCATTTCGGAGCGGTGAGAGATGATATTTGTATTCGCGACTTTGGTTGGTATTTACCTTATGGTTCATAGTTTGATCTTTCAAGCGCACGCTGAAGGCGATAATGACAGTGAAAAGCCCAGAGTCGTTATCCTGGCTACGGGCGGAACCATTGCCGGCGTTGGCGAGATCGGGAAAACCGCGGGCTACGCGCCGGGATCTCTGACGGCTGAAGAACTGATTTCAGAAGTACCGCTCCTCGAAAGGATTGCCAGAATAGACACAGTGCAGATCTGTAACGTAAACTCCGATGATATCACGGCAAAGATTTGGCTTGAATTGGCAAACACGATCAACCGAATGGCGAAAGATCCGGATGTGACAGGCTTTGTCATAACGCATGGCACGGATACCCTGGAAGAGACGGCATATTTCCTTAATCTGACCGTCAAGACAGAGAAACCTGTCGTCATAACCGGTTCAATGCGGCCGTCGACGTCCATATCCGCTGATGGGCCGATGAACCTTTACCAGGCAGTCTGCGTGGCATCTGCGCCCGTAGCCCGCGGAAAGGGCGTTCTCGCGGTCTTCTCCGACCGGATTTACTCAGCCCGCACGGTCGCGAAGACGAGCACATACCATGTAACCGCCATTGCCGCGGGAGAGATGGGTGCGATCGGCATGGTGCGGGACGGCGCGGTATTCATCTACGAAATGCCGGCCAAGCGGCATACGCTTCAGACCGAATTCGACGCTTCGTCTCTTTATGCGCTGCCAAAAGTGTCCATACTCTATTTTTATGTCGACGCCGACGTCGAGTTGCTGCGCTTTGCCGCCGCGCACTCAGACGGCCTGGTCATAGCGGGCGCTGGCGCGGGTGAATTCAGCCAGAGTTTCAAATCGACAATAGAGAGTTTGGTCATACCCGTCGTCATCAGTTCCCGAATAGACGACGGAGTCATCACACAGGATAATCTCCTCTGTAAAAACACCGTCGCGGCGGATAACCTGAGCCCTCAGAAGGCGGCGATCCTTTTAAAACTGGCCCTTACCCTCGAAGACGCGGACCTCGTCAGGATGTTTGGCGAGTATTGAAAACGAGAAGGTGAAGAGATTGAAATACAGATTGAATCAACGAACCGGAGACATGATCAGTGAGATCGGCGTCGGCTCGGCGTACATGTACGAGGCCGGCATGGACGAGGCGGTCAAGGCTCTTCGTCGAGCCGCGGAAGCGGGGATCAACTACTTTGATCTCGCTGCGGGTGATGGGAAAGCCTTTCCGATCTACGGAGAGGCGCTGCACGACGTGCGCCGTGACGTGATGTTTCAGATTCATTTTGGCGCGGATTATACGAAAGGGGCGTATGGGTGGACGCTGGATCTGGACACGATCAAGCGTTCGATAGAGTGGCAGCTTAAACAACTGCGGACTGATTATATCGATTACGGATTCATTCACTGTCAGGATGAAACCTCAGACTGGGAAACATACCAAAGAAACGGCGTGTATAAACTGATCCTTAAGCTCAAAGACGAGGGCGTTGTACGCCATGTCGGCCTGTCCTCGCACACGCCTTCGGTCATTCAGCGCATTATGGACGAAGCCGAGATCGACATGTTGATGTTTTCGGTGAACCCCGCGTATGACTACAGCCACGGCGAATACGCCTTTGGCGGCGTGGACGAGCGCAACGCCGTATACAGGCGGTGCGAGAAGGAAGGCGTGGGCATCTCGGTGATGAAGCCGTTCTCCGGAGGGCAACTGCTTAACGCCGCGCAGTCGCCGTTTGCGCAGGCGCTGACCGCGTACCAGTGCATCCGTTACGCCCTGGATAAGCCGGGTGTTTTGACGGTGCTGCCCGGCGCGCAGAGCGTCATGCAGGTTAATGAACTGCTGGCGTATTACGACCAGCCGGAAGAAGCTCTGGACTACGCAGTCATTGGGACTTTCGCGCCGCCGCAGGCGCGCGGAAAGTGCGTGTACTGCAATCATTGCCGGCCGTGTCCTCAGGGGATCGACATCGGTCTCGTGAATAAGTACTATGATCTGGCTTTGATGGGAGATCCTCTGGCCATAGAACATTATCGTACGCTAGAGAAAAACGCCTCTCAATGCGTGCATTGCGGTCATTGCGACAGCCGGTGTCCGTTTTCCGTCAGGCAGAGCGATCGCATGGCGCAGATCTCTCAGTGGTTTGACAGCCATGTTTGAATGGCTTAGGAGAGAATGAATCCAAATTACAGACTGTAAGAAAGATGAGGTGGAAGCTTATGCAACTCTGCTCCCGTAAGGACGCGCCTGTGGAACAGACGTGGGACCTGTCTCTGATTTACGCAGAGGAAAAACTGATGTGGCAGGACCTTGAACGGACGAAAGACCTTGTTAAACAGTTTCAAACGACCTATCAGGGCAAGCTGAACAAGGCTGAAACTATCGTTAACTGCCTGGATAAGAGGGGAGAGATCCTCGAAGTCCAGTCGCGCATCTGGAGTTATGCCGGGCTGGCGCTCGAAGTGGATTATACGGACAACAAGCTCCGCGAGCGGTACGAAAAGGTCAGCGACGAAATAACGCGCATGGAGAGCGAGATGGCCTTCGTCGACAGTGAAATCCTTCTGGCTCCGGAAGAAGAATTGCGGGCTGCAGTCACGCTGGCGCGCGGCTGCCGGGTGTATCTGCAGGATCTGATCGCAAAAAAAGCGCACATGCTGTCTCCTGAAACAGAGAAGGTACTGACCGCTCTCGGACGGTCGCTCGGCCTGCCCTATGACGTGTACAATACGATGAAGCTCGCGGACATCTCGTTCGAACCGTTCACGGCTGAAGGGAAGACTTATCCTCTGGGGTATTCCCTCTATGAGGACGATTACGAACTGGAATCAAATATCGCTGTGCGCCGCGCGGCATTCCGCGCCTTCTATGACACGCTGAAAAAGTACAGGAACACGACCGCGTCGGCCTATAACGCTTGTGTCGTTCAGGAGAAGACGATGTCGCAGCTGCGCCGTTTCGGAAACGTATTTGACAGCCTGCTGTTCGGTCAGAAGGTTACGCGGGAGATGTATGATCGGCAGATCGACCTGATAACAGAGCGTCTGGCGCCGCACATGCGCCGCTACGCCAGGCTCATCGGGAAGATACATCATCTGGACAAAATGACCTTTGCGGACTTGAAGATAGCGGTGGATCCGGGATACGATCCCAAGGTAACGATCGGCGAATCCCACAAATATGTGCGGGAGGCTCTCGCCATTCTCGGAGAGGATTACGTCGACATGGTGGACCGGGCGTATCGCGAGCGCTGGATCGACTTTGCCCGGAATGTCGGCAAGAGCACGGGAGGGTTCTGTTCAAGTCTCTATCGGCGCAATTCATTTATCCTCCTCACCTGGAACGACCGCATGGCGGATGTGTTCACCGTGGCGCACGAACTCGGCCACGCGGGGCAGTCCTTGTACAGCGACCGGGCACAATCCTACTATGACACGGATCCTTCGACTTATATGGTCGAGGCACCCTCAACGATGAACGAATTGCTGCTGGCGCATCATCTGATCCGCGCGAAGGCGGACAAGCGCTTCCGCCGCTGGGTGCTGTCCAACCTTGTGAGCAACACGTACTATCATAACTTCGTCACGCACCTGCGAGAAGCATGGTATCAGCGTGAGGTGTACCGCATCGTCGATGGCGGAGGCAGCGTCAACGCGGATGTGCTCAGCGACCTGTTCAGGAAAAACCTCGAGCTTTTCTGGGGCGGGGATGTGGACATTCCGGAGGGAGCCGAGCTCACTTGGATGCGTCAGCCGCACTATTACATGGGCCTGTATTCCTACACCTACAGCGCCGGCCTCACCGTTGCGACGCAGGCGATGCTGCGCATAGAACAGGAGGGCCGGAGCGCCGTGGAAGACTGGAAGAAGTTCCTCTCGGCCGGCGGCACAGAGGATCCAGTAGGCCTGGCCAGGATCGCCGGTTTTGACATCACGACTGACGCGCCGCTCAACAACACGATCGACTATATCGGCTCGATCATCGACGAGATCTGTTCCCTGACGGAGCAAATCGACGGGATCAGGCTCTGATGAGCGCACGGGAGAGGATGATTTGCCGATGATGGAAATGGTTTCGTTGCCTGGAACTGACTTGACTGTGTCTCGCATCGGACTGGGGACGGTCGGGTTTGGTTCGTCAGTGGGTGAGGTGCTCGCATGGGATCAGCTCGACACCTACCATGCCTTGGGCGGAAATCTGATCGATACGGCGCATGTGTACGGAGATTGGGTGCCCGGCGAAAAGAGTCCCAGTGAAAAGATCATTGGAAGATATCTTTCTCACCACCGGCGGGAGGATTACGTCCTTTGTACGAAAGGCGGGCATTTCGACCTAGCAAACAGATCCTTGAGCCGCGTGACGCCGAAGGATTTGAAAGAGGATCTCGATCAGAGCCTCGATTTTCTGCAGACGGGGTACGTGGATATTTACATGCTGCACCGGGACAACCCTGAACTCGAAGTGGGCAGGATCATGGACAGCCTGAGCGCCTTTGTCGAAGACGGGAGAGTCAGATATCTTGCTTGTTCGAACTGGACGGCTGAAAGGCATGCCGAGGCGAACGCCTATGCGGAGAAGCACGGTCTTCCCGGCTTTGCGGTGAATGAACTGATGTGGAGTATGGCGTCGGCCAATCCCGGGTCACTGCCGTCAGATCAGGTGATGATGGATGACGAGATGCTTGCCTTCGGGCGGCGAGCCGGCATAAGCTTCTTCTGCTATACGGCTCTGGCGAGGGGGTATCTTACCAAGCGCTACCTTGGACTGGAAACGCGCGGCGCGAAGGATTATCAGAACGCTGCCAATGAAGCGCTCGTGGTAGAGCTTAAAAAACTGCCTTCGGCCGCTGATGTGACCCGCGCCAGCCTGCGCTTCTTCGTCAGGGAGGACGTGCCCTGCGTGCCGCTGGTGAGTTTCTCGGATATGAGGCAGCTCGAAGAGTGCTGTGAGGCATTTATTCGCAAAGACGGCTGACGGTTAGTCGTTAGTCTATTGAAATATCTGAGCAAAACAGGAGGGACGGCTTATGAGGAAATATCTTTCATACGGTATGGTGGGCGGAAGTCTGAATGCTTTTATCGGCGCCGTACACCGGGTCGGCGCGGCCTTTGAATCTATAGCCACGCTGTCGGCAGGCTGTTTCAGCACAGATTCCGGCCGCAACAGGGCGTGCGGTGAGTTTTATCGGCTGGATTCTGAACGCGTGTATGATGACTACATACAGATGGCAAAGGCTGAAGCGGCACGCGCTGACGGCATTGATTATGTCGTAATCGCCGCGCCAAACAACGTTCACTATCCTGTGGCGAAGGCCTTCCTTGAAAACGGCATACCCGTGTTCTGTGAGAAGCCGCTCTGTTTCGAGATTGCTCAGGCGGAGGAGCTAAAGCGCATCGCGGATGAAAAGGGCTTGCCGTTCTGCGTGAACTATTCGTATACCGGCAACGTGATGGTCAAAGAGGCCAGGGAGCTGATCCGCCAGGGGTATATCGGACGTGTCATCAATGTCAACGCCGAGTACCTGCAGGAGTACCTTGTAGATGACATCGGCAAGGGCGATCAGACAATGAATACGCTCTCCTCGTGGAGGAAGAACCCGGAAGTCGCGGGCGCGTCGAACTGCGTGGGTGACATAGGCTCACATATTGAGAATACGGTCGCCTACATGACCGGATTGAAGCTGAAGCGTGTCACTGCCGTGTTGGACAATTTTGGCCAGCTGCTCGATCTCAATGCCAATATGCTGGTTGAGTTTGAAGGCGGAGCGCATGGCGTGTTCTGTTCATCGCAGGTGTGCGTAGGGCATATGAATGGGCTGACGGTGCGCATATTTGGCACGGAAGGCGCGATCGAATGGGTTCAGGAGAATCCCAACGTCCTCATGGTAACGAAAAAGGGACAGCCGATGCAGATCTATCATCGCGGCATGGCTTACATTTCGCCTAAGGCCGCCGCCTTCAGCAGGCTCCCGACCGGTCATCCGGAAGGCGTCTACGAGGCCTTTGCCAATATGTACACGGCGTGGAACCGAGCGCTCCTTAAGCGAATAAACGGTGAAAAGCTGACTGCCGAAGACCTGGATTTCCCGAATCTGAATGACGGGATCGCGGGCGTCCGATTTATCCAGGCGGCCGTTAAGAGCAGTAAAGCCGGAGGAATCTGGACGGAAGTTTAAAGCCATATCAGTGAAGGCGGATCGCGTTTTACGCGATACCGCCTTCATTTGTGTTTTGAATGAGGTTCATTCGGGCGTAGCTGCCATTCAGTGCCAGGAGTTCGTCGTGGGTGCCGCGCTCCGTGATACGTCCGTTTTCGATCACAAGGATCTGATCGGCATTTCGAATGGTCGAAAGCCGATGCGCGATGGCAATGATCGTGCGACGGCCCGCGATGCCGGAGATGGCCTTCTGGATCTGCCGCTCTGTTTCAACGTCCACGGACGCGGTTGCCTCGTCCAGGATGATGATGGGCGAACGGCGCAGGATAGCCCGTGCGATGGCAACGCGCTGCTTCTGCCCGCCGGACAGGCGAAGGCCGCGTTCGCCGACCTGGGTCTGATACCCGTCAGGCATGGCCATGATGTCGTCGTGTATATTTGCCGCTCTTGCCGCCTGTTCGATGTCCGACATGTCAGCGTCCGGCACGGCGTAACCGATATTCTCGGCGATAGTCCCGTTGAACAGGAAGGTGTCCTGCAGAACGGGCGAGATATTCCGCCTCAGGCTCTCTATGGTGACGCTGCTGATATCGTGCCCGTCTATCGTGATTCGGCCCTCGTTCGGCTCATAAAAGCGGGAGATCAGTTGAGTCAGCGTGGTTTTGCCAACGCCGGTCGGCCCGACCAGCGCCAGCATCTTGCCCGGTTCGCAGCGGAAAGACACGTCGCGCAGTATTTCAATGCCTTCATTGTATGAAAAACTGACGTGCTCAAAGGCGACTCTGCCTTTGACGTCAGTAAGCTCTATCGCTCCGGGTCGGTCGTTGATCTCGTTAGGCGCGTCAAGCACATCGAGAACGCGCTCTGCGCCGGCCATGGATTGCTGCATGTTTTCAAGCAGGTTCGCCAGGCCAGTGACAGGGGCGTAAAACAGCCCCAAATACAGGAGGAAGGCGACGATGTCGGCGACGCTCAGGCTTTCGAGATAAGCGAGATAACCGCCGAATCCGACGACAAGGAGCGTTCCAAGGGATGAGATGAATTCGACGGACGGGTGAAATACGGCGCTGATTTTCAAGGCTTTCAGCATTGCTTTGATGTGTTCGAAGTTCCTTTCGTTGACACGTCCTGTTTCGTACGCTTCGCGGCCAAAGGACTGGATCTCGTGTATGCCGGACAGATTGTCCTGTAGCTTTCCGTTCAATTCGCCCATTTTCTTCTGGGAAATTCTGAAGTACGGGCGCACTTTCTTAGAAAACACGATGCCGGACAGAAATATCAGGGGTATCGGCGCGCATGTGATCAGGGCGAGTTTCCAGTTTATTGTCAGCAGGACGACGAGTACCCCCGCGAAGGTGACGAAGTTGGTGATAGTCTCGGGAATCATGTGGGCATAGAGCAGTTCGAAATCCCTCGTGTCGTTTACGATACGGCTCATCAGGTCGCCCGTCTGCTTGTCGTGAAAATATCCCAGATGCATGCGTTCCAGCTTATCATACGTTCTCATGCGCAGATCGCCTACGAGGAACCATGCGGCCTTGTGCGCCAGATAATTGCTCAGGAATCTGAACAGCACGCGCAGAAGATACAGCGCGAGCAGCGCCAACGTCAGATATCCGACGGTTTTAAGGCCTTGTTCGTCAATGCCCTGCTCGACAAGGCCCGTCATGTATGACAGCAGTTTAGGCGCCGTCAGATTGAGAAAGGTAAGGCACAGGGTAGACAGAATGGCGATCAGATAGAGCTTTTTATAGCGCGTAGCCTCACGGCTGAGCCGCAGAAGTGTTTTCATCATTTCAAGGACATCCTTTCAATTCGTTTGGCTTTTCGCGTTGTTTTCTCTTTCAAGCTTTCTGATGATGACGAAGTACGCGGGTACGAGGAAGATGTCCGCGCAGAACCATGCGATTGGATTGGCGAAGCAGGCTCCCGTATAGTCGAATAGCCCCACCAATACCCACGCGACGAACGCCCTTCCGATCAATTCCATGAGACCGGCGATCATTGCGACACGGCTGTATCCGACGCCCTGAATGGCGTTTCGGTAGATCAGCACGATAGCCAGCAATGGTGACATCGCGATGACAATGCTGAGATATAGCGTTGCCCGCCCGAGAATCAGCGTTTCCGCAGCGTCGACAAAGAGCAGCGCGATATAACGCCCCACCAGCAATTCCAGCGCGAAGGCGCAGATACAGTAGATCAGCATGACGATCGTGATCTGACGCACACCGGTACGCACACGGTCGATGCGCCTGGCGCCGAGGTTCTGTCCGCAATACGTTGCCATCGTGACGCCTATGGCCTCAAGGGGTGTGGTAAATACGAACTGTACGCGCGCGCCTGTCCCTATGGCGGCCACCGCCTGTGACCCCAGCGAGTTGACCGCGCTCTGTATTATGGTTGAACCGATGGCCGTAATGGAGAATTGCAGCCCCATCGGCAGCCCGATACCGAGAAGTCTTTTACACGAGGCAAAGTCATACTGCCATTCGTCGCCGCTGATCTGAAGGATGGAAAACTTTCGGCGTATGACGATCGCGCATAACAAACCGCTGATCAGCTGTGAGAGAATGGTGGCGTACGCGGCGCCGGCTATGCCCATGTGAAAGAC
This sequence comes from Clostridia bacterium, assembly GCA_017431365.1. Classification (GTDB taxonomy): domain Bacteria; phylum Bacillota; class Clostridia; order Christensenellales; family Aristaeellaceae; genus Firm-10. Next base: position 3,141 of record JAFRLF010000111.1, on the reverse strand, counting down.
AATGATAAATGCAAGGTCGAAGACCACGTTGAGTATTGTGCTGATAATGAGCATGTACAGCGGCGTTCGCCCGTCGCCGACAGCGCGCATGACGCCTGCTAACAGGTTATACAGCATAGTCGCCGGTATGCCGGCGAAAATGACGCGGATATATGCAAGCGAATAGGGGAGTATGTCTTCAGGCGTGCCGATCAGGCGAAGAATCGTGCCGGAAAGCAGAGATGTCGCAGAGCCAATCGCCACGGCGATAACGCCGGCGGTGTAGAGCGCGTTGGCAAAGCAACGGCGCATGGCAGAATGATTCCCCGCTCCAAATTCCTGAGAAACGGGTATGGCGAAGCCGGAACATATCCCGAGGGCAAATCCGAGGATCAGAAAGTTCAGAGCGCCAGTAGCCGTGACGCCTGCAAAAGCGTTGATGCCAAGCGTTCGAGATACGATGGCGCTGTCCGCCATGCTGTAGAATTGCTGGAGAAGATTCCCCAGCATTACCGGTATGAAAAAACGAAGGATACGTCGAATGGGACTCCCGGTCGTCATATCCATGACCATGAGACATCGCCGCCTTTCCGGAAATTTATTATATCAGAGTATGTCAAACAGAGGAAGAGCTGTTATGTTGAGTTTTCTTTTATCATATTCAAGGCTCTTCGCAGGAAACGCAGCATCATAAAGAATTGCTTGACGGCAGACAGTTCATCCAATATAATTACTTGCGCGGGAACGAGCTGAACCGGTTTCATAAAAAAGAACCTTAGGGAAATCGGCTGCAGTGCCTTCCTTTTGGGACGGTGCTTATCTGCGAGGGCGGCCGAAATGACCCCAAAGACAAGGTGAGAGGAATGGATACACATGCACAATCATGAGTCCGATACGAATTGCATGACTGTCATCGTGGGAAGAAAGGCTTCCGCGACGGGCTTCGTCATCGTCGGTCACAACGAGGACGACGACTGGAGTTCGGTCGTGCGCCATGGCTATGTCCCGGAGATGGATCATATGCCCGGTGAGACGCTCCCGGCGGAAGCAGGAAGGGCACGTATACCGCAGGTCAGTCATACCCGCGGCTTTTACTGGTCGGAGGTGTGCGGGCCTAATGGCGGCTTGTCGGCCTCTGATCTGATGGTCAACGACCGAGGCGTGTATGTCTGCAGCGACAGCGCCGGCGTAACCCGCGAGGACGGAACGGACAGCGAGCTGCTCACCGATGGAGGCGTCGCGTACAACGTCCGTCGCGCCGTGGCTGAGCGCGCCTCGACCGCCCGGGAAGGCGCTGAGATCATCATGGACCTGGCGCGGACGTGGGGGTATGCGTTGTCCGGACGGCTGTATATCGTCGCCGACGCGGTGGAGGCGTACGTCGTTCAGCTCGTCAGAGGACGCAGATTCCTTGCCGCGCGCGTGCCGGATGACGCTGTTGCAGCGATACCCAACAATTACGTCATCAGATCTGCTGCTGACGCTGAGGATGTCGTGTATTCAGAGGATCTGGTCAACTATGCCGTCGGGAAGGGCTGGCTTAGAGAAGGGGATGCGTTCGATTTTTATCGGGCATATCAGGCGGACGCCAATATCGACAGACCTGTGAATGTGGACAGACAGTTTTACACGCTGCTCAAATTGACGGGCCAGCGTTTCGATCGCAGTAGATTGCCTTTTGCCGTCAAAGCGCCGAGGCAGTACGGCATTCGTGACGTGATGGACGCCCTTTCGAACCATTATGAGGATTTACAGGCCGATATTCGGACAGGAACCGGCCGGTCGCCACACAGCACGGAGATCACCCGGGTCTGCAGAGACACAACAATTGAATCAACGATCGTCCAATTTGCGCCCATGGTGAAAGAACTGACTCTGTGGACGGCATATGGCCGTCCGTGCGCGGTACCGTACCTGCCGATCCATCCTCTCTATGGCGCGCCGGACGCCGTCGACCGGATGGAAGATCCCGCAGCCTGTCTCACGGCGCATCTGACGAAGGAACGCGCGTATTCGGGCCGTCAAGGCGACGGCTGGCAAGCGTTCAGGGATTTTTGCAACGAACTGGAGTTTTTCTACGCGGCGTGCGAAGCTGACCTAAAGGCCGTGCAAACTGCCTGGCGTGAGCGGAAAATCGTCGAAAATGACCGGAGAACGGAACCGGCTCAAGTCTTTGATGACCGTCAGGTTCGGGAAGCGCTCGACCTGCTCGCAAAGTTTGCCGAGGCGCATTTTCATATGATCCCAGTCGACGCATGGGCTCCGGCAGGCGATGAGCGTGGAGCCGTCGTCTTTGATTCGCCGGAAACGCCCTCAGAGGAGAGCCTCGTCTTCTGTGCGGGCGGCCCCGTCAGAAGGACACGGACGGCGCGCGCGATTTCCGGTTCGCTTGAACAGATAGGATCGGGCAGGTATCAGTTCTCTTTCAAAAGGGATGAAATGATTTCTGAACCCGATGACGCCGTAGCTGACGAGTTCTACCTTGGCTTTGCCACGGAGAGCGGGAATACCTACGTGGGGACGGTCAGACACAGGCTGTAAGTCTTTCAATTGGATCCGGCATCGTCCGGTTCTTATAAAAACGACTATAAAGAGCGGCAGAACGCATTACAGACCGCGTTCTGCCGTAAACTATGCGCAATTGGACGCTTTAGAGTCTGGCCACGCCGCTCTCTCTGGCGGCTTTAGCCACGGCGGCGGCGACGGCTGGGCCGACGCGTTTATCAAACGCCAGGGGCAGAATGTATTCCGAGCTAAGCTCTTCAGGAGAAACGAGATCGGCCAGCGCATATGAGGCGGCCTGCTTCATCGCCTCGTTGATGTCGGTTGCGCGAACGTCGAGCGCGCCTCGGAAAAGCCCTGGGAAGCACAAGACATTGTTGATCTGGTTGGGATGGTCGCTGCGGCCCGTGCCGACCACGGCGGCGCCGGCAGCTTTCGCTTCGTCGGGCTCGATCTCCGGCACGGGGTTCGCCATGGGAAACACGATGGCCCCGTCCGCCATGGATCTGATCATGTCCTGGCTCACGACGTGCGGAGCGCTCACGCCGACGCCCTTGATATTCTTCCGTCTGAGCTTGACGAGGAAGGGTTCGTACACAGCACGGAGTGTTCCACCATACCGATCAGGTACGAACCCGGAGGAATCGTGATATTCGGGTC
>JAFRLF010000110.1 GCA_017431365.1 Clostridia bacterium | reverse complement strand
TTGATATACCAGCAATTAGGGATTTCACAGCACATTTCGTGTCCACTACTTGGGGACGTCGCCCTTTACGGGTGTCCATAGATTGGGGACGTCCCGGTCCATTTCACAGAACCAAGTGTCCATTTTATGGGGTACAGTATACTCTGCGAAGCAGTTCCTCCTTCACGCATTTCACGCGTTTCACATATATGGCTTCAGACGTAATCGTCTGGGCCCAGGGCCTCGAAGGCCTTCATGAAATCGCGCTTCTGCTGTGCTGTCATTCGGGGCAGGGGCGCGTTCGGCTCGCCTACGTCGTAGCCGCGCTCGTTGAGGATCAGCTTGCACGCGGCGATCACGTTGTAGCGCAGCATAAGCTCGATCAGCTCGTCCGCCTTCAGCTGCAGGTCGACGGCTGTTTTCGCGTCGCCCGCCCTGCAGGCGTCGTAGATCTTTATAAACAGCCGGGGCATGACGTTGTACGTCGAGCCGATGGCCCCGTCCGCGCCGATCAGAAGGCCCAGCGCGCAGGTCTCGTCCGGGCCGTTGATGATGTTGATGTTCCCGCCGCCGAGTTTTTTGTACCTCGACATCTGGAAATAATTGGGGTTGGTGAACTTCATCCCGATGAAGCCGGGGATGTCCATCATCTTCTCCACCGTGCCGACGGGCAGCGGCGTCCCCGACATGGGCGAGGCATAGATCATCATGGGCAGGCCGTCGCTGGCCTCGGACATGGCGCGGTAGTAGTCGATGATCCCCCGCTCGTCGTATTGGAAGTAGATGGGCGGCACCGAGGCGATGGCGTCCAGGCCGATTTTCCGGCTGTGCGCCGCCAGGGCCCTGACCGTCTCGAGGTTTCCGTCCCCGATGTGATTGATGAGCTTGATGTGCGCGGGGGCCTCGTCCTTCACGATCTCCACCAGATCCATGCGCCTGCGCGCCGCCATGGCGATGCCCTCGCCCGTGGCGCCGCAGAGGTAAAAGCCCGTGATCCCCGTCTCAGACAAATCTCTCACCAGACGGCGCAGGGACGCCTCTTTTATGCTCCCGTCCTCGCTGACGGGGGAAACCAGCGCCGGCATGATGCCGGTAAACAAGATGCGATTCATAACCGCTTCTCTCCTTTTTATTTTTCCTGCTTTCTGAGCAGCGAGACGATGTTGTTCACGATCTGCGCGGGCATGATGAACGCCCCGCCGTACAGTCCGGTCACGGAATTGTGCGTATCGGGGAAGCAGCCCTCGAACGAACCTTTGACGTACTCGTCGTACGTCCACGGCAGGTTGTGGGGGAGCCATTTCCCGCCCTGGGCCTGTTTGGACCAGCGCAGCGCCGCGGCCGTCACGCCCTGCTGGAAGGTGCGCCAGTCGATCGCCGGGTCAAGCTCTGCCCAGTCGAGGCCCAGCTCCTCCGCCTGGGCGAAGGAATCCAGCACCTCCCACTGCACGTGATCGCGCACCCAGTTGGCGAAGTACCAGTCGGACGAGCAGAGGCAGGGCTTGGTGTTGTAGAGCATGGAGTTCTCCTCAGGCTCCCACAGGTGCGTGAACCCCAGAAAGCTGCGGATCCAGTACCTGGCGCGGCCAAGGTAAATTTCATCCTTCAGGATGCGGTGCGCAAAGGCGTAGGCGTTGGCCGCGTGTCCGCCGGCGAACAGATTCGGGCTGTGCAGCGGGCACTCCCAGTAGTCGCCGCCCTCGGGTCGGGTCATGTCGAGGCAGAAGTCGAGCGCCTTTTTCGCCCCTGTCAGGAAGCGCTTCACCCCGAACCTCTCGTAAAGCTGCATCAGCTTTATCGCCGGCAGCACGCAGATGTCGAGCGCGGCGTCACCTGCCCGGCCCATCGGTTCGATGAAGGAGCGCGCCACCACGAAGTCGTCCTTCGTATAGTGCCGCCCGTCCGGATCGAAGGTGAAGGACCCGTCCCCGTGCTGCCAGGAGAGGATCACGTCGCCGACCTGTTCCGCCTCCGCCAGGGTGTCCGGCAGCCGCCCGTAATAATCGGCCCGCTGCTCCGGTGTCTCGGAAACGGCCTTCCTGACCTCGTCGCACCAGTCGAGCTTGCGGCGCAGAGGCTCCGACTCCGGGGAATCCGGGAACATGTCGAGGTATGCCCTCAGCCCCCGAGGGTAGCCCGGCCCCGCGTAGGGCGTGCCTGGACGGGACTGCGGCACGCCGAAGCCCGCGCCCTCGACCCAGTACTTCGCGTTGTACAGGCGAGCGATGCGGTGCAGATCCTCTTTCATCGTCTCAAGGTCGTAAGAGGGCGTCGGCAGGCCCTTTTTCGCCGTCCAGGCCGTCAGCGCGTCGAGGCTGCGGCCCTTGCCCAGCGCGATCTCACAGTCGAAATTGATCATCTGATCCAGATGCAGCTCCACCGGGAACTGCGGCGACCGGACGAGGTTTTCATGGTTGTCGTCAATGGCCGCGGGAATCATCAGGCCGAATATCGTATTGTTCTGCCTGTCGATGAAGTTGGGCGAGGCGAACACCGGCTGCTGGACGTGCCGGGGATTGTTGAACCAGCCGGTGGCCATCTTTTTGGGGTCGTAACTCATGCTGATGGTGTCGCCACCCTGGGAGAGGATCATGACCGGCGCGGTCACCTTGCGCGGATGCGGGCAGACCCTTAAGGCCCAGGGATCCTTGAACCAGTCCGAACCGGAGGACCACTCGTCGCCCACCAGCCACTCCACGCCGGGGAGGATGGCGTCGTCCTTTTTCACGCCGAACTCGTCCTGTCCCACCTTCAGCCACGGCCCCCGGATGTACGAGGCGTACCCGTTGATATTGGAGCGGTACCGCATGCTCATGCGGATCACGGGCTCATGCCGCGGCATGGAAACGCGCACCTGACCCCTCAGGCAGCTCTCGCCAAAGGCGTAGTGGATCCAGGGATCGAAGGACGTGTTCTTCAGCTTGTCCTGAACGACGACGGACTTCACGTCGAACACGAGGGCGAGCTCGTCGTCGTTGTCGTCGCGGGTATAGGTTTCAGCCTCGAGGCGCATGGGGATCTCCTGATCCCGCGCGAGCATCTCTCCCAGATGGTCGATCACGGCCATCATCTTGCCCTCGGGCGTATATATTTCACCCCAGCCCCAGCCGCAAAGGCGCTTGTGCATGTCCAGTCGGATCAGGCCGTTGTCCAGCGTCACCGATTCTCCGCCGTAGCTGGCGTTGCGATAGCGATACATGATGTTGCCAACCTCCCCACGTGAAATAATCAAAATACCGCCTTTTGCTTAACACAATCATTATAAATCGTCCTTTCGCGAATGTAAAGAGGTTGATTAGACGCTTTGATTGCGCTATAATAATCACAGTTTTAAAGGAAAGCAGGTCATGTCCATGAGGGAACTCCTTCTGAGAATACGCGCGCTTCTCTTGAGCCTGCAGGAAAACCGTTCCTCTCCCCTCGCCACGGCGGCGGCCGTCGCCCTCTGCCTGATGGAGGAAGGGGACGTTTACCTGGGAAACGAGGCCGCCCTCCCGGTGAGCGAAGTGTTTCAGGACGCGCCGGACTGCCGTTGCGTGCCCGGCGCGTGGGCCTGCGGCGCGGCTTACGCCCTGCAGCGGGCGGGAAACGACCGCGTCGCCGTCGCCCTCCTGCGCGACGACGAAGACCTTGAAAAGGCCGTCCGCCTCGCGGTGAACTTTAGTCTGCCGCTCATTCTGCTCGTGAGCTGCGCGGAGAGCGGGCTCGAGGACCTTTCTCAAAAGGTCATGCCCTCAGACATCATAACCGTGCCCGCAGACGGACGGGATGTTATGCGCCTGATGCCCTCGCTGCGGCTGGCGCTGGACAAGGCGCGCGAAGGCGACGGCCCCACGCTGATCGAATGCGTGACGGACCGGCTGCCGGACGACCCGCAGCAGTCAGAGGACGCCCTGAGCCGCCTCGACGCCACACTCCTTTACGAAGGCTACGCCGAACCGGAGGAACTTGCATGAGTATGCTCAACCAGAACAGCGCCTTTCAAACGGTACTCTCACGGGTTATGGACGAGCGGGACGACGTCGTCCTCGTCCTCCCGTCGGACGCCGCGCCCCGCGCCGGGCGGCAGAGGATCGTCCTTCCCCCCGACGCCAGGGACAGCTTTCTCTTTGCCCAGGGCTGCGCTCAGGCGGGACTGTTTCCCGTGCTGGACCTGACGGGCCTCGGCGACGCGGCGGAGGCGCTGTACGGCGTCCTGTCGCAGACCCCCGCGCGGCTTCTCAGGCCCATGGCCGTCCGGATCTCCGCCCGGCGCTTTCAGAATATGCCGGGCATCCGCGTCATCCCGACGCACGACGCCCGTCAAAGCGCCGGCGCGCTGCGCTGCGCGCTGGAACGGGAACAGTTCACCGTCATTGCCGCCGACCCGCTGACGGCCTTTGACCTCATGGATGTGGACGAAGACGAACCTTACATCTACGACGGGTCAGGCGATGAAGCCGTCGAAACGGCTGAACCGGACGTCGCCGAACGGGATGAAACCGAAAAATACGAAATCCCTGACCCGCCTGCCGACGGCGAACCCGCTCCGGACGAAGCCTTCCGGGAAGAAGACGTGATCATTTCCATGGACGCCCCGGACATCGACGCATCGGACGCGCCCAATCCCTTCGAGACAACGGCTCAGCCCGAACCGCTACCCGCGTCAGACGACGAGAAGGCGGACGACGCTGAAACGCCGCCTCCCGCCGAAATGCCCCCGCGCGATGAAGCGCCGGTATGGGCCTACGCCATTTTGCCCTATGACCCGGAGGCCCTTCTGGACGCTGCGGAAAAGCTGGACATGCCCGCTTCGGCGCTCGCCGAACTCTGCGCCAGGCTGGCCATGGATGAATGCGAGCTGATCGTCGACACGGACAGCCCCGAAGGCGCGTGCGATTTTGAGCGTCCGAAAACGGAGCCGGCCCTCCTGTACGTCGGAATGGACCGCCTCGCGTTGACGCGGGACGAAAATGTCATCTCCCGTCGGGAGGGGTTCGACCTCATGTCCGGCGTGCGCTCGCGCCTCGAACAGCCCCTGCGGCTGATCGCGGACTACAGGGATCTGATCGAAAACCCAACTCATACAGACCGGCAAAAGGAGCGTAAGTTTGAAACTACAGACTGATAGGAGAAGCCCGGAGAGGGCATAGCAAACAGGCCATCACAGATGGCCGAGCGGAAGAGACGGATCAGGCAGTGACAGGCGGAGAATTATCGTCTTTGATGATGTAGCCCATTTGCCTGA
>JAFRLF010000109.1 GCA_017431365.1 Clostridia bacterium | reverse complement strand
TCAGGCAAATGGGCTACATCATCAAAGACGATAATTCTCCGCCTGTCACTGCCTGATCCGTCTCTTCCGCTCGGCCATCTGTGATGGCCTGTTTGCTATGCCCTCTCCGGGCTTCTCCTATCAGTCTGTAGTTTCAAACTTGTCTCTCCCCTGTAATCAGTTGACGTCCTTCATTATAGCCGCCGCACTATGGCATTTCAAGGCGATTTGTGTTGATTCACAGACCGAGTCAAAAAAACACGGGCAGAGTCATACGCCCTGCCCGCGTGAAATCAATGATCGCGCTCTCGCGCCTGGTCTGAATTACCGCCTGACATACGTCACCGACCCACCCGCGGCGTCCAGAACGACGAGTGTGTCGCCCTCGAGCTCGTAGGAAAGCGTCATGCCGGCATCGACCCCTTCGTACACGATCGACAGTTCGGTATCCGTCGCGGTATAAGTGAAGTCCAGAGTCGCCAGGCTCATCATCACGTAAGAACCCGTGCCGTCGGCGTTGAACGTGTAGGCATACTGTCCGCTCTCGCTCACCCACTCGCCTTCAAGCGCCGCCATATCGGACTGAGGGGGCTCCTCGGTAGGATATTGCCAGAGCTCATCCGTCGGTTCCGGCGAGGCCGGCCGCTGCGCAGTTTCAGGCCTACGGCTGTTGACGCTGTTCATCATATTCGAAGCCGCGTCGCGCCGCCCGGCCTGACTTTCGCCGGGTTTCGCCGTCGGCTCAGGCTCCGGCTCTTCGGTCGGTTCGGCGTAGGTCAGGCTGGCGGGGCGTTCGGGCGCGCCGATCCAGGTCAGCCAATTGACGGTGTTGACGTCGGCATTGCCGTCCTCAGGCAGCTGCGCGTCCGGATACTTCGAGTTGATATAGCGCTGGAAGTCCAGCACCGCCAGAGACGTGGCGCTGTCATAGGCTCCAGTCATCTGCGTGCCATCCATCCAGCCCAGCTCAATCAGACGCGTCTGCACCTCTGCGATCAGCTCAGGCGAAGCGGCAAACGGCGTGGGCGCGGGCGTCGCCGTGGGTTCAGGCGTATCCGTGGGCTCAGGCATATCGGTCGGTTCGGGCCCGGCCGGCTGCTGCGGCCTGCGGCTGTTGACGCTGTTCATCATGCTGGAGGCCGTGCCGCGCCGCCCGGTCTGCTCGCCGGCCCCTTCATCGGGCGCGTTTTGCTCCCCGTCACCGACCCGAGCGCAGACGAATTCGTCCGTCCCAAAGCGATTCGCGATGGTGAGCGCGTCTCCCTCCAGCGCGTACGCCCTGCCGGAAGGCGTGTCGTTTCCGTCGTAGAGGATACTTATCTCCTCTTCCGTCGCGGCAAAGGTGAAGGGCAGGGCTTCGCCGGTCCCCGCGTCATACGAACCCGTCCTGTCGGCGTTAAAGGTAAACGTATGCGCTCCGTCAGACCATGTGCCCAGGATCGCCTGCTCGTACTCATTGAGTTCTTCCGGCTCGGGGATCCCCTCCGGCTCGGTCATCGTGCCATCCGGCAGGATCCAGCTGACGAGCCGCTCGTCGATGACTTCCGGCTCGATGGGCTCCGCCTTGCCAATGTAGATGGTCATAGCGTTGACGCTGACGCCGAAATCGACATAGCTGACGGTAATATTCAGTGTGGGATCGTCCTCACTCGGATCCACCTCGGCGTGGATCTGAACGCTGCCCAGGTCAAAGAGGCCTTCGCCGCTCGTCTCCATGGTCATATCCCATTCTGTGGCGCTGCTCGTGAAGACGCAGTGAATGCTCTGATCGTCGACGGCCATGTCGAACACGCCGTCAGCGTACGACGCCGTGATCAGCTCATATCCGTCGTCGATCATGAAGTCGACCACCGGCCGTCCCGTTCCGATGCCATCAATCGTCAGGTTAAGCGCCTCAGTGTCGTAGGGATCGGTCATCCTCAGGTAAAGGCCGAGGCTCTCGCCGCGGCGGTGATAGCTCAGGCTCAAATTGGTGCCGAAATCATCGTAGCCCACGACGCTGAAGCTGAGCCCGTTTTCCCGGTTCATATTGAAATAAAAGGTCGAGGTGTCGTCTATGAACCGGAGCGAGGTCATATTCTCCAGGAGATACCCCTCGATCCTCAGCTCGCCATAGCCGTAAGCGGCCGTATCGTCCGTGGACGAAACGCCGTCATAGCTCAAAAGATCCCAGTCGCTCACGTCAGACAGATCGAAGGGCATCCAGCTGTAGGCGACTGTCACGTCCACCGCGCCGGTGCGATCGTTGTACGTGCCGTCGACGCTGAAAATGTCCTCGGCGCCAAACAGATCGCCTGTGAAGGTGTAAACGCCTTCGGCGCTCCTGTACTCCGAATTCAGCGCAAAGCTCAGCATGCTTTCGCCATCAAAGAGCGTGCCCGTCCATGAGCTGACGCGTCCCGCGGCGGTATCCACCTTCATGACGTCAAGCGTCAGAAGGAGCGCGTCCAGGTTTACGTCGCCGACCATGTCGGAGGGCAAAACAAGATCCCATGTCTCGGTCAGGCTCTGCATCGCCTCCGCCCCGACGCCGGACATGAGCCCCAGGCCTTCGATCAGCGGGCCGTACTGTTCGTCGGCCAGCAGCGCCGCCACACTGGCGTGCACGGCGTTGAGAAAATCTTCCCCCGTGACCCGCAGGGACGTGTGGCCCTGGCTTTCAGTCACGCAGTCGGAGAGGTTTTCACCCAGCAGGCTGAAAAACTCATCGACAATGTCCGACTCGAGCAGAGGCGCGACGCCCTCGGTATTGAAGCCTCCGCGCCTGAAGGTGTCTTCGCCTTCGTAATCGGCAATGCGGATGCCCGTGTACTCGCCGTCCTGGACGGTGATCATCTTCTCTTCGTCTATATGCTGATAGATGTCCACGCCGACGCCCTTGATCCATGTGTCGTTGACATAGGGCTGGCCTTCATAAGACTGATGCCGGCTTTCAAAGCGCTCGAGGCCCATATTCTGCCGCATGACCACGGTGTTCTGCTTCTGCAGGTTTTGGAGAAAGAGTTTCAGGGAGTCGATGAACGTTCCCTCCGCGGCGCTGATAGCCGCGTCCTTCGCCGTTTCCGCCGACGCGCCGATCCAGGTCAGGGCGAGCGTCAGCGCCAGGCACAGAGCGAACAAACGTCTGCTCAGCTTCATGGCATGTCCCTCCTTCGTCGTCTTTGTGTCAAATCTCGCTTCGGCCCTGAAAGGCCTTGCTGAGGGTCACTTCGTCGGTGTATTCGAGATCCGCGCCCACGGGTATGCCGTGCGCGATGCGCGTCACGCGGATACCCATCGGTTTGATGAGCCGGGCTATATACGAAGCCGTCGCCTCGCCCTCGACGTCGGGGTTCGTCGCGAGGATAACCTCCTCGATCGAGCCGTCCGCCAGGCGCTGCATAAGTTCCCGTATGCGTATGTCGTCCGGACCGATGCCCTGCATCGGCGATATGACGCCGTGCAGCACGTGATACTGCCCCCGGAAGTCCTGCATCCGTTCCATGGCCATGACGTCGCGCGGATCGCGCACAACGCAGAGCAGGCCGTTTTTTCTGTCGTCGTCACGGCAGATCGGGCAGGGATCCTCTGTCGTGTAATTGCCGCACACGGAACAGAAATGCACCTGTTTTTTCCCATTAAAAATAGCGGCGGCCAGTTCCCTGACTTGATCCTCGGGCAGAGATACGATATGGTAGGCCAGGCGCTGCGCCGTCTTGCGGCCCACGCCCGGCAGCCTGGCCAGCTGATTCACCATCCGCGCGATGGGTTCGATCATGTCGCTCATGGAATCAGAAGAGGCCTCCCAGGTTCATGCCGCCGGTGAGCTTGCTCATTTCCCTTTCGCTCGTGTCCGCCGCGGTGCGCAGGGCCTCGTTCACCGCCGCCATGATCATGTCCTGAAGCATTTCCACGTCGTCGGGATCGACCGCCTCGGGCTTGATCTCGAGGGAAACGAGTTCCTTCTTTCCAGTGACCTTCGCCGTCACCATGCCGCCGCCGGCCGTGGCTTCGTACTCTCGGGCCTCGAGCTCCTCCTGCATTTTCGTCATCTGCTGCTGAAGTTTCTGCGCCTGACGCGCCAGCTGCTGCATGTTGCCGCCGCCCATTCCCGGAAATCCGCCTCTTGCCATGTCTCTCGTCCTCCTGATATTTCAAAATGATTTTCCGTTGGTTCATATGTCCCTTTTGTCAGTCGTTGCTGAGTTCCACGGACTCACGGCCGAAGGCCGCGTATATCCTGTCCAGATGATCCCTCGATTTGGCCTTGTCCTCCGGCGTGGGAGCCGCTGTCTTCAGGCTGGCTTTGAGCGTCACATTGCGTCCGAAAGCCCCGCTCATGCAGCGGTTGATCAGCGCCGCGCGCTCGTCTCCCGAAAGCAGATCGATATAGCTCACACAGCCGGGCTCGTCGTAGCTCACATGCACCACATCGCCGGTGACGCCGTCAAAATGCGCCTTCCTGAGCATCGTCCAGCCCCGGGGATCCTCTTTGCTGAAGTCCTTGAGCCCCTTGTCGTAAGCCTGCGCATCGTCCGGCGCGGGGCCCGACGTTTCCTTCGGCGTCGCCGCCGGAGCGGCTTCGGCTACGATGGCCGCCGCCGGCTTTTCCGCGGCCTGCGCGGGCCGCACGGCGACGGCGCCGGATCGCACGGCCTTTTCCAGCGCGTCGAGGAGGTCCTCCCAGGCCTCCGCGCCGTTTTCCCGCTCTGGATGACAGGCTCGGACGGCGCACAGCTCCAGTACGCTGCGCTGCTGCGAAGCCCACTTCATGTCGTTCTCAGCCTGAATGAACAGATCCATCAGCCGGGTCAGCCGCGCCTGCGTGGCGGACTGCGCCTGAGCCAGCATGCGCCGAGCGTCCTCGGGCGTGACCTCGAGGATGTCCGCCGCGTCGCCGCCGCAGAGCAGGGTCACGAGCAGCCCGCGCGCGTGTCCCGTAACCTCGCGGGCGAAGACGGCGGGGTCGCGCCCCTCTCTCATCAACGTGTCGATCATCTCAAAGGCGCGCGCCGCGTCGCCGTCGATGAGCGCCTGCGTGAAATCGAAGAGAAAACTCCGATCCGACGCGCCCAGCACTTCCCGGGCCAGGCCGGCCGTCAGCGCGCCGTGCCCATAGGACAAACACATGTCCAGGATGCTCAGCGCGTCGCGCATGCCGCCCTCAGCCGCCCGGGCGATCAGGCTGATCGCCTCGTCCTCGGCCTCCATGTTCTGGGAAGCCAAGACCTGCCGCAGTCGCCCCTCAATGAGCGCGGCTGGTATGCGCCGGAAGTCAAACCTCTGGCAGCGGGAGAGGATCGTCGCCGGAAGCTTCTGCGGATCCGTCGTCGCCAGGATGAACAGAGCGTGAGCGGGCGGTTCCTCCAGCGTCTTCAGGAGCGCGTTGAACGCGCTCGTAGAGAGCATGTGGACCTCGTCGATGATGTAAACCTTTTTCCTGCAGGACGAGGGCGGATACTTGATCTTGTCGATCAGTTCGCGCACATTCTCCACGCCGTTGTTGGAGGCCGCGTCGATTTCCGCCACGTCGAGATTGCGCTCTTCAAGAATGGAGCGGCAGACCTCGCACTCTCCGCAGGGTTCGCCGTCATTAAGGTTCGTACAGTTGACCGCGCGCGCCAGCACCTTGGCGACGGAGGTCTTGCCCGTGCCGCGGCTGCCGCAGAACAGGTAGGCGTGCGGCGTGCGCTCCATGCGGATCTGGTTGAGCAGCGTGGTGACGACGCGCTCCTGCCCCACGACGTCGGCAAACGTCGCCGGACGCCACGTCCGGTACAGAGCCTGATAGGCCACGGCGCTCACTCCTCCCCATTTTGCTTACATTATATTTTAGCACCTTTTGACCCTCATGTCTACTGCGGGCAAAAGGGCGCGTCCGCGACCGCGCACGAACCATGACCAGCGGCGCGCCTCAGCAGGTGCGCGATCGGGTCATGCGGGAATTCGATACCTTCCGCGTCATGGACGGAGGGTCATGATTCTATGTCGATGCCGGCAACGCTTTCCCGTTTGCAAACCTTGAAGCTCTTGTACAGACCATCGCTCAGTGGCGGTGACTTCCGGCTTAAGTCCTGTCGGTCGTCCCGTCAGACGATCTCGTACTGAAGCATTTCATACTTCAGGCGCGTCCCTTCGTCGATCTCCTCAGGCAGCAGCGCCCGTGCGACGAGCAGCAAATCCTCTTCCCGGTCCGTCCGCCTGAGCCAGGCGTAATCCCCGTCGATCCGGGCGACAGTATAGTACTTTGTCTCCACGACACGGCCCCCCTCTTTCGTCATTTGTTCAAGGCCTGAACAGCAGAAGAGCCCCTCCCGCGAGCAGCGCGAGCTGAACGACCATGAATGCCGGAAAAAACACCTTGAAATACCAGTGCTTCGTCTTATGACGAAAAACCTGCATGCCCAGCACGCCGCCCAGGCCGCCGAAGCATGCCGCCACCAGAAACAGCGTCTTTTCAGGGACGCGCCGCTTCCCCTGCCGCGCGCGCCGCTTGTCATGCCCCATCAGCGCAAAGGCGGCCAGATTCATCACAGTTGTGACAGCCAGAGCCGCCAGCAAAATCATCTTCTTTTCCATGGATAGCATTATACCACAGGCCTCTGATGTCTGTCATCACTCAGGCGTGAAGGGCTTCCACATCCAGCTCCACCACCGTAGGTTCCTTGGTAAAAACCTGACAGCCGAGCCGCAAACCTTCATTCAGCTGCGACGCGCTGAACCAGAACCTGTCCATCGTATTGACCGTCACATCGCCCTTGATGATCCTGACAGCGCATTTGCCGCAGTTTCCGCGACCGCCACACGCGGTGAGGATGTGAATATCCCGACTGAGCAGATAGTCCTGAAGGCGCATATTGGCAGGGCACTCAACAATCATTATGTTTTCCCTTCTTTCACGTGCGGCGCGCGCATACGTTCCTTGACAAGCGCATTATACCACGGGGATTCGGTCTCTGTCAGCCGCGGACTGAACATTTATTGGCGATCCGCAGTCGTCCATTGTTAAAATCACGGTTTATACTACGGGTTTATTTACAGGCTCAATATTCGATGTTATAGTAAAGCCGTAACAAGAGGGCAACGCCCGGAAAGGAAAGAGACATGATCGCCATACGCTTCGCCTGCCCGCATCCCGATCACCTTGAATGTCTGTCCAGCTATAACTGGATAGTCTTTTGGCGCGTTCATATAAGGCAAAGAAGCAGGGCTGCATCGTCTCCATAAAATAACCGGGAGCGTTCAGGACTTACAGCCGCGTGCCTTGTATGAGGCAGGCGGTTTTTTACATTCAGAAACAGGAAGTGATGAAGATGATACAAATAACGGGAAAGGTCAACACCGCCCTCTGCTTTGCCAAGGTCGTCGAGGACGAGGCCATCGAACAGATCCGCAGAATGTGCGACTACGAGTTCACTTCAGGGAGCCGCATCCGCATTATGCCGGATGTTCACGCCGGAAAGGGATGCACCATCGGCACAACCATGACCGTCACCGACAAGGCCGTGCCCAACATCGTGGGCGTGGATATCGGCTGCGGCATGTATACGGTCAATCTGGGACCGGTCGGGATCGACATGGCCCGGATGGACGAAGCCGCCCACTATATTCCCTCAGGCATGGCCGTCTGGGAAGGCCGGCAGGAGCGCTTTGACCTGACGGATCTGCGCTGTTACCGCAATCTGAAGGACGCCAAGCGCCTGGAACGCAGTCTGGGCACGCTGGGCGGCGGGAACCATTTTATCGAGATCGACCAAGCCGAAGACGGCACGAAGTATCTGATCATCCATTCCGGATCCCGAAATCTGGGAAAGCAGGTCGCGGAATACTACCAGAGCCTCGCCGTCGACCTGAACAAGGGAAAAGAGGAATACTTCGCCAGGCGCGACGCGCTCATCGCCGAATACAAGGCCACGGGCCGCCGCAGGGAAATCGAAGGCGCTTTGAAGGCGCTGCACTGGAACAGCCGCGAGGCAACCATCCCGGAAGATCTCTGCTTCGTCTACGGAACTTATCTGGAGGATTACCTCCACGACGTGCAGATCTGCCAGCGCTTTGCCCGCAGGAGCCGGGAGCGGATGGCCGAAATCATCCTCGAGCGAATCGGGGTCGCGGCCGTGGACGCGTTTCACACCGTGCACAACTACATCGACACTGACGAAATGATCCTCAGGAAGGGCGCCATCGCCGCCCACGAGGGTGAAAGAGTGCTGATCCCCATCAATATGCGCGACGGCAGCATCCTCGCCACGGGAAAAGGCAATCCTGACTGGAACTACTCCGCCCCGCACGGCGCGGGACGCATCATGTCGCGGACGGCGGCCAGGGAACGCCTGAACATGGACGAGTACCGCCGGGCGATGTCCGGCATATACACGACCTCGGTCAACGAAGGGACTCTCGACGAAGCGCCGATGGCCTACAAGTCACTCAGTGACATCATCGACGTCGTCAGCGAAAGCGTGGACGTCATCGAAGTTCTCAAGCCCATCTACAACTTCAAGGCGAGCTGAGCCGGCTGCTGTCCGGCTCAGCGCCGGAACAGGAGCGTAAATAAAATGAATCGAGTACCGGTCATTGACATGACCGCAACGGGAATAAACATCGCCCGCCTGCGGAGCCGCGCAGGCATCTCAGTGAAGGCGCTTCAGGATGTTTTCGGCTTCAACACACCGCAGGCCATTTACAAGTGGCAGCGAGGAACGGCCCTGCCGACCGTGGACAATCTCGTCGTGCTCGCCGCTGTTTTCGAGGTGCGGATCGACGAAATCCTCGTTTTTCAGGAGGACGGCCACCAGGTAAAGATCTCGGCGTAAGTCACTGTCGACTCTGATACCAGGGCCGGAATCCGGTTCCATAGCCAAGCTGGCAAGGCGGCGGGCTGCAAATCCGTTGGCTTCATTCAAAAGCCAATTCCAGCTGGCGACGCACTAACGTTAGGAAATTTAGTCACGTAGGGAAAAAACAAGAACGCTGGCTTATGAAAAACCAGCGTTCTTGTTATTGGCTCCCCAGGTAGGGCTCGAACCTACAACAACTCGGTTAACAGCCGAGTGCTCTGCCATTGAGCTACTGAGGAACGCGCGCGCGATTGCGCTTTTCTCTTCTTACGGTTTTGAGAATTGGAGAAGCCTTCGCTTCTCCAATTCCCTCGCCTTTTGTTTCCCGGCAACGTCCTACTCTCCCGGGCCGTCTCCAGCCAAGTACCATCAGCGCTAAGAGGCTTAACTTCTGTGTTCGGTATGGGAACAGGTGGATCCCTCTCGCTATTGTCACCGGAAATCTCTCGGATGCT